>DATDGR010000358.1:0-3835 GCA_036521995.1 Terriglobia bacterium | reverse complement strand
GTTACACCTGCCCGACCATTGGCGTTACACCTCACTGAGTTGAAACGGGGTGATCAGCGGTGAAGGGCCAAAGCTGATTCGTCGGTTGGCGAGAACAAGATACGACTAAGCGGGGCGGGGCCGGTTTGTCTGGCTCTGCCCCTTTTGTTTTTTCCTGAATCTAACAGCCCGTTGAAAACCGCGCCTTGTCTGTCATCCAGTCAAGGAGCCTCAGGCCAACCAGGAATCTCGCAAAATTTTTTTTTCAAAGGGCAGTTAAGTTTATTGCTTCCTGCTAGCCTTCCAGAGGAAGTAAGCTGGGATACCGCTGGCCACGAGCCCCAGGCACCAAAGAGCGTCCACCGGGCGCTCACGGAGTGTGTCGGCGAGCAGGAACAAAGCCAGCGTCACGAAGGCCAGCGGGAGCACAGGATAACCCCAGACTCTATAGGGTCGAGGTAAATCGGGACGCCTTCGCCGCAGAATGATCAAGCCCGCTGTCACCAGCAGATAGAAGATCCACTCAGAATAGATTGCTTTCGTGTAGAGCGCCTCGTAAGCACCTGTCAAAGCGAACGCCCCTGCAAGCACAGCCTGAGCCATGATGGCGACGTAGGGTGTCCGATACCTCGGATGCACGCGGGCCAGAGCCCGGGGGAAGAGCCGGTCGTGGGCCTGGGCGTAAGGTATTCGCGAGCCCGACAGAATGGAGCCATTCAAGGAGGCAAAGGTGGAGATGAGGACTCCGACGGCCACGAATGCACCTCCACCGGCGCCGAGGAACCGGCGGGCCGCTGTGACCGCGATCGTACTGGTGGCCGCGGCCTCGTCAGGCGCAAGGACGTAGAAATAGGCAAGATTGGCGAGCAAGTAGACTCCGAGGACGACCAGCGATCCAACGATAATCGCAAGAGGCATGTTGCGTCGCGGGTTCTGCACTTCGCCCGCGACCATGCTGAGATTGTTCCAGCCGTCGTAGGCCCATAACGCCGAGACGGTGGCTAGCAGAAAGCCGGAGGTAGCCGTCGTTCCAGCCGTGACCGGGATCACGGACCGGAAGTGATCGAAAGAACCGTGGCCCAGGGTGAGACCGAGCACGATCAGGGTCACCAGCACTCCCAGCTTGGCGGCCGTGAAGCCGGTCTGCACGGCGCCGCTGCGGCGTACCCCAAGTACGTTCAGTCCCGAAAGCAGCAGGATCATCAGCGTCGCTCCCACTTGCAGACCAGTGAGTTTGAAGACCCAGATGCGCTCTCCGGGGCCGCCGGAGAGTTGCCACACGACCTTGGTGAGGCTAGGGAAGAAGTAGGCCGAGTAAAGCAGGAACCCGGTGGCGATGGTGGCAATCGACGCCGCCTTGGCCACCACGAACTGTGTCCAGCCGTAAAGGAAGCCCATCCCCGGGCCGTAGGCTTCCCGCAGGTAGACGTACTCGCCGCCAGCCTCAGGCAGCGCGGCGCCGAGCTCGGCATATCCGAGCGCGCCGAACAGGCTGAGAACTCCGGCAAAGATCCAGACTTCCATCACCCTTAAGGGACTCCCCACGTGTGCCAGCATCAGGCTCGGCACCAGGAAGATTCCCGTGCCGATGATAGTCCCGGCCACAACCGAGGTGGCTGCATACGGTCCGAGTCCTTGAGTGAGGCCGGCGCGCTCAGATTGCTGGAGTTGAGGCATGATTGAAACCGCGCATTATCCCGGCGGCCAGCCGTGAAGGCCCTTTGATCAGGCTGGGCTTCAGGCGGAGCGAGCTCTGCCCCCAACCAGGCTTGCAGAGCATCCAACGGCGAAAGTAACGGACGTCCCGATGGCTACGTACCACGTCCAGGCTACTGATGTCCACAGGATAACGACGGCGAGCACCAAGAACCCGCTGACAGCGCCTGCGAAGGCGCCGGCAGACGTCGTGCGTTTGGTGAGCGCACCGAGGAGGAAGATGCCGAGCATGCTTCCATACGGCACGGAGGCGATGGCAAGCGCGAGTTCAAGCACACTTTGATGGAACTCGGCCGCCGCCAAAGCGATTCCGATCAGGATCGCGCCCCAAATGAGCGTTAAGGCGCGTGAAACCACCAGGGAATGCCGTTCGCCGGCCGTCGGATTTACGATCGGCTTGTAGAAGTCCACCACGGAGCTCGAGGCGAGGGCATTCAGGGCGGCGCTCAGGTTCGCCATACCAGCCGCCAGGATCGCCGCCGCCAGGAGGCCCGCGAGGCCGGCCGGCAGGCTGGTGATCACGAAAGTTGGAAACACCTGGTCCGGGCGCTCGAAGCCGGTGGCGGGAGGAAACTGGCGGTAGTAGGCGAAGAGGACGGTGCCCATCAGTAGGAACAGCACGAACTGGCCCAGGATCACAACACCACTCGAAAGAAGGGCGGCCTGACTCTGGCGGGCGCTCCGCGCCGCCAACAGCCGCTGCACGATCAGTTGGTCGGTACCGTGGCTGGCGCTAGTCAGAAACGTACCCCCAATCAGCCCGGACCAGAAGAGGTAGGGCTCGTGAAGGTTGAAGCGGAAGTCAAACACCCGCAGTTTGTCGCCGGCTAGCTGCGCCACCTCGTGCACTTGCCGCCAGCCGCCGGGTAGGGCGTGCAGGGCCACGAAGAGGGCGATGCCGGTTCCCGTGAGATAAATGGTGAGCTGGATGACGTCCGTCCAGATGACGGCCGCCAAGCCGCCTTCAAAGGTGTAAAAGAGCGTCAGCAGAATGATCACCGCCACCGCGGTCAGAACGCCGGTGCGGAAGATTACTTGGACCACAATCGATATGGCGAAGACTCGCACTCCTTCGGCCAGGGCTCGCGTCAGCAGGAAAAGGGCGGCGGTGAAGAGCTTGAGGCCGCGGCCAAAGCGGCGCTCCACAAACTGATAGGCCGTGAACAGCTCTCCGCTAAAGTAACGCGGGATCAGCAGGAAGCTCACCACCAGCCGGGCCACGAGATATCCCAGCACGAGCTGCAGGAAAGCGAGGTTAGAACGGTAGGCGATTCCAGGCGTACTGATAATCGTCAAAATGCTGGTTTCGGCCGCCACCACGGATAGGGCGAGCGCCCACCAGGGCAGCCGCCGCCCGCCGAGAAAATAGTCCAGGAGCGTCCGCTGGTTCTTGCGGAAGTGCGCGCCAAACCAGGTGATGCCGGCGAGGTAGGCAATAATGACGGCAAGATCGATGGGGCGCAGCGCCAAACTCACTCCTTTGTTCGAAGGCCGAGGCAGATCCACTGTACAGCATGCTGACACGGCTCGGCTGGAGCGAAGTTCCCGCCTCGAAGGCTCCCGAGCCCAAAGGCCGGGCCAAGACTTGCTTCACGAAGCGGTCCGAAGGTGAGAAACCCAGAAACCCTCGCTAAATTAAGCCCGTTCGCTCCACTTGGAACGGTCCTGAGCTTTGGTGGCTTTGGCTCGCGCTTTGATGGCGGCCCTTCTTACCCATAAGCCACTGATTCGCTGAGACTTGAGTGCCGATTCGGCCTTTGCCCCCGATTGGCTTTGGCACTTTCGGTCTCGCAGCCTCCGATCTTCCCGGATCTATTTGATTATAAATGAATTATTTGAATCGTGGCCCGAAAGTGCGAATCGGCCCTTCCAGCTTTGGGTGTAGCCCAACTTTTGTTGATTCCAAAGGACATTCCGGCTTTGGCCTAGCCCCAAACTTTTGCTCATGTTGCTGATTCTAAACCACATTACGGCTTTGGCATAAGGAATCTTTTTTCGCTCGGCGCCATCCTGGTCTAGTCCCGGTGCCCTCGGCCCAGCGAAGCCGCATCGACGTTCTTGACATCCAGATCATAGCCATTTTACCCGCGAACTTAATGAACAATCAGTATACGCCAGTTCCTCCCGTGCGTCAAGCCCC
>DATDGR010000357.1:0-7988 GCA_036521995.1 Terriglobia bacterium | reverse complement strand
GCAGGCCCTGTTTGATATACCGGCCTTGGAGCCGTACTGGGGAAAACCCGCCGTACGGCATCTTAGGGAGGACGGTGGAAACGTCGGCATCATTCGAAGCCCGCTACGCGCCTCCGTCCTACCCGACCCGCGCCATTGCCTTACCCGACTGTCGAAATTAACCGGCCAAACTGCTTGATTATAGAACGCTTACGCTAGATTTAGGTGCAAGCAGATTTGGACCGGTTAATTTTAACATCTCGTATATGTGAGCATTCCGGCCGAGCATACCGTGAAGCTCAAGGACTTCAGTGCCTGGCTTGAACGGACGGCAGGCAGCTCGAAGAATGTCACGGCGTGCAGCCGTGTCCGGGAGATCCTCCGGCAAGCCAGCCACTGACAGTCCTGGGCGATCTCAGGCGACGGCCGCCCAAGCCAATCTCTTCCAAACCCAGGCTAATTGTTCGAGAGATAGATCCGGAGGCCGTGGACATGAGATAAGGCGCGCAGGCTGCGTAGGGCGTGACTCTCGATCTACCGGATACGCTCGCGCGTCAGCACCAACGAGTGGCCAATTTCCTCGAGCGTGTGGGTATTGTCCTCCTCGAATCCGAAGCGCATCCTGAGGATCTTCTCTTCGCGCGGAGTGAGCGTCTTCAAGAACGAAGCCGTCTGCTCTTGGAACCGCAGGCGAATCGCCGCCTCGGATGGTGACGGCGTTGTGCTGTCCTCCAGAAAGTCCTTCAAGTGCGACTCATGGTCATCGCCCACGGGAGCGTCCAGCGACACGGGCTCCTGCGCCACCTTGATCATCTGGCGCACCTTCACGACCGGAAGGCGCATTCGCTTGGCGATCTCACCCTCAGTCGGTTCGCCGCCAAGTTCGCCCACGAGTTGGCGCCTTGCCTGGGTCAGCTTGTTGATGGTATCAATGGCGTGCACGGGAACGCGGATCGTGCGACCCTTGTCGGCGATCGCCCGCGTAATAGCCTGGCGAATCCACCAAGTGGCGTAGGTGGAGAACTTGTACCCACGACGCCAGTCGAACTTCTCGACGGCCCGCATCAACCCGAGGTTGCCCTCCTGGATCAGGTCGAGGAAATCCAGTCCGCGATTCGAGTACTTCTTGGCAATCGACACCACCAGCCGGAGGTTGGCCTCCGCCAGGTCCTTTCTTGCGTGCTCGGCTTCAAGTTGTCCGCGACGGATTCGCTCCCAGGTGCGCTTCAGCTCCGCGAAGCTCGCACCTGCGTTGGACTCTTCCTTTCGCAGCAACCGCTGGCAGGACCTCAGCTCGGCGCGAGCCTGAGACGCAGTTCTTCCGCCAGCTTCGACGCTACGCCTCAGAGAGCCCACATTTCCCTGCAAAGCCCCAAGGCGGTCAACGGCTTGCCCGATTGTTTGGATCAGGCGCTTCTGTTCGCGCTTATCAAGGTCGATGGAATGGGCCAGACTTGCCCCGGCGATGCGTACCCGGGCCAAGCGGTACTTGGCGCGTAACACGGAGTGCCTCTTCGACTTCGGCATGCTCTCAAGCCTGGCGGCCTGGTTGAGGCGAGTCGATAGAGCTTTTCAATGCGGATCAGTGCCTCGAGCGTCTGTTCAATCTTCCGGTCAATGGTCTTTTCCCGGGCCAGGTCCTCGGCGGAGAAGTGTACGATGTCTCTGACGGAGAGCTTGCCGCGACGCACCTCCGCCAGCATACCTATCAGCTCTTTCAGGACCACAGGCGAACGCGAACTCGCGCGCAGCGCCCTTGCCTGCCCGTGCTCGATGCGGCGGGCGAGGCGCACCTCACCCTCCCGAGTCAAGAGCCGGACTTTGCCCATCTCGCGCAGGTAGGTCCTGACGGAGTCGTTCGATTCCTCAACGGAATCCGACCACCAACCTGACATGTGTTCCGTGATCGAGCTCTTCCGACTCCAGCCCCGCGGCGTCCTCCAGAGTGTTAGCGCGTGCGGTATCGCTCGGTCTCGGGTAAGCGCGACTTCGAGACTTCCAGTCCGGAGCCGTACCTGTGACTTCCTCATCGGGTCCGGGATCGATGTCGATGTCTAGAATCAAGGTTCGCCCCTTTCACTGTGACTCAGGCGCGGCAGTTTTGGGACAGTTCCTCATCTGCTATCCCTTTGGGCGTTCAGGCTGTATCAGCTATCTATTTGAACAGACAGGAGGTTAGGACCCGCTGGTCCCAGAAACCTTCCAGTACCCTGCAGTACTTTAGATGCAGTATCACCAGGAAGGGAGTGGGATAATCTGGAATCGCCGCGTCCCGCGGTTCTGGTACTCATCGACCGCTGGCTGCGGCTGGGTTCAACGCGAAGGCGGACCGGTTTCAGAAATTCGGCCGAGGCTGTCGAGCGTACGTCCTCAAGTCCTGGCACAAAGTGTGAGGGCCGATGGGCTCGTGCCTCTGCTGAAGCAGGTTCATGAAACAAGTTCATAATGGACGTCTGCAGGCTTAGCGATTTTCGGCGGCGATGCGCTAACCAATCGGATGGTCGACCGTATTAGTAACGAGGAGGTGAGAGATGGAGACATTTTGGCAGGACGCTCGCTACGGCCTTCGGATGCTGGGCAAGTCGCCGGGTTTCACGATCGTCGCGATTTTGACGCTCGCGCTTGGCATCGGCGCCAACACCGCCATCTTCAGCCTGATCGACGCCGTCATGCTGCGTTCAATCCCGGTACGCGACCCGGAGCGGCTCGCGGTTTTCTCCTGGAAGGCGCACACCGATCCCAAGTATCACGGCTATAGCAGCTTTGGTGATTGCAGCAACCAGGGCGACCATTCCGGATGCTCGTTTTCTTTTCCGCTTTTTGACGCCATGCGAAAGCAGGCTACCACCTTCTCCGGCATGACGGCCATTGCCGGACCGATGCAAGTGGTCCTCAGCGGCAATGGATCCCCGAACATGGCGCGCGGCGAGCTAGTCACGGGCGATTTCTTCTCGACGGCCGGCGTAGGAACTGCCTTGGGCCGGCCACTCGGTCCTGCCGATGACTCTTCCTCAGCGCCGCCCGCCATCGTGCTGAGCTATGCGTATTGGCAGAAAGCGTTTGGCGCCGAACGCTCCGCCCTAGGCCGCACCGTCAAGCTGAACGGCACGGCATTCAGCATCGTGGGCGTGACTGACCCTCACTTCACAAACCTGGCGGCCGGCAAGACGCAGGACTTCTTCCTCACGCTGGCCCAACTGCCGGCTCTCCGGGTGCGATGGCTGCGCGCCTCGGAGATGACCGACACCCAGAGCTGGTGGCTGGTGATCCTGGGCCGTTTGAAGGACGGCGTATCGATGAAGCAGGGGCAGGCCGCCGCCACTTCAATTTTCCGCAACCAGATGCTTCATGGCGAAAAGCCGCTGTCGAAGCCAGAGGACAACCCGGAGATTATCCTCAGCTCGGCGCAGCAAGGCCTGAGCGGGCAGAGGGGAATGCTCTCCACGCTGCTTTATGTTCTGATGTCGGCGGTCGGTTTTGTCCTGCTGATTGCCTGTGCCAACCTTGCCGGGCTCACGCTGGCGCGCGCCTCGGCGCGTCAGAAGGAAATCGCGGTGCGACTGTCGCTGGGCGCGAGCCGGCCGCGAATGTTGCGTCAATTGCTGACGGAGAGCGTGATGCTTTCGGTGGCTGGCGGCGCACTGGGAGTGTTTATTGCCTATTGGGGCGTGCATTCCATCATGGCCCTGGTGGCGACTAACCCGGACCGGCCTTTCGGCTTCACCGTGGCGCCGGACTGGCGCGTAATGACGTTCACGATTCTGGCGTCAGTCCTAACCGGAATCCTGTTTGGACTGGCGCCGGCATTGCGCAGCACGCGGCTTGATCTGACGCCCGCGCTCAAAGGCGCACCCACGCAGGTTCGCAGCGCCAGGCGCCTCGGACGGCGCCTTCATCTGGGTGGAGTGCTGGTGGTGGGGCAGATGGCGCTCTCCATCGTCGTGCTGATCGGCGCAGGCCTGCTGGTTCGAACGCTCAAGAACCTCCGCGACATCAATCCCGGCTTTGATACCCAGAACATCGTGCTGTTCGGAATCGATCCGACGCTCTCCGGCTACAAGGACGCGCAGATTGACAACCTCTATCGCGACCTGCAGGATCGCTTCGCCGCCCTGCCCGGCGTCGTCTCAGCCAGCTATTCGTCGGACGCGCTGTTGAGCGGCTCGTTATGGGCTACGGACATCCATCTTCCCGGCCAGCCGGAGAAGTCGAGTGTGGAGTCGGATATGCTCGCAGTTGGACCGCGCTTTTTCTCCACCTTGCACATTGGACTTCTGGCCGGGCGGATGTTCAGCGCCGCCGACTTCGCGAGCGCGGCAGTAACGCAGGCAGCGGAAAGAGCGGCGGAGGAAGCTGCCAGTAAGGCGGGTTCCTCGAGCGCGCCGGCAGCTCCGCCAGCAAAATCGGCGTCCCCAAACAGCATGGGCGCTCCCATCCCGGTGCTGGTGAATGAGGAGTTCGCCAAACGCTATCTCGGCAAGCAGAACGCGTTGGGCGTTCATCTGGACGAATCCGAGGGCGATGAGCCGCGCAAAACCCCTAAACCGCCTGGCTACCAGGTCGTCGGCGTGGTGGGCAGTACCAAGTACGCTGACTTGCGGCGCGAAGTCCACCCGGCCATGTACGAACCGCTTACCGGCGGCGGCGCCAGCTTTGAATTGCGCACCACCACCTCAACCGCCGTCCTGATCCCGCTGGTGCGCGACATCGTCAACCAGGCCGGCGAGAACCTGCCCATCTTTGACATCGCCACGCAAGCCGAACGCATCGATCAATTGTTGCTACAGGAGAGGCTCGTGGCCAAGCTTTCCAGCTTCTTTGGCCTGCTCGCCCTGGTCCTGGCTTGCATCGGTCTGTACGGCTTGCTTTCTTATGAGGTCGGGCGCCGGACGAAGGAGATCGGCGTGCGCATGGCGCTGGGCGCGCAGCGTCAGCAAGTGCTGAACCTGGTGGTGAAAGAGGGATTTCTGCTCGCGATCGGCGGAGGAATCTTCGGTGCGGCGGCGGCGTTCGGCGTCACGCGCGGCCTCGCTAGCCTTCTTTATGGGGTCCGCCCGCTGGATCCGTTCACGTTTGCCGCCGTCGGCGCTCTTCTGCTCGCCGTCGCGGTGACGGCATGTCTCATTCCGGCGCGCCGCGCCATGAGCGTGGATCCCATGGTCGCGCTGCGATACGAGTAGATTCTCTCTTCATTAGAAAGAGATTTTTCTCTTTTGAAGGTCAAGGAATCTTTTCTCTTTAAGAGTCTCACGCGGCCGCCGCTGTGGAAATCGGCTGATCGGGGAGACGATAGATCTTGGCGCCGTCAAAGGGCTGGTGATGTTTGAACATGCCATAGATGGCGTGGAGCAGTTTGCGCATGACGGCGATGAGGGCCACCATCTTGGGTTTGTCTTGGGCGCGGAGGTGCTGATAAAAGGCGCGCAGGTGAGGCTGATGGCGAATGGCCACCAGGGCGGGCATGTAAAGGGCACGGCGCAAGTGGGCGTTGCCGGCTTTGCTGATGCGGGCCTTCTTGTGCAGCGAGGAACCCGAGGTGCATTCGCGTGGATCGAGGCCGGCGTAGGCTACCCATTGCCGTACCTGGAAGTCCGGCGAGAGCACCGCCAGCTCGGCCAGGATTTGGATGGCGCTGGTAGCGGCGATGCTGCCGTGGGCGCTGACCAGCAGATCGAAGCGGAGCTTGAGACCAGGGTCCCGCTGAATGATCTTGTAGGCCTCGCCCGAAAGGGGGGCCCGTGCTCGGCGCTGCGAGCGCAAACTGCGCTGCAAGTCCCGGCGCAAGGCGGGCGGGGTGGTATCGGTGGCCTGGAGGGCATCCAGACGACTCTTCTCCGCGGCCTGCATCTCGGTGAGCGCCTGCAGACGCCGGGCCAGTGCGTGTAACTGCAGGGCAGGAGCGGCTGGCGGCTGCCAGGCTTGGAAGGGCATGCGGGCCGCGAATTCCAGCAACACCCAGGCGTCGAGCCGATCGTTCTTGCTGCGTTGCATCAAGGCTTGGGCAAAGTGACGCACGGCGCGTGGATTGGCGATCATCACTTCGATCTCTGCCCGCCGCAGGGCCAGGGCCAAGTCCAACCCGTAGAGACCCGTCGATTCCAGAACCACCCGAACCGTGCGCCCCGGACAACTCAGATGCCGGATCAAGGCTTGGTGCCCGCCGGCGGTATTGGGGAACGTCTTCAAGTCCTTCCGTTTTCCCTCGCGCTGCAGGGCCACCACCAATTCCTGGGCACTCACTTCAATTCCCGAAAAATCAAGCTTGTCCATGACAACCTCCTGGGGTTAGGCTCGGGTTGCGGCTCCCCGACCCTGAGCCCTCTCCAGTCGAGCTTGCGAACACAGGCTCTAAAGGCCTCAGATTCTCCTCGGCTTGAGAGAAGAGGGCGGGGGGCCTATCTACTCGACAGGCTCTCGGCACAAGACCGGGCCTCAGCGCAGAACGGCCTACCCGCCGAACCCACGAAGCCCCAACCCGAAAGGTTTGTAACACAAAATCAAGATACAAGCGCACGGGAAGCCCCAGAAATTCGAAGGGGGCGGCGCATACATTGCCTTGTATGTATGCGCCCGTGTGGGCATTCGCTCGCGTACTCGATTTTCAGGTGTCGACGACACGGGAATCGATGTCGTCGCCACCCGCGAAACCGGACGGATTTCTGCGCACCACAAGAGGCGTCATAGCCCGAACGCGTACATCTTAACGTCTCCGGAGCCCACGTAGACCACCCCGTTGACAACCGTCGGCGACGAGAACACCTGGTTGCCGGTATGGAAGGACCACAGCTTGGCCCCAGTGGCGGCGTTGAGGGCGTACACGTTGTCGTCCTCGGAGCCGATGTAAACCACCCCGTCGGCCACCGCAGGCGACGACAACACGATTTCGTCGGTGGTGTAGGACCACAGCTTGGACCCGGTGGCGGCGTTGAGGGCGTACACGTTGCGGTCGATGGAACCGACGTAGACTATTCCGTATGCCACCGCCGGCGACGAATTCACATAGTCCCCGGTGGTGTAGGACCACAGCTCGGCCCCGGTGGCGGCGTTGAGGGCATACACGTTGCTGTCCTCGGAGCCGAAGTAGACCACCCCGCTGGCCACCGCAGGCGACGAGTATACGTCGCCGGGTGTGAAGAAGGACCACAGCTTGGCCCCAGTGGCGGCGTTGAGGGCGTAAAGGTTGCCGTCGTCGGAGCCGACGTAGACCACCCCGTTGGCCACCGCAGGCGACGAATCAACGACGAGGTGAGTGCTGGAGGACCACAGCTTTGCCCCGGTGGCGGCGTTGAGCGCGTACACGCTGCCATCCTCGGAGCCGATGTAGACCATTCCGTTGACCACCGCCGGCGACGAGACCACGTCGTAGCCGGTGGTGTAGGACCAGAGCTCGGCCCCGGTAGCGGCGTTGAGGGCGTACACGTTTTGGTCGTTCGAGCCAACGTAGACCACCCCGTTGGCCACCGCCGGCGATGAGAACACTTTGCCGCCCGTGAGGAAGGACCACAGTTTCGCGCCGGTGGCGGCGTTGAGGGCGTAGACATTGCCGTCATAGGAGCCGACGTAGACCACCCCATTGGCCACCGTCGCCGAGGAGCCCCCGCAGAGCGACCCGGAGCAGCCGGTAAAGAAGGACCACAGCTTGTGCAGCTGGTGGGCGTTGCCGGGCGAGAGCGTCCGCTCGCGAGGGTTGAACCTGCCTCCGGACGGGATAAAGCCGAACTCGGACCAGTTCACAGAACTACTCATTCCGCTGGGGCCCCCGCCGAAAAGCGTGGCGGAGGTCTGCGCAAGTAACGACCCTGGCGCACACAGGCACAGCGCCGCTAACACTACAGAAATTTGCCACTTTCTCGCTATGGACATTTTGGTCTCCTTGTGCGCCGGTTAAACCGGCGAGGTGTAGTGAATGAAAGAGTCATACGGTGAAGGATTAGCGACCCACACCGGCCCCGAGTCATGCGGAGCCGCTCGCGAGGGCGGCGACGAAGCGTTGACAGGGGGACGTATGG
>DATDGR010000356.1:0-10557 GCA_036521995.1 Terriglobia bacterium | reverse complement strand
GCCAGCGACTGAAGGCGCTCCTGTTCATCTGCTGTCAAAACCAAGGGTCGTTTGGGGCGTCCGGTTCGCATCTAAGCCTCCTGTATCTTAGACGCCGCCGGCCCGAACTTAGTTCACTTATTTCTGTGACAGGAGACTAGTCGGCTGTAGTCGGCTGCAGCTCCGCGGTTGAGTTTACGACCGTTCCGGTCATCATGCGCGCGGTCGGAAGCGAGAAATACCGCCCATGTCGCGGTGTCGGAGATACTGGCAGGGCTTTGCGCCTGACAGCCCCCACCGAAGGGCGGCGCGCGGGGACCGCCCGCGGCGAGATTCGATCGCTCTCGCCTAGTGCAACCGGACTGAGCAGCCCCTCGCTCGCGCGTGGTAAGTTGAGGTGCGCCTGGGCCGCTACTTCTGCCTCTGCAAGTCGAAGCTCTCCACCTTCTCTTGTCCGGCCTGCCGCCACGTCCATTGTTGGGTGACGTGATCGGCATCCTTCCAGGTGATCGAGTGCGCGTTCATGTGGCCGGCATCGGGGCTCGAAAGATTGGTCGCGTCCACGAACGTAAACACAATCGAGTCGCCGTTCGAAGCGTCGGCGCGCATGCGCGGCTGATTGTTGGCCATGCAGTAGTGGGTCATCATCAGGTGGTCGCCATCCCGGTAATAGAGCGTGACCATCAGCGGCTCGCCCGCGTTATCGATTGACTCCAAGACCGCCGTGCCACCGGAGACCGACCTGTAAGTCAGGTGAACGGACCTGCCGTCGGCTGCCTTGCCTTGCCACTCGCCGGCCAGGGACTTTACCCTGTCAAATTGGGCGGCGCCGTCGCTTCCGGCCAGGCCCAGCGCCGCGGTTAAGAACGCGGATATAGACAACATCAGTAACGATCGAAAGCTCTTCATTGGAATTCTCCCTTTTTTTTGGATTTGCACAACGTTTCAAGCCGTCTTGCCGAGGTATCCCTCCAGCCAGCCGAGCACGCGATTCCAGCCGTCCGTGTGATTCTGGCGCGCCTGAACGGCTTCTCCCCAGCCAGTATGGGTCAGGAGGACGCGGGTGCCCGAGGGAGTCGGCGTCAGTTCGGAGCGCACCACCATACCCCGCAAGCTATCCCAACCGGGCTCCCACGTGTAGGAAAGCACCCGCGGCGGCTCGACGACCAGGTACTCGCCACCGACGGAAGTGACGGTCTTGGGGTTTTGGGCCTTGCAGCTCCACCGGCCGCCTGGCTTGAGGTCAATTTCGTAATCAAAAGTGGCGATAGGTGTCCCCTGAGCCCCACCAGGCCGCCAGCTCTGCGGGAACCGTGAGCGCTGCAAAGACGCGCTCGGGCCGCGCCGCGATCTCGACTTCTGCAACGATGTTCTCATCCACGATGCGAACGTTTGGCATGATCTCCCCTCTCGGTATCTAGGCTCGTTACCACGTGAAGTTTCAAGCCTTCCAGGCTCTTTTCCCAAAAGGCGCGGTAGTGTTCCAGCCAGCGGTCCACCTCATGCAACGGACGAGCGTTGAGCCGGTAGACGCGGCGCCGCCCGTGCCGCTCTTCGCGGACCAGCGCCGCTTGGCGGAGAACGCGCAGGTGCTTGGACACGGCGGGACGGCTGATCGGGAAGGCCGCGGCGATGTCGCCAGCCGGCAAGTCAGCGGCGGCCAGGCGCTCCAGGATACTGCGGCGAGTGGGGTCCGCGATGGCCTCGAAGACCGGGGCGCGCTCTCGGCGTTGGACCGCTGCAGAAGGCATAATATGTAACCTAACAGTTACATATTCTCAATCTCGGCGGAGCTTGTCAAGCAATTTTCTTGGACGCAATGGGCCAAGCTGGAAAATCGAAGGGACGCAAATTGAGGCGGTTGCTGGCGACGGTCCAGAGGAAAGTAGGCAGGCGAGGCCCAGGTTACTTCTTGCCGCTTCCCGCCCGGACGGTCTGCTTGTCGGCGTACATGCGCGCGTCCACTTCGGTGACGTCCTGCTCAGCGCTCTGGCCGGTTCGGTGGGTGTAGAGGCCCAGGCTCAGCGCTATTGCCAGGTCCCTCAACCGGTCCCATTCGCCAAGTTTTTCGCGGACTCTTGCCAAGACGGCGCGCGCGCCCGCCTCGTCCGTTTCAGAAAGAATTAGCAGGAACTCATCCCCGCCGTATCGCACCACGTAGTCGGACCCGCGCACGCAGGATTTAAGGAGATTCGCCGTCTCGGCCAGAACCTCATCGCCGACCGGATGGCCGTAACGATCATTGATGTTCTTGAAGTGGTTAATGTCGCACATGACGAGCGTCAGCGACTTCTCATTGCGCTCGGCGCGCGCAATCTCGCCCTGCAAGAGTTCGCTGAGGAATCGCCGGTTGAATACATGAGTGACCGCGTCAACCATCCCGGCGGAGCGCTCGGTGTCGGCCGCCAGACGCTCCTCGATGGCCAGCAGACTGAGCTTGCGGATCTCCAGCTCGCGGCGCACCAGGTAGAGCACCAGCAGGATGATGAGGACCAAGACGACAAAGAGGACGGGGGGCGGAATCTTGATTTCCACCGCATCCCGCAGCCAGAAACTGGCTCGGCCAAAGATTGTTCCAGCGCCGGACAGCAGAACCAGCACTGCGATCACGCTGACCCAGCGAGCCTGCCGGTTGCGAGCCTCCAAGCGCGCCAGCTCAACCTTCAGCCGTCCCTGCCAGCTTTGGGGCTCGGCGACCTTGCCCTTGCCGCCCATCTTGTCCCGCCTTGCGGTCAGTCGCGCGCCCACCCGGGGTTCGCGCCGTCCGCGCCGATCGCCGATCAGGCGCCAACCTTCTCGGCCACGGTTTTCGCCTGGGTGAACAACAGCAGGTAATCGGGCCCCCCGGCCTTCGAGTCCGTGCCTGACATATTAAATCCGCCGAAAGGATGCCCACCCACCAGCGCCCCGGTGCACTTGCGGTTCAGGTAGAGGTTACCCACGTGGAATGATTCCGCCGCTTTCTCGAGTTTGTGGCGATTCTTGGTATAGACGGCGCCCGTAAGGCCGTACTCCGTGTTGTTGGCGATCTCGAGGGCCTCGTCAAAGTCCTTGGCCTTGATCACGGCCAGCACCGGTCCGAAGATTTCCTCTAGAGAGATCTTGGCGCCGGGGGCGACGTCGGCAATCACCGTGGGCGCGATAAAGTGGCCCGAATTCGAGGTGGTGCGGCCGCCGGTGATCAGCCGTCCCTCCTTCTTGCCCGCTTCGATGTATTCCATGATTGACTTTTCGGCGCCGCCGTTGATCACGGGGCCCATGTAGGTCTCCGGCTCCGCCGGCGGCCCAACCTTGATCTTCTCTACCCGCTCTTTGAGTTTGTCGAGGAAAGAGTCGTAAACTTTCTCCACCACGATGGCGCGCGAGCAGGCGGAGCACTTTTGCCCCTGAAAACCGAAGGCCGCGGCCGTCACGCCGTCCGCCGCCACGTCCACGTCGGTCTCGCTGTCGACCACGATGGAATCCTTGCCGCCCATTTCAGCCACCACCCGTTTCACCCAGATCTGGCCAGGCTGGTGCTTGGAAGCCAACTCGTTGATGTGGAGTCCGACCTCCTTCGAGCCCGTGAAGGCCACGTAGCGGGTGCGCGGATGCCCGACCAGATAGTCGCCCACGACCGCCCCCGATCCGGGCAGAAAGTTCACCACCCCCGGCGGCATGCCCCCTTGTTCCAGAACCTCCAGGAATTTGTATCCGATGGTGGGTGAATCGCTTGAAGGCTTGAGCACCACGGTGTTTCCGGCCACGATCGAGGCCGAGGTCATGCCGGCCAGAATGGCCATGGGAAAATTCCAAGGCGGGATCACGACGCCAACGCCCAGGGGAATGTACCGCAGGTAGTTCTTCTCACCCGAAACCGGCGTCAGGGGCGGAGGCTGATCGAGACGCAGCATCTCCCGGGCGTAGTACTCGCAGAAGTCGATCGACTCGGCTACGTCAGCGTCGGCCTCGGCCCAGGATTTCCCGACCTCAAAGACAAGCCAGGCGCAGTAATAATACTTACGTTCGCGCAGCAGGCGCGCGGTGTCGATCAGGAGCTGAACGCGGTGGACGGCGGGGGTGCGGCTCCAGCTCTTGAAGGCGCCTTCGGCGGCGCGAATGGCCCGCTCGGCCAGCTCCCGCGAGGCCTTCGAGAATGTCCCCACAACCTGGTCTTTCTGGGCGGGATTGTAAGACACCAGCTTCTCCGGAGTCTTGATCCGTTCTCCCCCGATCACCAGGTCGTACTCGCGGCCCAACTCTCCCCGGACTTGGTCCACGGCTTCTTTCATTTTCCGGTGGTGTTCAGGGTTGTTCTTGAAATCGCTTAAAGGCTCATTCTTGAATTGAGCGAGCTCCATCGGTGAACCCTCCGCCGCTGATCATATCATTTCGGTTCCGCCTTCGCCCGGCGCAGCCGCAGACGGTAAGATGGACAGAGGTGACGCCTGGCTACCTTGAATGTGGAGTGCCGCTACTGAAGCTCGATCCAGTAGACTCCCAGATAGAGGCGCGTGCTACCGCCCGTCGTGATCACCTGCAGAGGTCGGGGTGACTTGAGACTGCTGTCCTTCTTGGCGGGGCAATCGCCCAGTGAGTTCCCGGCTTGATCGTAGAAAAACACCTGGCCCTCGGCGCCGCTCGGGGGACGCGGCATTTTGGTTCCGAAGCCGAAGCTGCCCACGCCCAGCTTCACCCCGCCGGCCGAGAATGTCCCCTCACTGATGATCATGCCAGAGTACTTCTGCTGGACCTGCGAGCTGTAACCGGTGGTATCGAGCAGAGCGAATTCCACGCGGGCGCCACCGGGAGTTTTGACGAGCGCGGCGTTGCGCTTTTCGGTGGGAATGGAGTTGCCTTCCAGATAGAAGTCCTTCACAAAGGCCGAATCGAAGGCTTTGCCGGTGACGACTTCGAACCCGCCCTGGGCCGTTAGGATTGCCGTCCCGGCCATCAGAACTGTTAGAAGCAGAAACATCCGGTCAATCAGTTTTATTCTCTTCACGTTTTCCTCCGAGTCATCGATCCGGCAGGGAGCCTATGCGCGCCGTATCCCGAGCATTATAGCGTGGTTTCGGCCGCTGCCGACGATGCACGGGCCACGGGATCTTCGGGATCATAGCATCGTCGTTGACTCGGTGCGGGACCGGGCCTTAACATCGGCCCGTGGGTCTAGCAGTTTGCGCAGGAACTTGCCCAGCCTGTCATTCTAAGGAGGCGAAGGCGACGAAGAATCTTGCTCTTCTCCGTACTGTCTTTGTCGGGTTGGCCTGCTGCCTGATCGCGCTGGGTTCGGTCTCGGGGGCACAAGCGCAGAATCCGGAAGACAAATACGAGGAGCAGATCCAGGCCGACCTCGGGCAAGGTAACCTCGACGCCGCGGAATCGCTGGCGCGCCAGGCCATTACAGCCTATCCGCGCTCCGGCGAGGCCTATCAACTGCTCGGTGTCGTCCTCTTCAAGAAGCAGGCGGCCGATCAGGCCCGCGAAGCCTTCGAGCGCTCGATCGAGCTCGATCCCAGGAATCCTGAAACCTATTACGACCTGGCCTTGCTTGAACTCAGCCAGAACAGATACGGCGAAGCGGTGAAGCCGCTTGAAGCTTGCGTGCGCCTCGACTCTGAAAATGCCCAGGGCCATCTGCTGCTCGGCCGCGTCTATCACAACTTGAATCGCACTCTTCCGGCCATTGAAGAGTTTAAGAGGGCGATTCAGCTCTCTCCGCGGCTTCCCCTCGCTCATTATCATCTTGGCTACGCGTATCAGAGCCAGGGAGAGCTGACGGCGGCGCTCGGAGAATACAAGCAGGAGATCGAGCTCAACCCCCGCTTCTACGACGCCTACTGGCTGGCCGGAAACATTGAGCTCGAGCACGGGCAACTGGCGTCCGCCGAGGCCCTGTTCCGCAAGGTGATCGAGCTCAAGCCAGGAGGAACGCAGGCGCACTATGGCCTGGCGCGCGTCCTGCTGGCCGAGAAGCGTCTGGCCGAGGCCGAAACGGAGCTCAAGACGGTGCTCAAAGAGAACCCGGAGGACCTGGAGGCTCACTACACCTTGGCGCGTGTCTACCAGCAGATGGGCCGCAAGGAGGATTCGGAGCGTGAATATCGTACGGTGGCGGCGCTGCGCGCGCAAGGCCGGAGGGAGGCTGCGAGGGAGCCGCCGTAGCCGGATGTGTTGCAAAGATCCTGCAGGGACGCGCGCTGCTATGCTTGACCGATCATGGCTAAACCGCAGCGTCCGGCGATCTCTAACTGGCGGCATTTCTCGCCCGCGATCGTTCTTTGTGCCGTTACTCCCTCTCCTATCGTGACGTCCAGGAACTGCTGGTCGAGCCAAGCTTGGAGGTCGACCATACGACGGTTTGGCGATGGGTTCAGCCGTGGTGGCCAGGCCGGTCTGATATGACGGGGTTGGCAGCTCCAAGCTATCCGAAGTACTTCACGGCCATCTGCTGCCACCAGGGCCAATCGTGGCCGGTGCCGTTGCGCCAGATATCGAGCCAGTGCGGGATCTGCTTCTGGTCCATGATGTGGCCGAGGCGTTCGTTCTCGGCCAGGCAGATGTCATTCTCACCAGTCGCCAGCACCACCTTCGTGCGGGCGCGGTAGCGGCTGAGGTACCAGTCGTCGTTGAGATTGGGCAGGAAGTCGGGAGGGCAGTTGAAGTAGCAATTGTCGTCGTAATAGCCGTCGAGAAACTGATGGATGTCGAAGGCTCCGCCCATACTGACAGCTTGGGTCACGAGGTCGGGATGCCGCAGATACAAGTTCATCACGTGATAGCCGCCGAAGCTGCAGCCGGTGGTGGCAAGCTCGCCGGAACCGTTCTTCAACCGGACGAAGGGGATCACTTCCTGGATAAGGTA
Source organism: Terriglobia bacterium (assembly GCA_036521995.1). GTDB lineage: Bacteria > Acidobacteriota > Terriglobia > UBA7540 > UBA7540 > Gp13-AA77. Next base: position 3,731 of record DATDGR010000356.1, on the reverse strand, counting down.
GCGCTCGTACTGGTTGTGCCTCAGCACTCGGTCCCTGGGATGAATGCTCTTGTTGTACCAGCTTTCGGCGTCGACACTGTCCACACAGAAAGCCTGCAGAGCACCGCTTTCGTAGCGCCAGTCGACGGCTTTGATCATGTTCCTGTCTTCGTAGTCGTAGAAGCGGCCCATGGAAGTGGGGAATACGATCATCGGAAGGCCGCCGTGCCCGAAGACGAGCAGTTCCATGTCACGTTGCAGGGCTGGGCTGTACCACTTGTGGTAGTCGCGACGCATACATCCTCATTTCCAGGGCAGGTTCTCTGGCCGCGACAGCCGACGGCCAGCGAATGTTCGGACTCTTCATGTTCCCTTCCGGCGCGCGCGGAAGTCAAGGAGCTGCGAAACTCTGTTTGCTCGCGCCCGTCCGGCGAGGGTCGCGCCGACAGCGGCAAGTGCCTCATAATGGTCACGGGCCTGGTGAGGCGAAGAGATCAGCGCCATCTGACTGCAGGGAGCCTGGGGATCACTCGATATGACCGCACGCCGCAAAATCGCTCTGACCGTCCTCGTCCTGCTTGCGGTCCTGGCCCTCGTCTTGATCGTCGTGATTCCGCGCCTTGCCGATCTGGACCGCTACCGCCCCCAGGTGATCGCCCGCATCGAGGAGGGCACCGGCCGCAGCGTTGAGATTGGCCGCCTCAGCCTGCGGGTGCTTCCGGCATTGTCCGTTCGCGCCGATAGCGTGGCGATCGGCAATCCGCCCGGGTTCCCGCCGGGTCACTTTCTCGAAATTCAGCGGGTGTACGCGGAGCTTGATCCCGGCGCGCTGCTGCACCGGGAGATTGCGATCCGGTCGCTCAAGCTCGAAGGCCCCATCGTGCGCCTGATTTCAAACAGTCAGGGTCACTGGAACACCGAAAGTCCGGAACGTCCGCGGGCAGCCCTGCGGCCTACCGCTTGGCGGGCAGCCGCCGCGCCTTCGATTCTGATTACCACCGTCGAGGTTGAAGACGGTCGCGCGATGGTGGCAAGCACCGTAGACTCTGAACCGCTGGGACCTCCGTCTCTCGAGGCGGACGGGGTTTCGGCAAAGCTCCAAGATGTTAATCCGGATGCGCTCGGCGTGCATCTGTTTACGGCCGGTTCCGCCTGGACCGGTGGACCCCGCGGTAACCATCGAGGCCGCGCAAAGAGGCCTGTTCTTTTGAAGACGGCTTGGCGCCGATCCGCGGAGATCGAGCTCCCTCGGGTCGAAGACGTTGCCGTTTCAGAGATCGTTGGCCCGGGAGGTCCGCTGGCCGCCCACGGGACCTTGAGCGCGAAGTCCGTTCGCTTCGGCGCCATTCAGGCCGCCGGCGTCAGGTGCGGCCTGGAGCTCTATTCCGGAGGGGTCCTGGTGGACGGGCTCGTACTGCAGTTGTTCGGCGGTCAAATCACGGGGAACCTGGTCTGGGATACCGCTTCGCGGCCGCGGCGATACACCACCCACCTCTCCTTGTCCGGTATCGACGTGGCTCGCGCGCTCATGGCCTTCCCGAGTGCGGGCGGCAAGTTGACCGGGACGCTCGAAGGTCAGATCGATCTCACGGGCTGGAGTTCTTTGGACAACGCGCGAGGGGCCTCCGGCGATCCGCTCGACAACAAGCAGGGCAGGGGACAGGTGACGGTGCGCAGTGGCACGCTGCCGGGAATCCGATTGAATCGCGATCTGATGGCGCTGATCAAGAACGTCATCCGCAGCGGATCAGCTTCGGCCGACCCTTCAGTGTTCAGCTCTATGTCCGCCGATCTTGAGATCGCGGAAGGTCAGATTCGGAGCCGGCAGATCAGCATTCTCGGGAACGGCATTGACTTGGATGCATCCGGAACCCTGGCGCTCGGGGGTGCGGGCCGGCTCAACTACCAAGGCGTCGCCAAAATCAGCGCACGTCAGAACGCGGTTGGGAATCTGGTGGCGGGGCTATTGGGCTCCAAGATGTCGGCGGGCGGCCAGATCAGCTTTCCGTTTACGCTCACCGGTACGCTGGTGGCACCTCACTTTGACGCGCCGCGCAGCCCCATCCTTCACTAACAGTGCCTCGCCGGGAACTGAGGTCTGCCTACAAGGGCTGAGACGCGCCGATCCGCCAATGTCAAAAGAGGCCAGCAAATCCGTCCTGTACGAAGCCTTGCGATTCTCGCTCGGAGGCTGGCGGCTTTCGATCCTGCCTCTGGTGGCTGCGGCCGTCGCCCTCGACGTGCTTGGTGGCTACCCCGTGCTCGCCTTCTCGATTTCGGCGCTGGCCTTGGTGCCGCTCGCCGGCTTGCTCGGACAGGCTACCCAGGAGCTGGCAGAGCACGTGGGCCCGGCGGCGGGCGGCCTGCTCAACGCCACCCTCGGCAATTTCGCCGAGCTGATCATCGGCGTTTTGGCCTTGCAACGGGGCGACATCGAAGTCGTGAAGGCTTCGATTACAGGCAGTATTATCGGGAACCTGCTTTTGGTGTTCGGCCTGGCCGCCTTTGTGGGAGGCCTCGGCCGGGAGAAGCTCGGCTTCAGCTCCGTGGCGATGGGCGCCAACACCTCGATGCTGTTCCTGGCGGTGGTCGCTCTGGTGATGCCCGCCATCTTCCAGCTTTCGGTGTTCGGATCGCTCCACGCGAGGGGTTTTCGCATCGAGCACTTGAGCTTCGGGGTGGCTGGCGTCCTGCTGGTGAGCTACGCGGCCAGCCTTGTGTTCATGCTGAACACGCATCGCTTTCTGTTTCGCGCTGAGATGGATGGCCGGCCCGCGCTCAGCAAGGGCGCGGCGTTGGCCGTGCTGGTGGGGGTGGCGGTGCTCGTGGCCGCCGCCAGCGAGATCCTGGTAGGCCAGATCGAGGCCGTGACCTCCGCACTGGGCTGGACGCAACTCTTCGTGGGCGTGGTGGTGGTGGCGACGGTAGGCAACGCCGCCGAGCACTCGACTGCGATCCTGGCGGCGCGCTCCGGCCGCATGGACCTCGCGCTCCACATCGCTGTCGGCAGCAGCACGCAGATCGCGCTCTTCGTGGCGCCCCTGCTCGTGCTTCTCTCCACCGCTTTTTCCGCGCCCATGTCGCTCGTCTTTCATCCGCTCGAAATTGCCGCCGTGATTCTCTCCGTCGGGGCAGTGGCGGTGGTCGCCATGGACGGTGAGACCAACTGGCTGGAGGGCTTGCAGCTCCTGGGGGTTTACGCGATCCTGGCGGTTTTCTTCTACGTGCTGCCAGCGCCGCGTTGATGCTTCTGGCGACCGGCCGCCAAGAAACAAAATGGCTGCGATGGGAAGATGTGACAGCGAGGCTTTCTCTTCGGGCCTTTCTTGGTCCCGAGTCGAGGAAGCGATGCAAACCGTGGCATCATCCCCAACCCAGCCACCACGCCTTCGCTTCCCGCCCTATCCCCATTCCCACTTCCCGCAAAGCCCCGGACTGCCCGCATCGAATCGATCGATCTACTCCGGGGGATCGTCATGATCATCATGGCGCTTGACCATGCCCGCGACTATTTCAACCGCAGCGCCTACCTGTTCGATCCGACCGATCTGCAGCATACTACTGTCGCCCTCTTCCTCACCCGCTGGATCACCCACTATTGCGCTCCGGTCTTTATGCTCCTCTCCGGGATCTCAGCCTGGCTTTACGGCAGAAAGAATGGCACGGCTGCCGTTTCGTTCTTTCTGCTTACCCGCGGCATCTGGCTGATCATTGTCGAACTCTTTATCGTCACCCTCGGCTGGACCTTCAAC
>DATDGR010000355.1:0-6033 GCA_036521995.1 Terriglobia bacterium | reverse complement strand
AAGCACCCTCTCCGCACCGCTAGCCGATAGCTCGAAAACCGTTCCGCAGCCATAAGGGGCGTTGCAGTTAAGATCCCCGCCGGACTGGGCCGTGCCATAGAGGTTGCCCGCCGCGTCCCGGACTAGTCCGGCGAAAGGTCTACCCCCGTCAGCTCCGCCGGTGAAGGTGTAGAGCACGCTCTCCGTGCCGCCAGCCGATACCTCGAACACCGTGCCGTAGCCGACCGCGCCGCCCTCGTAGGTCGTGCCATAGAGGTTGCCTGCCGCGTCCCGGACTAGTCCGGCCTGAGGGAAGCCCCCATCCGCTTTATCGGTGAAGAGGTGGAGCACCCTTTCCGTATAGGACTGCCCCCGTGCCAATGGCGTCGCAGCGAAACCCAACGCGCATACCAGTACTAACGCCAGGGTGTGGCCCCCGGCAGCTTTCTTCGTAGCTATACTCATTGTTCCCTCCTTCCACTCTGTCGGTGCAAGTGGTTCTCCCTTTTATGCGCGTGGCGAACGACCATGTCAAGCGAGCGTATCGCGGGGACGATTCTGGAGGGTACCCGGAAGCCCCTGCGGACCTGGTTTCAGGCGATGTGGTTCGTAACCAACCGGCTCCTCCAGCAGGCGGTCGAAGTCGATCCGGTTCCCTACGCCCGGCTGGCCGCCGGGAACGCGGACCACAACATAGTGGTTACGAGAGCGAAGTGGATAGGCCACTAGAACAGTCTGCCAAACTGTACGATAGATGGTGAATGCCCGGCCCGACGCAAGTGAGGGTACTAGGGCATGTTGTGGTCCATTCCTGACGCGAATTGACACTGATCTGCACCCGCCGCCGAAAACCCTTGACCGGCGCCACGAGAATACGCAAAATAGATGATGATCGTGCGGTTAGCGAGATGGCTTCTGTTCCCAGACCGGAGCGCCAGCAGGCGGGGATTCCGGGGCCGCTCCAGACGCTTTCTGCAGCGCCCGCTGTGAGGCCGAAACGCCTGCCCGCCACCGAAAACATTGACACCCCCCCCACCCCCCCTCCCCAAAGCTGGAATGTGGTTTAGAATCAATAACATAATCCTGTGGAAAAGTAGCCCAAAGCTGGAATGTCCTTTAGAATCAACAAAAGTGTGCTTGCGCTTCACGTTAAAGTGCAGCTAACAAGCCATTTTGAATCAGCGATATACAGACCATTGCAGTTTAGAAGTGGCAACTTCGCAGCGCTAAGTTCGCAAAATCGGTAAGCGATTGAAAAGACTGGCGCTAAGCCTCACCGAAGGGATGGAGAGAAAGCACCAGTCAGCGGCGCTTGTCGTCTAACTGGTTGCGAGCGTGCAAGTTACGTCGGTTGCTGCGGCAGAACCGGGAAAAACTCCGAATCAGGGCTGATTCGGCTCTTTCGGGTTTGATCCACTCATCGTGTAGAGGAACTTTTGCAGGGTCTGATCGCGAAGCGCGTTCGACTCCACCAAATGCTGCTGCGCTTGTTCGTGGAGTTGGACCTCTTTCTCGGCGAGCTGCGTTTGACCCAGATGTCGGGCGATGTCGGCTAGCCGATAATGTCCTTCGACGGAATCGGGGTTGAGGCGCAGGCATTCCTCCATCTCCGTCTCCGCGGGCTGCCACTGCCGCGACCATTCCAACGCCTGGCCCAGGCTGCAGCGCGCAGTGGCGTTCGACGGCGCCCGCCGCGCCGCGAGGCGCAACCGCTCCATCACGTTCGCTGACGGTCCCGCATCGCCGTGGTCGTGTTCCACCCGCAACTGTAGCGCACCGCAATAGGCTAGAATCCCGGCGCGATCGGGATGCTGATCGGCGTAGCGGCAGACCAGGTCGATGGCGGCTGGCAACGGCGTGACGGGCTGCTGGAGCTGGATCTCACCCAGATACTCGGGAGCGAGCTCAGAGGTTGGGTCGAGCTGCGCCGCTTCGAGGAGCGCCTGAAGGGCTTCGGGATACTGCTCGAGAAAATAGTAGGTGAGTCCCACAGCCATCCGCACTCGGCCGGACTTGGGGAAGATGCCGGCCGCCTGCTGAAACACCGTCAGCGCCGGCTCAAAGGTTCCGTGCCGCAGGAGCTCAAGCCCGAGCGCGAGCCGATAGGATTCCTGATTCGGATCGAGCGCCACCGCAGCCTGGTAGCTGTGCACGGCCGCGAGACTGTCGCCGCGAGCCTCTTGAATGTCACCCATCAGGCTCTCAACCGAAGCACTGTGGCCAAGCGACCTGGCCTTCTGAGCGTTCTCCAGCGCCGGGTCCAGTTGGCCGGCGCGAAACTGAGCCAGGGCGAGATCAAAGTAGAGATCAGCGTGATCTGGGGCCGCTTGGGTGGCCTCTTCAAACTCTCGCACCGCCTGGGCCTCGATTCCGCTTTGCGACAGCATCTCGCCCAGTTGAACCTCGAAGGGCAGCTTCTGGTCGGCGGGCAGATCGATGGAGCGCAATTCCCTGAGCGTCGATGCATAGTCGCGGTGTGCAGCCAGTTCCGCCTGGAGCAAGGCCAAGCCGGCAACCGGGTTGTGGGTCGCGGCAAATACGGGTTCAAGATGCAGAATCGCTCCTGTCCAGTCTCGTGCCTCATTCTCGGCCATTCCGGTTGCCAGCCTGAGGTTCTGATCGTCAGGCGCCAACTTGAGAGCTTGCTCCATATCGCGAGCTGCGGGTTTTGCCTTCCCTGTGCCAAGGTCGATTGAAGCCTTCAGACGGTAATAGGCGATGCGCTGGCTGAGAGGTGTGGGCGGCGTTACGCCTGCGAGCGCCGACTCGGCATCGTTGTAGCGATGCAGTCTGCCGAGGACGCTCGCCCACTCCAGTCGAGTGGTCTCGGAGCTGGGATCGAGCTTGGCGGCGCGAGCCAGAAGCGTCTCTGCTTCCTCCAGCCGGCCTTGACGCAGCAATTCCTGCGCCTGCGAGATCATGGCATTGCCGGCTGCCGCAGGGCCCTCGCGGCCCTGGCCTTGAGCGCGAGCCATAGCCGCGGCCAGCCCGAGGACGAGGAGAGTGCAGGAGCGGACCCACAATGGCGCAAGTGACAAGCTCAGGTGCGCCCGACTCCTTCTCATCGATCCACCTCTCTCTTAAGCCGAAATTCCGAAGCCTTGCATTAGAGTTTAGGCCTTCGAGCAGCTCCTCGCGCTGGGTCTTTGCAATTCGCGCGGCGCGCGCCGGTATTCTATTGTATCGTTTTGATCTCGTTGTGGCCGGCGACCCGGCAGCGAGGCCGATCGTTGTGTTTCCGGGCTCTTGGCTACTTCTTGCCGGACTGACGCTTCTCCCGCCTGCTTGGCGGATGTACCATGGCTAAAGGGGGAATCATGGCTAGAGGGGAAAACCAGAGGGGAATCATGGCAAACGGCAAGAGAGCGCGCGTTCTGGTGGTGGAGGACGATTCGAGCGAACGGCGCGGCATGACAGATCTGCTGGCGGCTTGGGGATATGACACCCAGGCGGCCATGGACGGCGAGGAGGCTCTGGCCAAGCTGTTTTCGTTTGAGCCTCAGGTGGTGATCTCGGACCTTCGCATGCCGCGCATGACGGGGATGGAACTTCTGAGACGCCTGCGGGAGGAGGCTCCGGGCGTCAGTTTGATCATGCTTACCGGGCAGGCCACTATCGAAGAGGCTGTGGAAGCGACCAAGCTCGGAGCGGTGAACTTCATTGAGAAACCGATCGACGCCAATCGACTCCAAGTGGAGCTGCGCAACTGCCTGGAGAGACACGAAAACGCCCGCCAGCTTGAAATCGCCAACCGGCGGCTGCGCGACGCCGGGATTCTGGGGAGCCTGGTGGGCACCTCGAAACCAATGCAAGAGGTGGGCGCGCTGATCAAGCAGGTGGCGCCGTCGTCGGCCTCGGTCCTCATCACCGGGGAGAGCGGCACCGGTAAGGAGCTGGCGGCGCGCACCATCCATGAGCTGAGCCCGAGAGTCTCCGAACCCTTTGTGGCTGTCAATTGCGCTGCCATCCCCGAAAGCCTGATGGAGAGCGAGATCTTCGGACACGAGCGCGGGGCCTTTACGGGCGCCACCGAACGGCGCCTGGGCTGCTTCGAGCTGGCCGATTCGGGAACAATGCTGCTCGATGAGATCGGTGAGATGGCGATGGGCACACAGTCCAAGCTGCTGCGGGTGCTCGAGGATTCCCGCGTGCGGCGCCTCGGCGGCAAGCAAGAGATCTCCGTGGATGTGCGCGTGCTCGCCGCCACCAACAAGGTCCCCGCCGAAGCCGTGGCCAAAGGCCAGTTGCGCGAGGACCTGTACTATCGCCTCAACGTAGTCCACCTTCAAATGCCGCCGCTGCGGGCGCACCTGGAAGACCTGGAGGAGATGATTGCGTCTATGCTTCGGGATCTCAGCCGCAAGCATGGGCGGACAGTGCAGTCCGTGGACAACGAGGTCCTGGAGATGCTCCGGCACCATTCCTGGCCGGGGAACGCTCGCGAGCTTCGCAATACCTTGGAGCGAGGAGTGGTGATTTGCACCGACGCCGTCCTGCGCCGGAAGGACATCTCAGCAGAGTTCGGCCGCGCCGTAGCGTCCGCCGATGACGGCTTGCGCCTGCGCCCGGGCCTCACGGTAGAGGAAGCGGAGCGGCGGCTGATCGTGGAAACGCTGGCCTTTGCCAACAATAACAAGACCCGCGCCGCCGAGATGCTGGGCATTAGCCTCAAGACCCTTCACAACAAGCTGAAGCAGTATGAGAATCAGCTTCAAATTCAGCCTCAAAGCTAAGCTGACAGCACTGATCTCCTGCCTGGTGCTGCTGGTGGTGATGGTCACCTCCACGCTCTACGTGTCGGCGCTTATCCGGCATACCCTGGATGACGTCCACCTCCGGGCTTGGGACGTGGCGCGCCGGGTGTATGATCAGGCCAGATATGTCCTCAACCAGGCGCAGTTCCCGGCCAGTCTGAACCCCGAGAACCCGGACGATCTGCGCAGGTTTGCCCGGGACACGCTCAACGCTGACCGGCGCCTGCTCGACTTCATCCAGTCGGAAGGGGCGTTTTCTGAGAGTTTGGAGTACGTCACCATCACGGATTCCAGCGGCGCGGTGATTGTACACAATGTTCAAGACCGGGTTGGGCATCAGTGGACTCCCGATCCCGACTTCCAGGTTCTGGCCAGGGCCGGGCTCTACCGTCAGCTTAGAACGATCTACGGACCTCCGCGAGTCTACGAAGTGGTCTACCATCTCAAATACGGTCCTGAACCGATGGACGTTCGGGTAGGCGTTTCCACGGCGCTGTTGGGACGCGTGAGGCCCGAGATCCAAGCGGCCTTCAGGGGAACCTTGATCGCGGTTCTGCTGTCGACCCTCACGGCAGGCTTGGTCTCCCTTCTGGTGTTGCGCCCCTTGGAAACGATCTCACTCAATGTTGACCGCCTGGCGCGGGGCGAGCTTCCTGGCCCCGTTCCGGTCTCCCGCAGCGACGAATGGGGTATCCTTTCCTCAAAACTGAACTTGCTGGGCGAGCGCATTCGCGGCGAGAAAGCCGCCTTTATCGCCCTCAAAGAAAACCTCGATCAGCTGCTCGCCAATCTGGCCGACGGGTTGATGTTCTTCGACCAGCAGGACCGCCTGGTGCTGGCGACCCCGGCCGTGGGGCGTTTCCTCAACAAGCCCTCAGAGGAGATGCTGCGCCAGACGCCCGCCGAGATCTTTGCCCCGGAAGATTCCCTGAACTCGATCCTAAGAAACGCCTTCGCCGCACGAAAGGCGGTCAACGCCCAGACGGTTGAAGGCTCAAGCCAGTCAAAAACCGCTCAGGTAGCGGTCAGCGTGCTCTTTGTGGAGGAGCAAGGGTCGCCGGTGGCGAGCCTGGTGACACTGCGCGACGCCGAAACGCGCGCTCAGCTCGAGAATCAGATCGACACGGCGGCGAAACTGGCTGCCATCGGCAAGCTAACGGCCGGGGTGGCGCACGAGGTGAGGAATCCACTGAATGCCATGGTGTTGCAATTGGAAGTGCTGAAAGCGAAGCTCGGCGACCAGGGCAAAGCCGTGATGCCCCACCTCGAAATCCTGGGAAGCGAGGTCAGGCGTCTCGAT
>DATDGR010000354.1:0-10230 GCA_036521995.1 Terriglobia bacterium | reverse complement strand
TTGCGGGCCGGTAGCTCAATGGTGGAGCACTGCCCTTTTAAGGCAGGGGTTCTGGGTTCGAGTCCCAGCCGGCTCACTGTGGCGCCAGAAAGCAAGACGGCCAGCCGAATGCGAAACGCACTCGAAAAGCACGCGAAGCGCCTTGAGCATTCTTGCCGGTCGACCGAGGTGGTATGCCGGACAGACCGACCGAGGGCACCCGGGGCTTACGCCAGCCCAAGCTAGCCTATCGCGATGGCCGCTTCATGGAGAGCCACGAAGCGCGCACCTTGCGAATCGGGGCCGAGTATCTCGAGCCGCAGGCGCGGCTCAAGAAGGCCGGCGTCCAAAACACCATTGTCTTTTTTGGCTCCGCGCGCATTCTTCCCCAAGACGTTACCGCCCGACGACTCAGTGAGCTTGAGGGCCGCACCGGCGAGCGAGTCGCCTCACCGGAGGATCTTCAGACGGCTCGTACGGCCGCCCAGATGTCCCGGTATTACGAGGAGGCGCGCCAGCTTGCCCGGCTGATCACCGAGTGGTCTCTCTCCCTGAAGCGGGGCAACCACTTCCTGGTGGTGTGCTCAGGAGGAGGGCCAGGCATTATGGAGGCGGCCAATCGCGGCGCAGTGGAAGCGGGCGGACTCTCGATCGGATTCAACATCAAACTGCCTTTTGAGCAGAACTCGAATCCCTACGTGAGTCCGAACCTAAACTTCCTTTTCAAGTATTTCTTCATGCGCAAGCTCTGGTTCGCCCAGCCGGCGCGGGCTTTGATTGTCTTCCCCGGTGGATACGGCACCATGGACGAGTTGTGGGAGTTCCTCACCTTGCTTCAAACCCGCAAAATGGGACACCAAGCCTTTATCCTGATGTACGGATCGGACTACTGGAAGCGTCTCGTCAACTTCGACTTAATGGTGGAATCGGGAACGGTGAGCCGGGAAGACATGCGCCTGCTGCGATTTGTCGATTCCCCTGAAGAGGCGCTTGAGATCATCAAGCGCAAGCTGCGTCGCAACCGGTTGATGCGAGCCAGCCTGCGGCACCCCTTCCCGTAACGCTTTGGATCCTGGTACGCAAAGCAGCGGAGCGGGCTCACTCCGTTGGCGAGCCCACTCCTGTAGTGTGGCCGCGTGTCAATTCTTAGCCGTTGTGACCTTCACGAGCACGTCGGAGATCGTCTCGCCTCGGTTTCCAACGAAGTGGCTGGCCAGATTCTGGGCCAGGAGGGGATCTCCCTTTGCCCCGGCCATGGCTTTTTGCACGTGCTCCTGGCGGTCGCCTTCCGGACCTTCGAGCGTGATGAGCGCGGCGGCTAACTCCATCTCCGGATCCTGGCCACGCAAGCCAATCGCTCTCTTCACCCAGGCGTAGCCGTCGAGATTGGCAGCCGGGTTGGGGCTCATGGGCAGGCCGTCCGTCATGTGCGGCAGATTTCTGCCGAGCCATTGTTTATAGCATTCAGTGAGATATCCAACGTCGAACCATGCCAAGGCATCGGGCCGCCCTGCCGTGTCGGAATTCTGGGCGCGGCTGTAAAGTCTAGTCAGCAGCTCCTTGGCCGCCTGTGGGTCCTGGCGCGCGTAGATTGTAGCTCGGCGCAGCGTCTCCATACGGACCAGGACCGGCGTGTTTGAATCCAGGATTGCGAGCGTATCCGCCACCAGGTTCTTCAGGTTGTAATTCTGCCCTTCCGAGAGGCTCCAACCCTCGCCGCTCCAAGGCAGAGACTTTGCCTGCCCGATGTCGATGACGTGACAGATCAGGGGTGGTCCGGCTTGCGCTCGGGCGGCCAGGATCAGTAGCGCCGCCAGAGTGCCGATCGCGAATCGTGACGAACAAACTTTGTAACGTCTCATATTCTTGTACTCTCCTTCCGAGTGATTTTGTCTTGCGAGCGGCAAGACGTTGCGCACGGTAGAAGCGTTAACAAGACAGGCCGGCAGCCGTCGTTCGCCGCCGGCAAGGCGTGAAAGCGATTCGGCCCGCTACTTTCCACCGTTTTCGCCTTCGGACCCCGAGCGCTCCCAGGTCCGCCACAACGAGACGTCCCCGAGGTCAAGCTGGTTCCACCACAGGTCGAGCATCGTTTGGTCAAGGCGCAGGATACCCTGTCGCGTCACCCGGGCCGGAGGCGGAACCAGCACGGCAAGGCGATCGTAGACGGTGCCGCGCTCGGATTCGTTGACCCGCGCCAGCAAATGCCAGAGCGTCAGGGCATCTCGCTTTCGGGTTTGAGTGAGAACAACATTAAGCTCGGCGGCACGCTGCTCCGCCGGCGCCGTCCCAAAATCAAATTCGGCCAGCGCGGCGCGAAACCGCGCTGAGGCGTCCTCGAAGTAAGGCGTGCCGGGCCCGATGCCTAGCCGGGTCGCGCAGGCCGCGCCGGCGGGGATGAAGGACTCGCGCCCGCCCAGCTTGAACCCCACCCAGCCGAGCGTGGTGCGGATAAGACCGGCGCCCGAATCGTCCACTTGCAGCGTGTAGGCGCATCCCAGGTCTACCGCCACAGCGGACGGCGTGTCGACCACAAACTCACCCGGCGGCGCCCAGATGGCGGCGTGGATGGTGCCGCGCTCCAGCGACAGCCGCTTCTGGGTTGCGCCCGTCTCGAGAAGCCGCAGGCGCGTGTCCGGCTCCACCTCCATCTCGCCGATCCCGTCCACTTGCACGCTGGCGCGTGAGCTGCTGTCCGTCACCAGGAGCTGCCCCACGGCGAGCTTGCCCGAGCTGATCTCCCGGTTGATGGGCCGGGATCCCACGCGCGGCGCGCCGGCCAGGCGAGCGACGTCCCAGCCCGCCGCCGAAGCACCCGGCCGAGGGGCGGTCCCGTGCGGCCGTCGCAGGGCGATCCAAGCCGCGGCTGCGATGAGCAACGATGCGGCCGCCGCCATCACCGGGAGCCAGCGCGGGCGCGGACCGAGTTGCCACCTCGGCGGCCACCAGGCCGTTTTCACAGCGCTTGGCCTCCGGGCGGGTGGTGCGATCTCAAGGAACTCCGGCGCGGGCCGATTGTGACGAAATCTGCCCAGCACCGCTTCTAATTTCTCGACTTCAGGATCGGGCTCGCCGGAGCCGTCCCACAGATAATCGTTGTCTTTCATGATCGTTCCCCACCTCTGCTGCCCTTCTGCATCCCCAGTTTCTCCCGAAGCCGTTCCATACCCCGGTGGAGGTTTACCCGCACTGAGCCCGGCGTCAACCCGGTGCGCGCTGCGATCTCGGGGCCGGTCATGCCCTCCACGAGGCGCAGGATGAGCGTCTCGCGATAGGCCTCCGACAGATTTCGGATGGCGGTGAGGATGATCTCCGCCTCCCCCGACCCGCTCGGCGCAGCGGGGCCACAGCCTCCGCATTCCCTTTCGTGCAAATCCTCGGCAGACTCCATCGCTTCGTACGATCGCCGGTGATAGTCGTGTGCACGATTGCGGGTGATCGTCGCCAGCCAGGCGCCAAAAGAGGCGACATCACGCAGGCTGCGGAGACGGCCGAGCGCCAGCAGGAAGACGTCTTGAACCAGGTCATCGACCTCGCTGAATGGGACCCGGGCCAGCAGGATCCCATGGACCATGCGCGCGTACTGGTCATACAGCCGGCCGAAGGCAGCGCGATCGCCCTCGCGCGCCGCGTTCACCAGCGAGGCGTCGTCGGAAGCTTCGGTGACAGGCCAGGTGGTCACGATCCGACGTTCCCCGATTGAGTTGCGAAAGTCAACTTGGGTTCCCACGTTCAAGCTATCCGGATCGAACACCTTTGCTGAGAATAGACGCCGAGACGAGTCAGAGTGTTAACAGCGGGTGACCGCGCTAGCCGGACTTGGAGTGGCGGTCTTATTAAAGGCGGCTCGACGATACCCAGCGCCAAAAAGCAATCCCGGTTAGAATCGAACGGTTCCCGGTGGCGGGCGCATTTTTCCTGGTGAGGGTGAGTCATGACAATGCGAAGGAAAGCTGCTCTCAAAATGCTCGCTGGAGTGGTTATCGCAGCTCTGGCAGTGTGCCTCGGAGCACTGAGTCAAACGTCCCCGGCGGTCGTAGACCCTGGCGCACGCGGCGGAGCGGCGGGCGGTGGTGGTCCCTTGCCAGGCCTGACAACGGACGAAAGCGCGTTCTTCCAGGATGGGCTGGCCCGTTTCCAGGAGATCGAGTCCGTGAGTGGCGGCGCTAACAATGGGCTGGGGCCTCGCTTCAACTCGATCCAATGCTTTTCCTGCCATTCGCAGCCGGGAGCGGGCGGGTCGAGCCCGACGCAGAACCCCTTGATTGGCGTCGCCACTCTCAATGGAGCCAAGAACTCGGTGCCCTGGTTCATCACGCCGAAGGGGCCCGTCCGGGAAGCGCGCTTCAAGCGGAATCCGAACGGCACCAATGACGGCGGCGTGCACGCGATCTTCGTGATTACCGGCCGCAGCGACGCCCCCGGTTGCAACATCGCTCAGCCCGACTTCCTGCCCGCTGGAGACCCGCTCACGGGCCAGGATGGGAATCGGAACATCATCTTTCGCATCCCGACGCCTTTGTTTGGCGCCGGGCTCATCGAAGCCATACGGGACTCGGCCATTCTCGCCAACATGAAGACCAACACCCTCCAGAAATCGCGTCTGGGCATCTCCGGTCACCCCAATGCGCACCTGAGCGGCAATGCGAATCTCAGCGCCAACGACGGTACCATCACCCGTTTCGGATGGAAGGCCCAGAACAAGTCTCTGCTGATGTTCGCGGCCGAAGCCTACAACGTGGAGATGGGAATCTCGAATCAGCTCTTTCCCCAGGAACGCGACGAGACCCCGGGTTGCCTTTTCACCGCCACGCCGAATGACACCCTCAATTTCACCACGACGCCCACCGCCGGCGCCAATCCGACCACGGCCGTCATTTCAGACATCGAGGCCTTCGCCAACTTCATGCGGATGCTCGCCCCGCCCACGCCCGGCGCCGAGACACCGTCGGCCGCGAACGGACGGGCGCTCTTCACCAAGATCGGCTGCGTCCACTGCCATACCCCTTCCTTCACCACCGGCCAGCAGATTTCGAGCGGCTCCTCGACAGTCCCGAGCGCCGCCCTGTCCCACCAGACCGTCAACCTGTTTTCCGACCTCCTCGTCCATCACATGGGCCGAGGTCTGGCGGACGGGATCACGCAAGGCAGCGCCGGCCCCGACGAGTTCCGGACAGCGCCCCTCTGGGGCGTCGGGCAACGGATCTTTTTCCTCCATGACGGGCGGACTACCAGCCTGGTGGAAGCGATCAGATCCCACCGCAGTTCCGGGAGCGAGGCCAATCAGGTCATCGAGCGGTTCGGCCGGCTGAGCACCCCGGAGGAGCAGGACGTCATCAATTTCCTGCGGTCGCTTTAAGCGGAAAATTCGTCCAGGCCCTCATTCTGAGGGGTGATCGATGAGCCTGCGGGTCACCCAAGGGGACGAAAACCGACCCCCGCGTAAGCAAGGATCCAAGTCAGTCCGGTACAAGCTGGATTCCCGCTTTCGCGGGAATGACCACCATGGATGATTTTCGACGGAACCGAAAGCGACAAAGAGTCTGTCTTGACCCGCCGCTAGCCTAGGTGGAATGCCTATCCATCTTGACAAGCTTTCTAGCCTGTGGTACGGCGCCAGGGTCTGCGGACGGGCTTGAGGCCGCGTACCGGCGACGTTTCTCCTGAGGCCGGGTAGCGGCGACCCTAAGGCTCCATCACGATTCAAAGCGAAGAGATGCCAGGGACAACCGATCAACCGACCGGGGATGGACAAGCGATGTGCCAGGGAATCAATAAGTTCAGAGCGGTCGATCCCCGCTCTCGCGGATCAGATCAAGGACGTTTCGGGTCATGGGCTGCGATCTCAATCGGAATCAACGACTGCGCTTCGTCTTGCTGTTCCCGGCCCTCCTGCAGACCGCCATCCGAGGCCTGTGAGAGCAAGGCTGGCTGCCCAGCGACCGGGGCCAGGGACCGCGTTCGGTCGCGAGCGCCACGAAGCAGTTGACTTTCGAACAAAGCCACGATGTGCTTTAGAATGAATATATAGGTGGATTACATCCTCCGGTCAATGAGGCTGGGAGAGGGCTGGGCCAGGCGCCGAACGGTGGGAACCCATGGTGGACACGCAGCCAGGTCAGACGGCGCGTCCGAAAAAGCCTGAGCGGAGAGCTCAGCTGCGGCTCAACTGCGCCAGTGCAGGGTCACCGGACCTTCCATGGGGTGCTCCATCGGCTGACCGGTCTCGAGGCTGTGGAGGTAAGCCTGCTTGAGGGCGAAGTACCACTTGGCCGGGCGGTCGGCGTCGTCGATCAGCATGAGGGGCGGGTTGTGCTTCAACCCCTCGGCCTGCTCGGTCATGGTGCGCTGGTCCTGGCCTATGAACTGGCGGCCGAAGAAACGAAAAAGCGAAGCCACGAAGGGCACATGAGGAAAGAGGTTCCAGGCCGCGCAGAAGTCGATCCGGCAACTGTTTTCGGTCACCGGAGTGACCATGGCCCGGCTGGAAAACCACTTGTTACCGCAATGAATCTGCTCCAGCCGGATGTTCGGCAGCTGGAAGTCGATGGTGGTCGTGATGCTCTCGCCGTACACCCCCAGCAACTTGTAAAAAGCGCTATTGGCCGAAGGGGTGTGCGCGCTCATCCGGAAACCGAGTGGGATGGGCTCGAAGCGCTTCTGCTTCTCGTAGATGCTGCGCTGGCTGCGCCACCACCAGGCCTGATGCACAAAGGGCCCGTGGGCGGGGTCCATGAGCCCGATGATGCCGTGATCGACGCTCAGGGGCAGGTCGGCGGCCAGATGGGTGAGCGTGTACCGGGAGCCGAAAACCGGCAGGCGCGGGCACGGCTCTTCCGGCTCGCCCCGCGTACCCGGATACGGCACGTAGACCCAGATATAGCCATCGTGCTCCTCGCAGGCGAAGTGACCGGCCCGAATTTTCTCCACGTTGAGCTTGGAATCGGCGGTGAGCGAGGGGATCAGGCGGCACTGCCCCGTCTGCACGTCGAACCGCCAGCCGTGGTAGTGGCATTCAAGCTCGGTGCCGTCGAAGTGGCCGAGCGAAAGCGGCATCCCGCGATGCGGGCAACTGTCGCGCATGGCAAAGGCGTTACCACGACGGTCGCGCCCGACCACCAACGGGGCGCCCACCAACATCACTTTTTTCAATGCTCCCTTACCGCGGGGCCGGCCACGGCCCAACTGATCGCTGCGCAGGGGCGAGTACCAAAAGCCGCGCAGCATCACGGATTCGGAGGCGGAGTAACCAGATTGGGTCTCGCTCATAAATGTGACGCGCCCATTATAGCTGGACACGCGGCTGGAACCTAAGACCCAGCCTGGTGAGAAGAAACTCTCACCACCAACACAGAGGCCCGCCAAGAGGGGGGCGCGCTGTGAACAAGACTCCCCGTGGTGTTCTTCGTGCCTTGTGGTGAAGGCCTTTCTTCGCTGGCTTCGCTTGAACTCTGGAGCGAAGGTAGCTTAAGGTGAAGATTCACCATGCTAGTTCTCATGAAACCCGTGGCGACTGAAGAAGACGTCGCTCGGGTCTGCCGCAAGATCGAGTCGATGGGCTATCGCCCCCACCCCATGCCCGGGGCTCAGCGGACCGCGATCGGCATCACGGGCAATCCCGGACCGCTTGAGCCGGCCGAATTCGAGACCCTGCCGGGTGTGGCGGAGGCCATCCCGGTTTCGAAACCCTACAAGCTGGTGAGCCGAGAACTCAAGATCGATAATTCGCTCGTGCACGTCGGGCCACCCGCCACTGGATTCACCGTGGGCGATTCCGAGCTCGTCATTATCGCCGGTCCTTGCGCCGTGGAGAGCCGCGATCAGATCTTTGCTGCGGCAGAAAGCGTGCATCGGTTGGGAGCGCGCCTGCTGCGCGGGGGAGCGTTCAAGCCTCGCACGTCGCCTTACGCCTTTCAGGGGCTGGGCGAAGAGGGTTTGAAGCTGCTGGCTGAGGTGCGGCGCGAGTTCGGACTGCTGATCGTGACGGAAACCGTCGACCCCGAAAACTGCGATTTGGTCGAGGAATACGCCGACGTGCTCCAAGTGGGCGCTCGCAACATGCAAAACTTTTCCCTGTTGAAGCGCGTAGGCCGGTCAAAGAAGCCGGTGCTGCTGAAACGGGGCCTCTCCGCGACCCTGGAGGAGTTTCTGATGGCGGCCGAATACATCCTGGCCGAGGGCAACTACAACGTGATCCTTTGCGAGCGTGGCGTGCGCACCTTCGCCGACCACACCCGCAATACTCTCGACCTCTCGGTCATCCCTGCTGTAAAGAGCCTATCTCACTTGCCTATCATCGTGGATCCGAGCCACGGTACTGGAAGGCGCGACAAGGTGATTCCCCTGGCCCGAGCGGCCGTGGCCGTGGGCGCCGACGGACTGATCGTCGAGGTCCACCCGGACGCCGACCACGCACGGTCCGACGGTTATCAGTCTCTCTACCCCGACCAGTTCGGCGAGTTGATGCGGGAAGTGACCTCCATCGCCGCGGTTCTGGGAAGGACCACCTCCTGGTCGCCGGCCGAGCTGGCCGCGCGCAACTAGTCGTGCCCAAGAACTCCTTGCTGAAGGGATCGTTGATGGCTCGGTCGAAGCCTGGTCGCGCCCTTTCACGCCGGACGGCGACCGACTCTGGGGCAACCCTTTGTTCACTTGTCGTCCTCCTCAGTTCCTGCGCCACCCAGGCTCCCCCGCCCCGGCCTTACCTTGCCTACGTCGCTAACCAAGCGTCCAACACCGTGGCCGTTGTTAACCTGGCGAGGCTAGCGATGACCGCTTCGATCCCGGTCGCGCCTGGGCCGGTGCAGGTTATCGCGAGGTCCGGTGCGCGAGAGCTCTTTGTCTTGAGCCAGTCCGGCATCCTCAGCATCATCAGTTACCCGGAGCTGAAAGTCGTCGCTGCCGTCAGCATCGGGCGCGTCGGGTCAACCGCGGCGAACCTGGTGTTAACGGGGGACGGACGCCTGGCCGCCTCGGACGGAGCCGGCGAAATCGTCTTCATGGATTGCGCGGCGCGCGCCGTCACCGGACGCCTGAGGTTAGGTGGAGACATCTCGGCGCTGGCCTTCACACCCGATGGGAAGACCCTGGTCGCCGCCGACCGCAGCGGCAATCGGCTGATCTTCATCGACACCCTGTCGCGGAAGGTTCTCGGCGACGTTCCCGTGGGCAAGGCGCCGGGCCCCATGGTGGTACTTCCGGATGGCAGCAAGCTCTTCGTAGCTGATACGGGCGAGCCCAAGCTTTCAGCTATTGACGTCGCCAACCGCCAGGTGCTCTCCCATATCGAGATCGGCTCGGATCCCGTCGCTCTGGTGCTGAAGCCGGACGGAGGCGAGATCATAGCCCTGAGCCGCGACTCGGCGCTTACCATTCTTGACGCCTTCCACGATTACGTCGAGCAGGAGATGCCTACGGGGACGGGGCCGATAGCGGCCGTGTCCACTCGCGATTCAGCGCGGCTTTACGTGGCCAACGGAGACGGCTCGGTCCAGGCCATCGACCTCCAGAACCGGTCGCTTCCCAGTTCGGTCATTTCGACCCACGTAGGAACGGCGCCCGCCGCCCTCGCACTCACACCGGACGAGCGGTTTCTGGTGGTGGCCGATCTGGGCGATTCGAGTCTGGCGGTGCTCAGAACGGCTCCTATCAATACCAAACCTAAACCAGAGGAGAGCAGTTCTTCCCTGCCCCTGATCACCGCGATTCCCGTCGGGGCGCGCCCGGTGGACGTTACCATTCCCGATTGGTTGAGGTGACGAGGGCGAAGAGGGTGAAGCAGAAGATCGAACTGCAAGCTACCAGTTTATGGACTCCGTCTGCAACCGGACGCTGAGCCAACCGTCCTGAGGAAGAACCTGAATGGGAATGGCATTCTCCCAAACCGCGACCTGCAGGCGCAGATACTCGTTCGAGTTCACGCCAAGCAAACTGTAATCGGCGCGCAGCTCAAGAATGGAGCCGAGGGCAATCTCAAAGCTGTCTCCCAGACTCTCCCGCGCCACCGCAGCGTCGTCTTTCCAGAGTTCGGTCGCACGGAGCTCGGCGTGGCGAACGTGGGCCTGCAATCGAAGCCGCTCGGCTCCCTCGAGGGCGAGACGGATTTCAAACTCAGGATGAGACTGGAGAAAGACCCGGTTCAGATCGAGGCGCAAGTAAAGCACCGAATCGCTGTGGCCGTAGTAAACCACGTCGAGAGGAGGCACGGGACCGTGCATCGAGCCCGAGACCAGCGCGGGGGAGTAGACCCCC
>DATDGR010000353.1:0-42057 GCA_036521995.1 Terriglobia bacterium | reverse complement strand
GTCGGCTGCCAAGGCAGTGGGCGCCAACGACCGGGTGCGGGTAGGAGTGATCGGCACCGGACGGCAAGGCACCGACGACTTGGAGGACTTCCAGCGTCAGCCGGATGTGGAGATTGTGGCGGTGTGCGACGTCTATGAGCCTAATTTGCAGCACGGGTTGGCCGCCACCCAGAACAAGGCGCAAACCAGCAAGGACTTCCGCCAGGTTCTCGACCGCCAAGACATCGACGTGATCGTGGTGGGCTCGCCCGACCATTGGCACGCCCTGATGATGGTGGAGGCCTGCAAAGCCGGCAAAGACGTCTACGTGGAAAAGCCCGTCTGCTGCGCGGTGGAAGAGGGCAAGGTGATGGTGGCCGCGGCGCGCAAGTACAAGCGGGTGGTGCAAGTGGGCACGCAGCAGCGGTCGGCCACTCACTTTCAGGACGCCGTCAAGCTAGTGCAGCAGGGCTATCTCGGCAAGGTCAGCTTTGTGCGCACGTGGAATTACGCCAACGAATATCCGGAGGGCATCGGCAACCCGCCGGACTCCGATCCTCCCGCCGGCCTCGATTGGGACGCCTGGCTAGGGCCCGCGCCCAAGGTGTCCTTCAACACCAACCGCTTCGGCGTCGGCGACCGCTGGTCGACCTTCCGCTATTTCTGGGATTACGCGGGCGGATTCATGACGGACTGGGGCATTCACCTGATCGACATCGTGCAGTGGGCCATGCAGGTGGAGGGACCGGAAGCCATCGTGGCCGCAGGCGGCAAATTCTTCATCCAGGACAATGCCGAAACTCCCGACACCCTCCAGGTGACCTTTCAGTATCCGCATTTCGTGGCCACCTACGAGAACCGCTGGGACAACGCCAATTCCATGTATAACCACGGCTACGGGATCGAGTTCCACGGCACGGACGCCACCATGTTTGTGGATCGCGGCGGCTTCGAGGTGTTCCCCGAGACGCGGCATCGCCAGGGCCGGCCCCCGGTTGACCGCGCGCCGTCCATGAAGATGGCCAGTGTCAACAACGATCACTTCGATCACATCCGCAACTTTCTCGATTGCGTCAAGAGCCGCCAGCGGCCCATCAGTGATATCGAGATCGGTTATCACTCCACCAGCACCTGCCTGCTGGGCAACGTGGCCTACCGGAGCCAGCGCCGCATCACCTGGGACGTGGAGAAACAGCAGGTGAAAGAGGGCGGCACCGAAGCGCAGGCCTACGTGGCCCGGCACTACCGGGCTCCCTGGGCGCTGTCGACATAGTCTACAGATGTAGCCAGAGCCTTTGGACCGGGGGCCGCAGCGGCATCATTCCGGTTGGGCCTTCAAGGGACGTTGAGAGTCATGAGCGCCGGTGAGCCCGTCAGTTCCGGCAGCGCCGAACATTACACCTGGGGCGATCCGGACCACCTTTGTGACGCCTGGCACCTGGTTCGGACCCCCGAGCTCAGCGTGATCCTTGAACGCATGCCGCCCGGGGCGAGTGAGGCCCGGCACTATCACGAGCGCGCGCGCCAGTTCTTCTTTGTCCTCGAAGGAGAACTCGCGATCAGCCTTCCTGACCAGGAGTTTGCGCTCGGCGCCAGCCAGGGGATCGAGGTCGCACCCGCGACGCCACATCAGGTTATCAACCGGGCATCTCGCGACCTGCGATTCCTCGTGATCTCACAGCCGCCGAGCCACGGAGACCGGATCCGAGTGGAGACGAACGGCCCTGACGAGTGAGGTCGATGCGATGAAGCGGTGGGGCTTTCAGGCTGGCGGCAATGCCGGTCACGGCATCATTCTCATTCGGCTCGCAGTCGGGCTCATCTTTTTCACCCAGGGAATCCTGAAATTCACCGATCCCAAGATGGGCGTGATCCGCTTCACCAGGATCGGGTTTCCCTACCCTGCGTTCACCGCCCACTTCGTCGGCACCTCTGAGATCGCCTGCGGCCTGCTGGTCCTGATCGGTCTCGGCACACGCCTGGCCTCGATTCCGCTCCTGATCATCATAGGCACCGCCATCGCCACCACCAAAATTCCGGAGTTGTTCCGGCCCGAGCAGGGATTCCGGTTCATGGTGAGCGATGCTCGCACTGACTTTGCCATGCTCACGAGCTTGATCTTCCTGTTAATTGCGGGTGCGGGATCAGTCTCAGTGGACGCGCGGCTTGGCACTCGCTAACTTCTGTCGGCCCCGCCTGCCGGACGGCGCAGATCAGCAGCCAGCAACCGGTGGAATAGATGTTCGCCGGCCTCGCGGCGCACCGAAAGCCGCCCCGCGCCATAGGCGCGCGAGCGCAGTCCCTTCTGCACGCTCTCGCAAATGGCGGTGTCTTCATCCTGCACGCGATCGCTCACGGCGATGCTTTGGCGGTTGTATTCGCTGCGGGCCTCGCTGGTGTCACCAAAATAGAAGTCGAAGATCACAGTGCAGCGGTCGATCCAGCCAGAGCCGTCCGGATTGCCGGGCAGCACCAGGTTGGTGTCGAGATAGCCTTCGTACCAATTCAACATGAAGTTGGGATACTGCCATAGATAGTAGGAGCGGTCCCCCTGACGGGTAGCCGCCGCGTCCGGATCGGAAGTCGACGAGCTGCGCACGGGACTCGACTGGATGCAAGCCCGATCTTCGTTCTCAATGGTGTAGTGCGTATAGTCGAGTACGCTGTTCAGGCCCTTGTGCATGTGCGGGACGTGGTAACCGCCGTCCAGATAGTTGTCAACATACACCTTCCAGTTGCAGTTCAAGGTGTAGGTGCGCCGTTCGAAGAACTCGAGAGCCCCCAGACTGAGCGGGCGGACGCGATCCGCCAGGCGCCCGAGGAACTCTTCGAGCGGCGGCGCGGCCGCGTCAAGGTTCACCCAGACGAATTTTTCCCAGGTGGCGGCTCGCGCTTCGATCAGGCCGTGAGTGGCGCGGTCAAAGCACTGGACGCCGTCAAATTCGGTCATGCCTTTCAGAGCGCCGTCCAGTCCATAAGTCCAGCCGTGGTATGGACAACGAAAATTCGTCGCCCTGCCCTCGGCTTCCCAGGCGACCGCCGTAGCGTGGTGCCGGCAGACGTTGTAAAAGGCGCGCAGCACGCCGTCGTTCCCGCGCGCCACCAGAATAGGCTCGCCCGCAACTTCCGCCGTGAAGTACTGGCCGGTACTCCCCACCTGGTCGAGACGACCCACCACCTGCCAGGTGCGGCCAAAGACGCGTTCCCGCTCGAGCTCCGCGATACGCACGTCCGTATACCAGGAGCCGGGGATGGTCGAGGCGAGGGCGAGAGGATCGTCCGCGTGGTAGCTTTCCAGCAAGCGTTCGAGTGAAGGATCCATGATCTCCTTGGGCCAGAAAGGCAGAGCCGCGTTGCCAAACGGGCGCTTGCTCGACGATGCCTTTCCGCCTGGCTTCAGCGAGGAATCCGCTCAGCTCTGAGAGGCTTTCAGTGCGGCCTTGATCTCTTCTCGCAGCTTCTTGAGACTCTTGGCCTTTTCCGGATCGGAAGCCTGCTCAAGCGCGGCGGCTGAGGCTTGGGCCGCGCCGTCGGCGATGCCCGCGAGCACTTTGAATTTTTCAGGGTCGTAGAGGTGTTTCTTGTCGTACAACGAAGCACCCGCCATCACCCGCTTCGCCAGAAAGAGGGCGAACTCGGCGCTGTCGAGCGGTACCGGGCCGGCGTTCATTTTCGACCGGACTTCAGACCGGTTGCCGCCCACGACCTCGGCCAGGGCGTCAGCCACGCCAGCTCGCGGGGCGTCCAGCGCGGCTTGCGCCTCGTCGTCCTGTCCAATCTTGAGGCCCTGCCGCACCCGGTCCAGCACCGGAACGGACTCGGGCGGTTCCACACTCGGGTACGGAGCCTCGAGCGTGAGATCCTTGGGAATCGTGTTCCCCTTGGTCAAGCGCATGGCGCTTTCTCCAATCTCAAGCGTCAGCTCCGCGCCTCGCCGCATGGTGTCCCGTTCCAGGCTGGTATACTCCGATTTGGGGCCCGGAACTTTCGTGGCGCTGGCTCCCGTGCCGTAGGCTTCACTCAGGGTCTTGTACCCTTCAAGCTCGCCGCCGGAGATGATGGCGCGCAGCACGCGGGCGCGGTTGGTGTAATCGTTAGGCGGATCGGCGCTGGTCAGGCTCTCGAGAAACCCGAGTGCCCTCTCGTAACTTTCGAGATCGCCCCTGGCGAAGGCCAGCTTGGCGTTCTCATAGACCGCCGCCGGGCCGGTGAGCGTGGGCCGGGACGGACCACAACTGACCATGAGAGCGAGAGCCATACTGGCGATAGCAAGGTGGCAGGCATAGGAACGTCCTGGATCGACGCTGCCATTATGAACAAACGGACTCGCTAGACGACTTTTCATGAGCCCCCCAGAATTCTGTGGGCTGTGGCGGGGCAGTGCGAGGGACCGGGAACAAAGGGTGATCCGGCTTCACCCTCAACTGGCCGCCATTCATTCGCCATGACCAGAGGCGGATTCAGTCCCGGCGCGCACTATATCGAAAACCCTGGCATGTGACAAGGGCGGGTCGGCTCGTGCTGCCCCTTCCCAGATCCCAAGTCCGCTTGCGGGCCATGGTCTGCGAGAACGCACTGGCGCGCCGTCTTGCTGACCGAGGGGAGGCCAGGCGAGGCATGGCTGGTTCGGCAAGAGTGACGAGACCCGCGCCAGTTGGGGCATACTGGACGTGCGGTTGCAGCCGGGGGCGAATCCACTGATGCTCGTCAATCACAAGCGTCTGCTGGTGGAATGGGGACACTGCGATCCGGCGCGGATTGTGTTTTATCCCCAGTATCTGGCCTGGTTCGATGATTGCACCTCGGCGCTCTTCGCCGCCGCCGGATTACCGATCAACGCCCTCTTCAAGTCCCACGGAATCGTCGGCGTCCCGTTGGTGGATGTGAAAGTGCGTTTCCTGATTCCTTGCACCTTTGGGGATGAGCTCCTGGCCGAGTCCACGGTGGCGGAATGGCGGCGAAGCAGCTTCGTGGTCCGACATCGGTTCTTCAAGACTGGCGCCCTGGCAGTGGAAGGCTTTGAGACTCGGGTTTGGACGGGGCAGGATCCCGGCAATTCCGAGCGGCTGAAGTCCCGACCGCTTCCGGCGGAGGTGATCGAGCGTCTCTCAACGTCCCATCCGGCCCGAAGCGAGAGCGGGTAGAGGGTCAATCTCCGGGTGCGTCATTCAAGCGCAATGCTAAGACCAAGGGGCGGCCCAATCCTCTAAGGCCGAGCGGGCCATACAAGCTCCAGTCCATCCCGGCGATCGCGTCACCGGCCGGCGTCGATCTCGGCAAAGACCTGCTCCGCAATATGGAAGGCGGAGTTGGCGGCCGGCACCCCGCAGTAGACGGCGCTCTGCAGCAGGAGCTCTTTGATCTCCTCGCGCGTCACGTTGTTTTGAGCGGCGGCGCGCAGGTGCAAACGAAATTCGTCCGTGCGGCCGAGCGCGATCATGATGCCCAGCGTGACCAGGCTGCGTGTGTGGCGGGGCAGGCCGGGCCGCAACCAGATCTCGCCCCAGGCATAGCGTGTGATCAGGTTCTGAAACTCCTCATTGAAGGCATTCTGATTAGACAGCGCCTTGTCCACGTGTGCTTCCCCCAGGACCTCGCGCCGCACCTTCATTCCCGCCGCATACCGCTGCCTTTCGTCCATCAATTTAGCTCCTAATTCGACTCTGGACTCGTCAGGAATCCCAACAACGCCTGGTTGAACTCTGGGGCCGCTTCAATGTTTGACAGGTGCGAGGCTTCCAACTCGACATAGTGGGCGCCGGGAACCTTCCCGGCGATGTAACGTCCATCCGCGGGTGGCGTGGCTGGATCGTGCCGGCCCGTGATCACAAGCGTGCGCGCGCGGATGCGATCGAGCGTCTGGGTCTCGTCCGTGTCCCGCACGGCCGCGCAGCACGCCACATAGCCCTCTGGCGGCGACTGGAGCAACATCTGTCGCGTTTGCTCCACCGCCTCCGGCGCCCGCGACATGAAAGCGGGCGTGAACCAGCGCTCCAGCACGGCCTCGGTGATGGTCACCATACCTCCTTCCAGCACCGAGGAGATGCGACCCCTCCAGAATTCTGCTGAACCGATGCGCGGCGCGGTGTCGCAAAGCACCAGCCTGTCGACGCGCCCGAGGGCATAAGCTCCAAGCCACATCCCCGCCATGCCTCCCATCGAAAGCCCGCAAAAGTGGGCTCGCTCGATCCCCAGCGCATCAAGCAGACGGACGACATCGCGGGCCAGCTGCTCGTTGGCATAAGGACCAGGCGTCACGGAAGAGAGCCCCAGCCCACGCGTGTCGTAACGTAAGACCCGGAAATGGGCTGTCAGCGACGGTACCTGGAGGTCCCACATCGAGAGATTGGTGCCGAGCGAATTCGAGAAAACCACCACCGGCGCGTCTGCCGGACCGCCAAGCGGGGTGTCGAAACGATAGTGAATCCGGGTACCATCCAGTTTGATGAAGGGCATCGATGAGCCTCGTTATGCTTGGCTGCACTCAGCATGACAGAATCATTCGCTCGGCGGTCAAGGTCTTTCGCGGCGCTCCCGTAACACACGATCCACCAGGGACTCGGCCAGGCCGATGTAATTCTTAGGGTCGAGCAGCCGTTCCATCTCTTCCGGCGAGAGATGCGCTCTGACCTCTTCGTCCTCCACCAGCACCGGGAGCAGGTGTCGGTTTTCCGCCAGAGCCCGATGGCACGCCCGCTCGACAAGGCGGTGCGCGGCAGGCCGCCCGAGATGCTTGCCGAGAGCTACGGCGACGGCCTCGGACAGAATCAGGCCGTGCGTGGCCTCGAGATTCCCGGCCATCTTCGCCTCGTGAACCTCCAGACCGTCCAGGACCTGGGTGATACGGGACAAGGCGCCCGCGGTCAGCAAGCAGATCTCGGGCAGCACTTCCCACTCGGCCTGCCAGCCGCCGAGACCCCGTTCGTGCTCCTGGACCATCGCCGTCAGCATCACGGAGACCAGCGCCGGCACGCGCACGGCGGCGGTCAGTACCACCGCAGATCCCACCGGATTGCGCTTGTGCGGCATGGTCGAGGACCCGCCCCGTCCGGGCTCCGCGGGCTCGGATAGCTCGTCCACTTCAGTCTGCGCCAGCAGCGAGACATCGCGCGCAATCTTTCCGAGCGTTCCCACCAGCAGACCAAGGGTCGCGGCCACCTCGGCGACCCGGTCCCGGTGCGAGTGCCAAGGAAGGTCCGGCGGGCTCAGCTTCAGCTCCTCGGCCAGAGCTGCCGCCACATCCAGGCCGCGGTCTCCCAGAGCGGCCAGGGTACCGGCGGCGCCGCCGAACTGAATCACCAGAACCCTCGCTTGCACCCCCCGAAGCCGCGCGCGATGGCGCTCGACGGCGCTGAGCCATCCGGCGGCCGTCAGCCCAAAGGTCACGGGGAGCGCCTGCTGCAGCCAGGTGCGGCCGGCCATCACTGTCGATCTGTGCTTGCCGGCCAAGCGTGCCATGATGCTAGAAAGATCTTCCAAGTCGCTGCCGATCAGTTCCAGAGCGGCGCGCAACTGGAGGACCAAGCCGGTGTCGATGGCGTCCTGGCTCGTCGCTCCCGAATGGACGAACTTTGCCGCATTCGGGTCCGCCTGGGCCACGAGCGCTGTTAAAGCCTTCAGCATGGGAATGGCCACGTTCCCGGCCAGCCCTGCTTCGCGCGCCAGAGACTCGAGGTCAAACAGCTTCGCCTGGCAGTGTGATTTGATCGCAGGAAGGATTTCGCTGTCTGCGATACCGCTGCGGACCAGCGCGCGCGCCAGAGCCGCCTCAAAGTCGAGCATGCCCTGGAGCCGCCGACGATCCGAGAAGATCTCCCGCATTCGATCGGTCGTGAACAGGGGATCCAGCAGGCCCATGGTTATCGGCCCTTCCGGGGTCTTCGTGGGAAGCCGAGGCAACCGTCCCTCGATCGGGAGCGGTCACTCGCGGACGTGGTGTTCTTCCTGTGCTCCCCTCAGGCCCGCTTGGTCAACAGCCGGTCATTTAATGTTAGCGGTGGATTTGTGATGTGAGACCGATTTTTGCCCCAAAAGCAGATCGCAGGGCCGTTTTGGTCGATTATCGCCTTTATTTTCCATGATATCCTGGGATACAGATCATTAAGTCATTTAGTTGCAGTAACATCCCCGGACTCCCCCGAGCCGGGCGGCGCCGCCTTCGAGGCTAAGGCACGTGTTATCATAAAGTCGCTGGGTTTATGTGCTTAAACCATTTGCTTTCAATCAGTCGCTGGGTTTCCGATAATTCTAAAAACGGTAAGCCGTTTTTTTTCTATAAGATGCTGGGTTCGTTCGTTCAAAATTCGAATGTTTGATTTCGCCCCGTCCTGGCCGCTTTCGTCGTTATAGTGTATCTCATTGATTTTATTAGGCATGCCTAAAACTCAGGCCAAAACTCGCGCCGCTCCCTCCCCTCGAAAGTTTCACTGATTCTAAAGGACTTCCTGACCTGCCTTTCGCTCCCGTTATCAGTGCTCACAAGCTTCTTCATGTCAGATCCGATGTACCGAATGGTTAAGCATAATAAAGATATCAGACTCTAAGGCGCATGTCAAGCCATGAGCGCGGGCGAGGTGCATAGCACAAACCCTCACCGTCCGTATTCCCTGCTTCCTATGTCATTCACCCTGTGGCTTGGCCCCCCACTCACACGTCGAAGAACACCGTCTCGCTCACGCCTTGCAGGATTACGTTCCATTCCAGGAGATCGCCGGCTCCCGCGATGTTCTTTGCGATCAGCGTGGAACGCCGCTCGGGCGGAACCAGGCTCAGAACGGCGTCGGTTTGATTCGAGGGTTCGGCCGGGAGATAGATGCGGGTGGTCAATTGCTTGAGCAGGCCACGGGCGAGGACCGTAACCATCAAGTGCGGAGCCTGAAGTTCTCCATCGGGCCCCGGGACGCGGCCGGGCTTGGTGGTCGTGAAGCGAAAGGCGCCGGTGCTGTCGGTGGGGATCCGTCTGAAGCCCTTAAAGTTGCTCTCGCCTGGCGTGTCTTCCGGCTGAGAATAGCGCCCTTCGGAGTCAGGCTGCCAGATCTCGATGACGGCGTCATCGACGCCAGCGCCGTTTCCGTCGAGGACCCGGCCCTGGATCGTGATCGCCTCCCCAGCCATGCCGGTGGCGGCGAGATTCTCCCGGTTGAGAGGCGCGAATCCGAGGTGGAAGAAAGGTCCTACGGTCTGGGAAGGCGTTAAGGCCGTCACGGGTTATCGCTCCATAGCCGTCGCGTCACGGCCGCGCAGGACGATGTCAAACCGGTATCCGAGAGCGTGCCCGGGAACGGTTGTGTCCCAATCGAACCTCGAGATGAGATTGGAACGCGATCTTTCATCGGGGACGCTGTTGAAAATCGGGTCAAAGGGCAGCAGGGGATCTCCAGGGAAATACATCTGGGTCACGAGCCGACTGAGAAGTCCCGCGCCAAAGAGCGAGAAGTGGATGTGGGCCGGACGCCAGGCATTGTGATGGTTCTTCCAGGGGTAAGCGCCAGGCTTGATCGAGACCAGCCGGTAGCGGCCTTCCGCGTCCGTGAGCATGCGCCCGCAGCCCGTAAAATTCGGATCGAGCGGTGCGCCGTGATCGTCGACCTGGTGCCGGTAGCGCCCGGCGGCGTTGGCCTGCCAGACCTCCACCAACGCCCCGCGGACCGGACGTCCGTCCTCGTCGAGCACTCGTCCCGTCACGATGATGCGTTCCCCGAGCGGCTCACCGCTGTGTTGACAGGTCAGATCGTTATCATCTTCGCCGACCTCGCTGTGACCAAACACGGGACCTGTAAGCTCGGAGATTGTATGCGGCAGAAGAATGGGCGGCTGCCGGGGCGCGCGAGTCCGGGTAGAGACATAAGCCGGAGAGAGGTACTCAGGGTGCGTGCCAGGCAACGGGCGCCGAAAAACAGGCATAGGGACTCGCTTTCCTAGCTTTGCGGCGCTCCGACTCTGCTGCGGACGCGTCGACAGTCCCGCAAATGATCAAGGCTGCTCCGTCCCCCGTTCGGGCGATGGAACATCCAGCGGTTTCTGTTTTTCCAGGGTTTCGGCGTTGAACAGCTTGAAGTCGGAATACTTATGCATGTTCCGGTATGTCTTACCGGCCCACTGAACCGTGACGGCGACCTCGCTGGGGAGCCACAAAGCCGAAGCCACCTGCTTGAAGTGCACCGGGTCGTAGGTGATCTCGGTGGTCTGCCGCTGCAGACGGATGGCGGTTTGAGGTTTCAGCAAGTCGGTGCGCAGACGGATGATCCGGTAGGTATCGGCGTCGACCCAGGCCAGCCCCTGAAACAGCACCAGCACAGAATCACCACTGGTATTGAAGCGCTCCACCATCTGCGCCTTCTCGGGCGTTTGCGCGAACGCCACCACGTAGCACTTGAGGCCGCTCGCGGTCTGCCGCCCCAGGTAGCGGAAGGTGGCCCCGGATTGATAGGCCGGGTGGAAGAGCAAAGATGCGGAGGCGAATCCCGAAGTCAGCATCAGACCGGAATCAAGACCGGTGGCTGCGGTTCGATCTCCATGGAAGTCCGTCCGATACTCCTCCAGTCCCAGTCCCCATTTTTCCGGCCGGGTGAGCAAGAGATATTGAAATTTCTGGTCCAGGGAATCTTTGATTTTCCCGTCCTTGGCTAGCCGCTCCTCTCGGATCTGCTCGATGGAAACAGTGTTTTGAAAGCTGCTAAAAAAGGACTTCACGTTCTCACCGGCCTTCTCCAGGATGGCCGCCAGGTCCGCCTGGCTGGAAGCCGGCTCAATCCCCTGCAGCTCCGGGATGCTCTCGATCAAGACCGGAAGCGGCTCGCTGACCACGGATTGAGCCTTGGCGTAAGTCCGCAGCTTGAGCCGGTCTTCAATCTGAGAGTCGAGCCTACGCACGGAGACGGGAAACGTCTTGAGGCTGGCGCCACCCAGGTATGCTTTCAGGGCGGCGTCGGCCGCCTCGGGATCACCCTCCTCGAGGAGAGCCCGGCTGCGGAGCAGCAGCGCATCCTTCGAGGCGCCGGCGTCCACCGCCTGGCCCAGATAAACGTCGGCTGCCTCCCAGTTCTTCTGGAAAACGAGGGTCCGTCCGAGCTCTTGGAGAATGAAAGCGTTTTTCGGGTCGAGATCCTTTGCTTGCATCAGGAACCCTGCAGCCTTGTTGTAGTTGCCCTTCCAGTTTTCGAGTTCAGCGACCAGCAGCAGGGAATCGGCCATGTCAGCCCGGTCCACCTTGGCGCCGTTGGCCGCCAGATTGTACGCCTCCACGAACTCACGCGTGGCACCGTTCCAGCTCCCGGCGTCAAGCATGGCGAGCCCCAGCAAGATTCGGCAACGGCCGCAGTCCGGGTAGCGCTTCACCACCTTGGTGAGACTCGGAATGGCGCTTGCGGAATCGCGCTGATCCAGGAAGTCGTGGGTCCCGCGCTCGAAATCCTTGCTGGCGCCGGCAATGGACGGGTCGCCTTCCAGACCGGACCGCAACCTCGGAGCCAGCCTGTTGATGAGCGACTCCACGGGCAGATCATCCTCGCTTTCGGTGTCCGGCCTCATCATGACGTTGATTTGCCACGTTGAATCCTTGGCGCCGAAATCCACGAACTCGCGGGCCGGATGGAAACCCTCCCGCGTGACAAGCAGGCTCACCGCCAGACTCTTTACCGTAGACGCATCCAGGGTGTACTCGGTTGAAAACTGCCCTTGAACGTCCGTTGTGAGGTTCTTGACCAGCTTGAGGCCATAACCGAGATCCACCCGGACGGAGGCCTGACGGATGGGTGCTCCCTTCAGATCGGTGACCTTTCCGAATACATGCCATGTATCCTGCTCGACTCCACGCAGTTCTGACGACGGGGCCTCCGGGTGGGGAATGGCCTGGGGCCAGAGTGTCGAAGGAAAAAGCGGCAAGAGCAGTTGCGCCAGCAGCAGGACGCGAAGGTGTCGTTCAGGCATTGATTCTCCAGGAGCTGCTAGCTCGCGCGGCCTCCACTTTGAGGAATTCGCAGCCCGAGGTCCGATAGCTTTCGGGTGAAGCTTAGGATACACCTGACGGAGCGGGCCGACAATCGCGCCCGGTGACCGCCGTCACACACCCCTGTGCTAACTATCACAGACCCGTCCGGAGCCCTCCGTAGAAACTGTCTTGGCAGCATGGTGTGTCGACGAAGGATTGTCCAGAGACCCGGACCATCCCACCCGGAAGCCGCGAGTTTGGTTCTGAGAGGCGAGCCAATCGACTCAGGATCCTTGGGACAAGGGCAGCCCGACGAAGACGAGCCTCTGACGTTCAGACGGAGAAGGGAGTTTCTACCATGGACGCTGTCCGCCGCGATTTCGGGATTGCCATCATAATATTGCTTGTCTTTTTGGCGCTGGCTCCCGAAGCCCGGGGTGTGGCGAGCTTTGCCCGCCAGACAGGCTTACCCTGCAGTGCCTGCCACACTACCTTACCCGAGCTGACACCGCTGGGCCGGATGTTCAAGCTCAACGGCTATACCATGACGGGCATCCAGCAGATTACCGCCCCCAAAGGGTCCGAGAAATCGGGTCTGAATCTGAGCAGTTGGCTGCCCCTTTCGGCGTTCTTCCAGATTTCCTTCACCAGCACCAACCAGGCCCAGCCCGGCGCGCAGAACGGAAGCGCTGAGTTCCCCCAGGCAGCGAGCCTGTTCCTGGCCGGAGCGATGTCTTCGCATGCGGGCGGGTTCGTCCAGGTGACCTACACCGGCTCGGACGACCACTTCAGTTGGGACAACACCGACATTCGTTATGCCAACCGAACCAAGGTGGCGGGCAAGGAGCTGATCTACGGTGTAACCGTGAACAACAACCCCACGGTGGAGGATCTATGGAACGACACACCCGCCTTTGGCTTTCCGTTCCTGGCCCCGGACTCCACGCCCTCGCCTTTAGCGAGTACGATCATCGACGGCCCCCTGGCGCAGGATGTCGCCGGCCTGGGCGCCTACGCCATGTTTGACGGTCATCTCTACGGCGACTTTACCGGTTATACCTCCGCGCATCTGGGAGGACCGCAGCCACCGACGGGCGTCGGGTTCAGCTACAACATCCACGGTCTCGCCCCCTACTGGCGCGTGGC
Source organism: Terriglobia bacterium (assembly GCA_036521995.1). Taxonomy (GTDB): domain Bacteria; phylum Acidobacteriota; class Terriglobia; order UBA7540; family UBA7540; genus Gp13-AA77. Next base: position 29,003 of record DATDGR010000353.1, on the reverse strand, counting down.
CTGGCAGCAGTCGCACGGCAACGACTACCTGGAGCTCGGCACTTACGGCATCCACGTTGTGACGTCCCCTAATACGGTGGTCAGCCCCACGGACACCTACACCGACGTGGCGGCCGATCTGCAATGGGAGCGCGTGCTGCCCACACTTCACAATGATCTGCTCACCGTGCACGGCACTTTCATCTATGAGAATTTGGACTTGGTGGCTACTTACGATGCGGGCGGCGCCGTCCTGCCCAAACATCACCTGACCACCTTAAATCTGAACGGGATTTACCACTTCGGGAACAAGTACGCCGTCACCGCTGCAACGTTTTTCACCAAAGGCACTGCCGACGCCTTGCTCTACCCTCCGGCTCCCGTAAGCGGCAGCGCGAATGGCAATCCCAAGAGTAGCGGATACACCTTCAATTTTTCCTACTGGCCGGTCCAGAATATCCAATTGGCCGCGCAATATACCGGATACATTAATTTCAACGGAGCCCAAGACAATTACGACGGGGCTGGCCGCAATGCCTCCGGGAACAACTCCGTTTACCTGGTGGCCTGGTTGAATTTCTAGCAGGCCTGGAAGATCAAAAACTTGAGCGAAGGTGGAACATGAGCCGAAGCAGAATAAATGGATGGGCGTCTTTGATGACAATCCTCCTGGGTGCTGGGGCCACGGCGATCCTCTTGCGGGCGGCTAGGGCGGCGCCCCCCGGTCAGGCTTCCACGGGCCAGATCAACGGCAAGATCTACCTTAAGGGCGCCAAGCCAAAGCTCGCCCGGATCATGATGGACCAGGACCCTGTGTGCGCCTCGGTACACCCTCAACCGGTTTATGCGGAAGACGGCGAGGTCAATAGCGACGGCGCCGTGCCCAACGCGTTCCTGTACATCAAGTCGGGACTTCAGCAATCCAACTTTCCTACCCCCAGCCAACCGGTGATTCTCGATCAGCGCGGATGCGTGTACGTGCCTCACGTTCTCGGCGCGATGGTGGGTCAGGTGCTCAAAGTGGTATCGAGCGACCCTACCACTCACAACGTCCATTTTATGCCCAAAGAGAATCGGGAATATAACGCGTCACAGATTCCAGGCGCCGCCCCGCTGGTGATGAGGTTCACCCGCCCCGAAATCATGATTCCCGTCAAGTGTAACCAGCACCCTTGGATGAAGGCTTACATCGGAGTAGTATCGAATCCGTTTTACGCCGTCACCGGCGACGACGGTGCGTTCACGATCAAGGGCCTTCCGCCGGGCGACTATACGGTCGCGGCCTGGACCGCAACCTTTGGGACGCAGGAGCAGAAAGTGACGGTGCGGGCGGGACAGCCAGCCACGGCAGACTTCACTTTCTCGACTCAGTGACCCCAGGATTGGTACGCAGCGCTCCCGTTGTAAGAGTGAGCGACTGAGGCCCTGATCCCTTGACCCCTTTGAAGATCCTCAGCGCATCGTTTTCATGATCGGTCAATTGCTCGACCCGGGTTGGTTCAATTCCAGCCGCACTGTGATGTCCCCAGCGTTAATGTCGATTTGTGACCCATGTGGTGTTGATTTTATTGCAGCGACAGGGTTTCAGTGCTAGACTCGTCGGCAAACAGGGGGAATTCCCTTGGTGACTGAACAGACTCCAGGGCCGCTTCCGATGCGCTTTGCCGCATTCGAGCTCGATCTGCGCTCGGGCGAGTTGCGCAAGCAAGGGGTGAGGGTCAGCATTCAGGAGCAGCCTTTCCAGGTCCTGGTCATGCTCGTCCAGCGTGCCGGCGAGGTGGTCACGCGGGGGGAACTGCGCAACAAGATTTGGCCAGCAGATACTTTCGTCGATTTCGAGGACGGACTCAACACCGCCATCCGGAGGATACGGATGGCGCTTGGCGACTCGGCCGAGAGCCCGCGATTCATCGAGACCTTGCCGCGGCGCGGCTATCGCTTTATCGTGCCCGTGCAGCCGCTGGGCGATCGCGCCCTTCGGGCGGACAAGCCCCCCGCTCAAAAAGTGCTGCTGGCCGTACTTCCCTTCAATAATCTGAGCGCCGATCCTGAACAGGAATACTTCAGCGATGGCATGACGGAGGAGATGATCGCCCACCTCGGGATGCTCTCCCCGCGAAGCCTGGGAGTGATCGCGCGGACGTCGGTGATGAAATACCGGAACACGAACAAGAGCATCACCGAGATTGGCAGCGACCTGGGGGTGGACTACGTTCTGGAAGGCAGCGTTCGGCGGTCGGGCGAGCGCATCCGGATCAGCGTGCGGCTGATCCAGGTGAGCGATCAAACCAATCTTTGGGCCAACGCTTACGAGCGCGCGCTGACGGACGTTTTTGCCGTGCAGACCGAAGTGGCCACCAGCATCGCCGAGTCGCTGGCGATGGAACTGCTCGCCGGGCAAATTCGTCCCTCAGTCAGTGCGAGCTCGCTCGCCTACGAGTATTACCTCAAGGGCCGCTACTTCTGGAACAAGAGAACGGAGGAGGCGCTCAAGAAGGGCATCGCCTACTTCCGCCGGTCCATCGAAGAGGACTCCGGTTACGCTCAGGCTTACGCCGGCCTGGCGGACTGCTACGCCATGCTGGCGTGGAACACCATGCTCTCTCCCAGTACCTCGTTGCCTGAGGCCAAGGCGGCCGCGATCAAGGCCCTTCAGCTGAATGACCGCTTGGCTGAAGCGCAGGCCTCCCTGGCTTTTTGCAGGCTGTTCCACGAGTGGGACTGGCTGGAAGCGGAGCGTGGATTCCACCGCGCGATCGAGCTTAACCCGAGCTACGGCGTAGCCCGGCCCTGGTATGCGTTTGAACTGTCAGCCTTGGGGCGTCACGACGAAGCCGTGGCCGAAGTGCGGCGCGCCTTGCGGCTAGACCCCTTCTCGCTGGCCATCGGCGCCAGTGCCGCGCTGGTCCTCAGCCTCGCTGGCTATCACGACGAGGCCATTCAGCAGTGCCTGAAGACCTTGGAGATGGACCCAACGAGCTTCTACCAAACGCACTTCGTCCTTGGAGCCTCTTACGAGGTGAAAGGTCTGCTGGAGCAAGCCGTGCGATCCTTCCAAACAGCGGTCGCCCTTTCCAACCGTAATCCGCACATGCTGGCCGCGCTGGGACATGCTCTCGCCACCTCCGGCCGGACTGAGGAAGCCGGCCAGCTGGTCGACGAGCTCAAACAGCATGCCCGCGAGGGTTACGTTCCGCCTTTTAACATCGCCATGGTTTATGCCGGGCTCAACCGGAAAGACGAAGCCTTTGAGTGGCTGGAAAGCGCCTACCAGGACCGGTCGATCTGGCTGATCTTCCTGAACGTTCATCCCATGTTCAACGATCTGCGATCGGATCCCAGGTTCGAATCTCTCGTGCGCCGCATCGGATTCCATGCCCCGACGGCTGGGGCCGGCCAATCCTGAACCGGGCCTGAACCTGGGCCCGGCAAGATTCTGAAGACGCAGCGCCTAGAACGAGGCGGGCCGAGCAGGGGCTCAATCGCCGGCCATGCAACCGGTCAAGGGGCAGGTGCCCTCTCCCTCACCGGATCGTTTGATGGGAACCGGGCGTTCGGCGTACAATCAGCAAGGAGCGCCGCTCACCCAATCTATCTCGAAAGAAGCCGCCAGCCATGGCCACGAAGCCAAAAACTCTGTACGAAAAAATCTGGGAGTCGCACGCCGTATGGGAGCAGCCCGGCCAGCCTTCGCTGATCTACATTGACCGGCACCTGATCCACGAGGGCACGTCGCCGCAGGCCTTCGCGGGCCTGAACGCCGCGGGCCGCAAGGTTCGCCGCCCGGACCTCACCTTCGCGGTGATGGACCACTCCGTGCCCACCAAGGATCGCGCTCTGCCCATGGCCGATAAGATTGCGGCAGCCCAATTCGATGCCCTTGACCGCAACTGTCATGAGACGGGCGTGACCCTGTTCAACATGTTCAGCCACAACCAGGGCATTGTGCACGTGATCGGCCCGGAGCTCGGCATCACCCAGCCCGGCCAGACCATCGTCTGCGGTGACAGCCACACCTCGACGCACGGTGCCTTCGGAACGCTGGCCTTCGGCATCGGCACCAGCGAAGTGGAGCACGTTCTGGCCACCCAGTGCCTCTCGCAGTTCAAGTCGCCCACGATGCGCGTCAGCGTGGAGGGCGGGCGCCGAGCGGGCGTGACGGCCAAGGACGTGATCCTGGCCATCATTGGCAAGATCGGGATCGGCGGCGGCACCGGCCACGTGATCGAATACGCCGGCCAGACCATCCGCGACCTGACCATGGAAGGCCGGATGACGGTCTGCAATATGACCATCGAAGGCGGGGCGCGCGCTGGCTTGGTGGCGCCGGACGACACGACGTTCGCTTACCTCGAAGGCCGCCCATTTGTTCCACGCGGCAAGGATTTTCAGGTAGAGGTGGATTACTGGAAGAGGCTGGTGAGCGATTCTGAGGCCAAGTTCGACCGCGAAGTGGCCCTGAACGCGGCCGAGATCGCACCCCAGGTGACCTGGGGCACCAATCCGGGCATGGTGACGGACGTGACCGGCCAGGTTCCCGATCCTCACTCCTTCCGCGATCCGGGAGACCAGAAGGCCGCCGAGGCCGCCCTCCAATATATGGGGCTTAGGCCCGGCACTCCGATCTCCGAAATCCGGGTGGACCGGGTGTTTATCGGGTCTTGCACGAACTCGCGCCTCGAGGACCTGCGCCTGGCCGCGCGCGTGGTGGAGGGCAAGCACGTGGCCAAGAGCTTGAAGCAGGCCTTGGTGGTGCCGGGCTCGATGGTGGTGAAGTCGCAGGCCGAAAAAGAGGGTCTGGACAAGATCTTTCGCGCGGCCGGATTCGAGTGGCGCGACGCCGGCTGCAGCATGTGTATCGGCATGAACGCCGACGTACTGCCGAGCGGCGAGCGCAGCGCCTCTACTTCGAATCGCAACTTCGAAGGGCGCCAGGGCAAGGGCGGCCGGACGCACTTGGTGAGTCCCATGATGGCGGCGGCAGCGGCGATTGAGGGGCATTTTGTGGATATTCGACAGTGGCCAGAGGCGTCGGCTGCAGCGGGCACGCATTGAATTTACTATGACAATACCCGATGATTACGGCAGAGCCCTCACGGCCTATGGCAGGGCACCAGCATCACGATTCGGGGGTTGCGCATGATCCAAACGCTGATGAAGAACTGGTGGTTACTGGCATTGTGCGGCGTTCTTGACGCGATATTGGCGCTCATGAACGTTTCTATGCAGAACCCGGATGGATCCATGGCTTTGCGTACCTTCGGGCCGATGGGCACGGCTACGTTTATGTGTAGGCTCGCAGTGGCGGCAGGAGCTTGCACCATCGCGGCCGGTATCTGGAGTTCCAGAAAGGGCAGATCTTGGCTTCTGGTGCTGAATGGCCTTGCTTTTTGCGCCTACGGACTGCTCCCAATTCTCTGGACGGGCCCACTTGGCTTCCGTCTTTTCGCCCTCCTACTCGTCGTGATGGCAACGAGCATCGGCATTCTCGAATTGGCAACCGCACAAACCCTGCGGCGTCATGTTGCGGACAAATGGTTTCTTGGCTTGGCCGGAGCGGCCTCGGTGGGTTTTGCTTTGGCGTTCTTGGCTTTGGGGTTTGGCTGGATCAAACTGGAACCCGGACCGCACTGGCGAGGATTTCTTTGGCTTGGCTCTTACTTCGGATTCAGCGCAATCTGCATGCTGTGGCTGGCCCTGCGCCTGCACGGTCTGGGTCCCTCGCAATCCGGCCCGTGGGAAGCCTTACCACCATTAGGAAGTCCGAAACATGCACATTGAGCAGGCAGCGATCCTCTAGCTGCAGGGAAGCGGCGGCATAGACAGGGCCCGGGGGCGTGAGTCCTGGGTTTTGAACTGTCCCCTCTCTCCTCTACCACCTGGGGAGGGGACCGAAAGTCGGGTGACGGGCCTTTTCCGAGGGCTCTCGCCCTGGGCTAAATTATGCCGGCCCTTCGGGCCTAAGCGAATGACCCCGAATCGCGGTGGCCTTTCTTTCCTCTTCGTGTACGGGAGTCTTATGCAGGGCCTGCGTGACGATTTGCTGCAGAAAGTTCGGGCGAAGTTCGTTGGAGCCGGGACTATTCAAGCCAAGCTGTACGATCTTGGCCGCTACCCCGGGGCGAAGCCGAGCACGAAGACAGCCGAGCGCGTGCGCGGCGAAGTACACCGGCTGGCCGATCCTGAAGCGGCGCTCGAGATTCTGGACCGGTACGAGGAGTACTTTCGCGGTGCTCCCGGCAAGAGCCAGTTCGTGCGACAGGTCGTTCGCGTCACGCTTGACGATGGCGGCCAGCAGCAGGCCTGGGCATACTTCTACAACCGCCCGGTGGATGAATCGCGCTTGATCCCGAGCGGGGATTATCGGGTTATTGTCGCCGCCACGCGTCGGTAGGCTAGCTGGCCAGGGTGGCGCCCTTGAGTCATTGAGTCAATTACCTTAAGGCGGGAGCAAAACATGCAAGCCTTCATCAAGCACACGGGCCTCGTGGCCCCCATGGATCGCGTCAACGTCGATACCGACCAGATCGTGCCCAAGCAGTTTCTCAAGGCGCTCACGCGTGAGGGCTTCGGGCGCACGCTTTTTTACGACTGGCGCTACCTCCCCGGCGAGCAACCCAATCCCGATTTCGTGCTGAATGACCCACGCTATCAGGGCGCTTCGGTGCTGGTGGCCCGCGCCAATTTCGGGTGCGGGTCGAGCCGCGAGCACGCCCCTTGGGCGCTTGGCGACTACGGTTTCCGAACTTTGCTGGCGCCGAGCTACGCCGACATTTTCTACAACAACTGCTTCAAGAACGGCATCCTGCCGGTCACCTTGTCAGACGCCCAGGTCGACGAGATCTTCCGGCGTACGGAGAGCGAAGTAGGGTATGAAGTGACGGTCGATCTCGAGACCCAGACCGTCACCGACGAGTTGGGACTGAAGCTGGCGTTCGAGGTTGATCCTTTCCGCCGGGAGTGCCTGCTGAATGGCTGGGACGATATCGGCTTGAGCTTGCGCCATGAGGACCGCATCGCGGCTTACGAACGCGAGCATCAGCCGAAGAGTGTCCTCTATGGGGAAGTGGACGCGTCGGTGCTTGCCACGCCCAAAATTGATTCACTGAATCAATAAATCAGCGAATCAATCCTGGAGGGCCGTCAGCACCACGGTGCCGACGATATCTTCCACACTGCATCCCCGTGACAGATCATTGGCAGGCTTGGCCAGCCCCTGCAAGACCGGGCCAATGGCCTGGCAGTCGCCGAATCGCTCGGCTAGCTTGTAGGCTACGTTCCCGGCGTCAAGATTGGGGAAGATGAAGACATTGGCGCGTCCTTCGAGAGGAGAGCCCGGCGCTTTGCGGGCGGCAATCTCCGGCACCATCGCGGCATCCAGTTGCAATTCGCCGTCGACGGCAAGCTTGGGCTCCCGTGTCCTGAGCGTTTGGAAGGCCTCACGAACGAGCGCCACGCGCGGATGCTTGGCGCTGCCTCTGGTGGAAAACGAGAGCAAGGCCACGCGCGGCTCCACGCCGAGCAGATTGCGCGCACTTTGGGCCGTGGTGGCGGCGATGTCCGCCAGTTGAGGGGCGGTGGGTTCGGGAACCACGGCGCAGTCGGCAAAGAGCATGACGCCTTCATGGCCGAGTTCGCGCTTCGGCGAGACCATTAGGAAGAAGCTGGAAACCAGCGACACTCCGGGCGCCATGCCGACGGTCCACAATGCGGCTCGGACCGTGTTCGCCGTGGTGTTCAGGGCGCCGCCCACCGATCCGTCCGCGTCCCCCGCGGCCAGCATAAGGCCTGCAAAGACGCGCGGAATTCGGACGTTTTCCAGCGCTTCGTTCTCCGTCATTCCCTTGGAACGGCGGCGCTCACGGAGGTGCTGGCCGTAAGCGTTCAGCTTGGGGCTCCTGGCCGGATCAAGAATGCTACTGGTTTCGAGCTTAAGGCCTAGCTCCGCGAGCCGGGCGCGAATCTTGTCGACGTCACCGAGCAGCGTCAGGCGCGCCAGGCCCTCGCGTTCGATCTTCTCCGCCGCCGCCAGGGTGCGTTCTTCCTCGCCTTCGAACAGCACGATGTGACGCGGGTTCTGGCGAGCGCGAGATCTGAGCTTTTCGACGATGTCCATGGAGCACATCTCCAATTTCGGCGCCGCATATGGTGACGGATGACCGATTGCAACTGCTCAGTATAATGGGTTGGGCAATCGAATCATCCCATGGAACCAACGACTCAATGCCTTGATCATCTAAATCCTCTCGGAGAGAAATCCATTGTCGACCTCCCTGGCGGCTGCCTTCAAGACGATTGAGTGGACCGCAGACGGCGTGCGCATGATCGACCAGACCCTTCTGCCCGCGCGGGAAGTCTACCGCACTTATGACGACTACCGAGGCGTGGCCGAGGCCATTCGCTCGATGGTTATTCGCGGAGCGCCGGCCATCGGCGTGGCCGCAGCCATGGGTGTGGCGCTCGGTGTGAAGAACTCAACCGCCCGCAGCATCGACGAACTGCGCGCCGACTTCGAGGTCGTCGCCCGCAGGATCTCCGAAACGCGGCCCACCGCCGTCAATCTCTTCTGGGCAATCGAGCGCATGCGCCGCCTGTTCGAGTCGGTGTTGACCGCAACCGAGTCCGAGGCCGCGACCATCGAGAAGGTGAAAGTCCGGCTGGTTGAAGAGGCCGAGCGCATGCTGGCCGAGGACATCGCCGTCAATGAAGCCATGGGACGCGCCGGAGCGGCCCTGCTGCCCGCCAGCGGCACCGTGCTTACCCACTGCAACGCGGGTGCGCTCGCCACCGGAGGCTATGGCACGGCGCTGGGCGTGATCCGGGCCGCAGTCGAGGCTGGCAAACAGATCGAGGTCTTTGCGGACGAGACCCGGCCGTTCCTGCAGGGTGCGCGCCTGACGGCCTGGGAGCTTTCGCGCGACAGCATTCCCGTCACGGTCATTACTGACAGCATGGCGGGGCACTTTATGAAGCAGGGCCGGATCGCCGTTGCGATTGTGGGGGCGGACCGCATCGCCGCCAACGGCGACGTGGCCAACAAGATCGGCACCTACTCGGTGGCCGTGCTGGCCCGCGAGAACGGAATCCCCTTCTATGTGGCGGCCCCGCTTTCCACCATCGATCTCAAACTCGCCTCCGGCGACCAAATCCCCATCGAAGAGCGCTCGCCCCGCGAGGTCACCCACCTGGCCGGCGTGCCGATCGCACCCGAAGCGGTCGAGGCTCGCCATCCGGCTTTCGACGTTACGCCGCACCGTTATGTGACCGCCATCATCACGGAGCGTGGAGTGGCTCGCGAGCCCTTCAGCGAAAGCCTGGCAGCGCTGTTTGAAAGAACCGGAGCGACCGCTTGAAAAGATACCGACAACGCGGTCGCCATGTGGGTACCCAGGGCTAGGACGCGCGAAGTTATTCGTACCGCAAGGCGACGATCGGGTCGAGTCGCGAGGCTTTGAGCGCCGGCCACATTCCGAAGAACAATCCCACGCTGACCGCCACCACAAAACCTGCCACCACGCTCCACACAGGGACCGTGGTAGGCATGTTGGGAACGATGGCGCGAATCGCGGTGCTCATGAGCCAGCCGATGGCGATACCCATGATTCCGCCGGCGCCGGTGAGGGTCATGGCTTCGAGCAGAAACTGCCAGGTGATATCGCTGCGGCGCGCGCCGATGGCCTTGCGCACGCCAATCTCGCGAGTTCGCTCCGTGACCGACACCAGCATGATGTTCATCACGCCGATGCCGCCGACGAGCAGCCCGATGGAGGAGAGAACTACCATCACTACCGCCACCGTACTGATGATCTGCTTAAACTGCTGCACGATGGTGTCCGCCGTAGAAAGGTCGAAGCTGTCGGGCTCCGACGGCTTCACGTGCCGCCGGCGGCGCAGGTTGGCGCGCACTTCGTCCATGGCTTCGTCCATGTGTCCGGGCACGGCCAGCGCGTTTATAAAGTTATCTTTCACTTCGGGGTAGTACTTCCGGTAGGTGAGATAGGGAACGAAGGCCACCTTGTCATTACCGGTATCACCGAGAAACTGCTTGCGCCTTTGCAGCGTTCCCACCACGGTGAAATTGTGGCCGTCAACCAGAAGCGTCTTGCCGACGGGGTCTTCACCGGTGAAGAAGCGCTTGACCACCTCGGCACCGATCACCACCACATCCCTCCGATGCAGATTGTCCACATCAGTAAAGAGCCGGCCGTCGTCGAGGTCCGCGCCGATGATGGAGAAGTCGTTGGCTGTGGCGCCGAAGAACTGCCCGTCCACCATCTGCTGGCCCTTGTACTTGAAGGTGACGAAGGGTGGCGCCGGCGGCTGCCAGTTAAAGACTTCGGCGCTCACGTCCTCCACAGCGGCGCAGTCAGTCTTAAGGGCAGTGGCATCATCCAGGGTGAGGGGCTTACGCAGGCGCTCTTCCCGCGAGGGCCGGAACGTGAAGGGCGGAAGCTTTTGGATGAAGATTGTCCGCGTGCCGAAGCTCTCAGCGGTCTCCGCCATTTGCTGGTCCAGCCCTTGGATGAGCGATGCCACCAGAATCACGGTGGTGGTGCCCATGAGCACGCCCAACACCGTGAGCAAGGACCGGAACTTGTGGGTGCGCAGCGTATCGAGCGCCAGCCAAAGGTTCTCGCGCACGTTCTGGCGATAAGCCCTCATGATTGACTCACATGATCGACTCATTGAGCTGTTGAGTTATGGGCTCAATGTGTTACCTCTCGTCACGTCTCGGTACGCAGGGCCTCGATCGGGTCGAGCCGGGCGGCTTTGCTGGCGGGATAGATACCGAAAAAGAGGCCGACCGCGCTCGACAGAACCACACCGACCACGATTGCCGAAATGGGCACCGAAGCCGTGAAAACCAGGTTCACCAACTGAGCGACTCCCGTCGCCAGCAGGATGCCGAGCACCCCGCCCGCCAGCGCCATGGCGGCCGATTCGATCACGAACTGCAGAAGGATGTCGCGCCGGCGCGCGCCCAGCGACTTGCGGATGCCGATCTCATGCGTGCGTTCGGTGACGCTCGCGAGCATGATGTTCATGATTACGATGCCGCCGATTACCATGAAGACGGCCACCACGCCGATGGTGGCCGCGAAAATAGTTCCGGTGAGCGCTTGCCAGGTCGCCATCAAGGTATCGGAAGCATTGATGCCGAAGGGGTCGGGGTCATGATAAGGCACGTGCCGGCGCGCGCGCATCAGGGCCCGCACCTGGTCCTGAAGCGGGACCATTTGTTGCGAATCCCAGGCCTGGATCGAGACATTGAGCGACGGCCGCGCCATAAAGTTCTTCTCGAAAGTCGTCAGTGGAATCTGAACAAAAGTGTCCTGGCTCTGCCCGAAGCTGGTGCCGATCTCCTGCGCCGTGCCCACCACCCGGAAGGGCAACCCGCGTACCAGGACCTCCTTGCCAATCGGGTCCGTCCGCAAGAAGAACTGCTTCACCAAGTCATGCCCGATGAAGCAGACCATGGAATTGTGATCGTAGTCGCTTTCGTTAAAGTAGCGGCCGGCGTCCACCTTCAAAGATCCCAACTCGAAGACGCTGGGGGTGGTGCCCGAGACTGACACCTCGTCGATCACATGACTCTGATAGCGCACGTCAGGCGCCGCCGCGCCGAGGCCGGCCGCCGCGGCGATGGTCTTGTACCCCGTTAGGTTGTCCTTGAGGAAATCGTAGTCCTCGAGGCGGATGGGGCGGTTCGTCCGCTGGGCTTTGACGAAGGCTTCCCAGCCCTGGGCCCATTGGAATTGCGCCAGCACGAAGGTGTTCACGCCCAGGTTGGCAATGTGGTCGGCGATGTAGAGGTTCATGCCGTTCACCACCGACATCACCACGATCAGCGTGGTGGTGGCGATCACGACTCCGAGCAAGGTCAGAAAGGAACGCAGCTTGTGAGCGCGCAGGGCATCGAGCGCAATCCAGAAGGCCTCGCGGGCCGTCACCCACAAACTGATGCTCTCCCGACGGACTGCCCGCCTCGAAGCCAACGTTCGCGTCTGTGCCCAGACTGCCACTCAATCACCTAGGGTTGCCGGAAGTCCCTGGGGGTAGAAGAACCTGCTTCCGATCGATAGTGCCACCCGCCCGCGACCGAAGTCAAGAACACCGGCCCAGCCCAGTTCGCCGCAGTTCCCAGCCCATTTTCGGGGAGGACTCGCACCCGGCGAGCCACGCGAGGGTCGCTCATGCCGCCATCAGATGTCGCCGCGCCTCCCCGCAGCGGGTTATAATGGAGGTTTCCGTGCCCGCTGACGGAGCCTCCAGCACCACAGCGACAAGACTCCCGTGGTCAAAACTTTGGGAGCTGACAGACTGCGGGAAGCCGGGTAGCCCCCTTTGAAGATTACGAGCGACACTTCGATGAAATTACGCGATGGTCTGGTCGCCCAGGTTTCGCTCGTCCGGACCGGCGACGGGCATGACAGCATCGAGCACCCGGCCAGGTATTCGGATGCCAGGGCCGCGGCCGAGGAAGCGATCGTAGTGCGCGGCGCGCGCGTCCACAATCTCAAGAATATCGACTGCCAGATCCCCCACAACCGGTTAACTGTGGTGACGGGCGTCTCCGGCTCCGGCAAGTCGAGCCTGGCGTTTGACACCATCTATGCTGAGGGGCAGCGACGCTACGTCGAATCGCTGTCTGCGTATGCCCGCCAATTCCTGGACCGCATGGAAAAGCCGGACGTCGACTCCATTGAGGGCATCGCTCCTGCGGTCGCCATCCGCCAGAAGAACACCACGCGCAACCCTCGGTCCACGGTGGCCACGGCCACCGAGATTTACGACTATCTGCGACTGCTCTTTGCACGCCTTGGGGTTACCACCTGCACGAAGTGCGGCAGGGTGGTGAGAAGAGACACCATCGACGAGATTGCCGACCGCGTGCTTGGGATCGAGCGTGGCCGACGCTTCTACGTTCTGTTCAGGCTGCTCGCGAAGGACGTCACCGCGCCCATGCCAGCCCCATCCGGGGGTGGTGCGGCGGCCGAACTCACGGATCTAGCGGATCTCGCGCCGGCCAAGGTTGCGAAGCGGTCACGATCGAAGACACCTGCCGCCAGCGCTCGCAGTGCCGCGACGCGCCCTGACGGGCTGCTAGGGCCGCTCAAGAGCCGGCTGGCGGAACTTCGTGAGCAGGGTTTCAACCGGCTCTACCAGGATGGCAGGGTGTTCGAGTTTTCTACGCCCGAATCGTTACTCGATCTCGATTTCTCGCGGCCTGTCTTCGTGTTGGTGGATCGGCTGGTCACCGGCCCTGAGATCCGCCAGCGGCTGATCGACTCCGTGGAGATCTGTTACCGGCAGGCCGGTGAGGCCATGCTCGAGTTTGCACCGCCGGCGAGCACAGAAGCGTCTGCGTCCAGGCCGGAGACTGGCCCCACGACGAGGTCTCTGACCGAGCACCTCGTCTTCAATGAGCGCTTTGAGTGCAAGCCCTGTGGCCTCGCCCATCTGGAGCCCGAGCCCCGTTTGTTCTCATTCAACAATCCCTTTGGCGCCTGCTCGCGGTGCCAGGGATTTGGCAATACCATCGACTTTGATATCGATCGGGTGATTCCGGACAAGGGTAAGACGATCGAGGAAGGGGCTGTCGACCCCTGGGCCAAGCCTCGGTATCGGCATCTCTTCAACGAACTGAAATCCAAGGCGCGCGAGCGCGGAATCCCTTTGGACGTGCCTTTCCACCGGCTTAAACAGGAAGATCGGCGTTGGGTGATGGAAGGCGACGACCGCTTTATCGGTGTGCACCGCTTCTTCGAGCTGCTGGAGCGCAAGAAGTACAAGTTACACGTGCGCGTCTTCCTCAGCCGCTATCGAGGTTACGCGATCTGTCCGGAATGCCACGGCGGACGACTGCGACGGGAGGCTCTCAACGTGCGGGTGGGAGGCAAAACGATCACCGAAGTCTGCGCGCTTTCGATTAAAGAGTCGGACCGCTTTTTCGCCGGGCTCACTCTCAAACCGCACGAAGCGGCGGTAGCGGAGAAGGTCCTGGAAGAGGTCCGCTCGCGCCTGCGATTTCTGGTGGAGGTCGGGCTCGAGTACCTCAGTCTGGACCGCCTGGCCTCGACGCTGTCCGGAGGCGAGGCGCAGCGCATCCAGCTGGCCACGGCTCTCGGCTCGAGCCTGGTGGGCACGCTCTATGTGCTCGACGAGCCCTCCATTGGTTTACACGCGCGCGACACGAACCGCCTGATCGGCATTCTCAAGAGCCTTCGCGACCTCGGCAACACCATCGTAGTGGTAGAGCACGATCCTGCCATGATGCGCGAGGCCGACCGCGTGATCGATCTCGGTCCGGGTGCGGGCGAGCGAGGCGGGCGCGTGGTGGCCGCCGGCACGCTCGAAAGCCTCATTCGAAATCGCGAATCCCTGACAGGGCGCTATCTCTCCGGCGACTTGCAGATCCAGGTGCCGGCGCGGCGCCGGCGGCCACGTGCCCGGAAGCTGCGCCTGCGCGGAGCGCGGGAGCACAACTTGAAGTCGATCGACGTCGAGATCCCGCTAGGCGTGATGGTGGCCGTGAGCGGAGTTTCCGGATCCGGCAAATCAACCCTGGTACATGACGTTCTCTACCAGGCCTTGGCCGCGCGCCGGGGCCTGGCGGCCGCCCGCGCCGACTACGACCTCCTGGAAGGCGACGCCGTTATCGGCGACGTGGTGCTGGTAGACCAGTCGCCCCTCGGGCGGACGCCGCGCTCGAACCCCGTGACCTACCTCAAAGCTTATGACACCATCCGTGAGGTCTTCGCCTCAACTCCGGAGGCCCGCGAACGCCGCTATGCCGCCGCTCATTTCTCCTTTAATCTGCCGGGCGGACGCTGCGAGACCTGCCAGGGCGCAGGGACGGTGACGGTGGAGATGCAGTTCCTGGCCGACGTCGAACTGGTGTGCGAGGAGTGTCGCGGCCGTCGCTTCAAACCCGGCATTCTCGAATGCCGCTACAAAGGCAGCAATATTCACGATGTGCTCGGCATGACGGTGCGCGAGGGCCTGACCTTCTTCAGCGGCCACCCCAGGATCACCAACCGGCTGCGTATTCTGGAAGAAGTGGGACTCGGCTATTTGCGCCTGGGCCAGTCCGCCACCACGCTTTCAGGAGGCGAGGCGCAGCGCGTGCGTCTGGCGGCGCATCTCGCCGAGCAATCCAGTGCGCTGAATGATCCTGACCCGGGCGCCCGCCGCCAGCCTCTGTTTATCTTCGACGAGCCCACGACCGGCCTCCACTTCGACGACATCCACAAGCTGCTGGCTGCCTTCCGCAAGCTGGTCGACTCCGGAGGCACCGTCCTCGTGATCGAGCACAACCTGGACGTGCTGAAGACGGCCGACTGGATCATCGACCTCGGCCCCGAAGGCGGTGAGCGTGGCGGGAATATCGTGGCTGTCGGGCCGCCTGAGGAGATCGTGAAGAACCCTGAGTCCTACACCGGCCGGTATCTCGCCCCTTACCTGGCCGGTAGGGAAGCGGTGGAGACCCGTGAGCCCGCCTAGAGGTTCCGGCAGCAAGTTCGGGATCACACCTCCGGAATTCCTAAGTCCTTGCTGCCGAGTGGCGACATCTTGGCATGGGGGGCATAGCGCTCGATCAGGTCCAGCGCGATCCGGGCGCGTCGCACGCGTTCACGGCCCATGCGGACCGCCGTCTCCTCGAGCTGGCCGCCGCAGGGGTAAATGTCCGGCGCGTTGCGCAAGCCAAATTTGAGGTACATCGGCGCCGCCACGCGCAGGAGTTGCGGAATTTCATAGTAGCGGATGAAGCCGCCAAAGTTGTCCGGTGCTTCGATGTAAGTGTCGATGGGAATATCGACCGCCTTCCGGATGGCACCGAATTGCGCCGGGCTCAGGTCCGTGGGGACGTTGAGCGTCGTGACGCCCAGGCCCTCGAAGATCTTCGCCGTGGCGGGGTTCGCCGCGGGCAGGGTGACCGAACTCTTGATCACCAGGCTTCTGGGCAACTCGCCCGTCTTCTTCATCTCGTTGAGCACCCAGATGAGGCCGGCGTCGGCGGGGAGAATGCTGCGGATTCCTAACTCGCAGCCGCGGCGCACATCTTCGATGGCGTAGACCAACTGGTCCGCCCCGCGGTGCTGCAGTCCGATAACCTTGCCAGCTGTCGAAGCCGCCTGGGCGCCGGTTTCAAATGTGGCCCGAGGACCGACAAAGAGACACACCTCGATTCGTTCCCCGGCCCCCATGCGCGCCATCTCCGAAACCTCGCTGTTGGTGAGCAGCATCACACCGCTCCCCTGGCTGACGCGATGGATGGGAACCTTGAGGTCCTTGGCTGCGGCCAGCACCTCGCGGAACACTCGAGGACCCTCAACGCTCGGAATCTCGATCCGGTATTGCCCGCCGTCCGCGAAGCGCTTCTTGCTCGGTACCAGCGCGTGATTGTCTTCGCCGGGCAGCTTCAGCTTGGCCAGAAACTCTTGAGTCTTCTTCATGAATTGCTCCATCCTTCCCGAAGCCTGCTCAGATCGTTCGTCAGGCTGCTGCACTAAACCAACTGCCCATCACGCGTACTTGAGATAGACTGTCCGGCTCTCGGTGTAGAAATCAAGTGCCAGCGGCCCCTGCTCGCGCATGCCGAAGCTCGATTCCTTGGTGCCGCCAAAAGGTAGTTGGTACTCCACGCCCGCCGTGGGAAGGTTCACCGTGATCAGCCCAGCTTCGATCCGATTAACGAATTGGTGCACGCGCTTCAGGTCGTTGGAAACGATCGAGGCCGAAAGCCCGAACCTGACGCCGTTGGCCAGGCGCATGGCATCGTCGAAATCGTTCGCTACCATCAGCGCCAGGACCGGCCCGAACACTTCTTCCTTAGCGATCTGCATGTCCGGCGTCACGCCGTCGAAAAGCGTGGGCTCAACGAAATACCCCTTGTCATAAATGCCGCCCGTCAGGCGGTGGCCGCCGCACAGCAGCCGGGCGCCCTCCTCTTGTGCAATGTCGATGTACCTGAGATCGGTTTCGAGCTGATTCGCATCCACGGCCGGCCCGATCGCGACCTCCGGGTCGAGCCCGTTGCCCACTTTCAGCTTCTGGGTCTTCTCCACGAGCGTCTCTACCAACGGACCGTAGATATCCTTCTCAATAATCGCCCGGCTGCAGGCAGTGCACTTCTGTCCGGTTGAGAAAAAGGCGCCATTCACCAGAATGTCGGCGGCGTAACTGAGGTCGGCATCCTTGAGGACCACGGTGGGATTCTTGCCACCCATCTCGAATTGCGCACGGACCTTGCGGGCTGCGAGCTTGGCGTTGAGCGCGTTGCCCACCTCGCAAGAACCGGTAAACGACAGCGCCCGGAGAGCAGGATGGTCCACGACGGCATTGCCGACCGCTCCGCCCCCGCCGGTGACAAAATTGATGACGCCGGCCGGAATGCCGGCCTCGTGCAGTGCTTCCACCAGGCGGTACCCGCTCAGCGGCGCCAGGGACGCGGGTTTGATCACCACCGTGTTTCCGGCCACCAGCGCCGGAGCCATCTTCCAGGCGGGGATAGCGCTCGGGAAGTTCCAGGGCGTGATCAGACCCACCACGCCGAGCGGCTTTCGCAGGGTGTAACAGAAGACGTTCTCACGTTCCGATGGGATCTGATAGCTGAACTGCCGCGCTCCCTCGCCGCCAAAATAGCGGAAGATGTTGATGGCCCGCTTCACCTCGCCCTTCGATTCGGGCAGGGTCTTGCCTTCCTCGCGAGTCATCTCCTCGCCGAGCTTCGCGAGCCGGCTCTCCAGGATCTCCGCGGCCTTGAAGAGAGCCTCGCCGCGCCGCGGCGCCGGCAGGGATGCCCACGACGGCTGCGCTCGGGTGGCGGCGTCAAAGGCGGCGCGGACATCTTCAGCGCCCGACGCCTGGAACAACCCCACCGTCTCGTCGGTGTTGGCGGGATTGATGTCGGGGAAGGTTCGCTTCGAGCTGCACGCCACCCACTGGCCATCGATGTAGTTCAGAAACTGTTGCGGCATCGTGTCTCCCCACCTGGCTGACCGGCCGGCTTCAATCCTGATTTCCGGACCGACCGGTAAGATACTACTGAGCGCCTTGGCTCCGCAATCGCGAAGGCGGGCGGCGTGCCAAGCCTCCACATCGGCCGCCCGGTCCGGCCCCCACCCGAGCGCCGGCATCCCCCTCTTCGACCCCCACGCCAGGACCACAAAACCCCATGTTTTCGGGCATAAAGTGGCAAAAACAGGGCTGGAACGATGTCTAAAAAGCGTCCAAAGTCAAGCTAAGCGCCATTGTTTAAACAACATGCTGGGATAATCAGCTAAGTGGCTTGTTATCAATAAGTCGCTGGGTTCGTCGGGGAGGCCCTGTTGATTCTAAATGACATCTTGGCTTCGATCGTCACTTTTTCGATTTTTCTGCAGGACCGGGCTCCGCCGAGAAACCCTTTGCGCACTTTTTTCGACCACGCGGTGGGACACACCGAGATTCTCTTGGGCCTTCGGGGTCGCTGGGGCTGCGGCAGGCTCGTTAGACATCATACAGCTACCATATCATACAGCGTGCGCTCGTCAAACGGAAATTTCAAGGCTACTGGGTACTGGCCGCAGCCACTACCGGCTACTGACCTCGCCGGCAGTGACGTCGAACTGCTTTCTGAAATCCGCGAACTGTTGTTTCAGCTCCGCCACCTCGGTGCGAAGATTCGCGACTTCACTTTCGAGGTGCTCTAGCCGATCCCCCGACGGCGCTTCGCGCTCCGCTGCGGACCCCGGCGCTGGCGGCGCCTCCCAAGCCTCGACCTCACCCGAGAGCAGGTGCGCGTAGCGCGACTCCTTGGTGCCGGGGTGGCGGGGAAGCATCTTTACCAGAGGGGGATCGCGCTCGATCAGGCGATGCAGCGTCGAGAGCACCTCGTCCAGATCATTGAACGGATACATGCGCTCGGTCCGGCCGCGCAGCTCCCCGGGCGTCTGGGGTCCTCGCAGCAACAGGACCGAGAGCACGGCCGTCTCGCGGCGGTCAAAGTTGAATACCTCCTGCAGCCGGTGCTCGAACTTGGGCACACGGCTGTCGGCGCTGCTGGCCGCGCCCGCCAATCCCTTCCGGTTGAGATCGTCGAGCGCCCGCCTCACGTCGTCTTCATCGAGACTCATTACGGGATCACGATTGGATTTCTGGTTGCAAGCGTTCAGGAGGGCGTTCAAGGAAAGGGGATAGTAATCCGGAGTGGTGATCTCCTTTTCCACCAGCGATCCAAGCACGCGTGTTTCTTCGTTACTGAGTACGATCTCCAAGACCTTGGCCTCATCGAGTCGAAGAGCCGACCGGCTTCCGCCGTGAAGCATGGACCGGCTCGCGCGCCGACTTGTGATTATAGACGCGTTCAAGCCCGTGCAGGTCTTACGTTCTGGGCCTTCTGTAACATTGCCGTAATGCCGGCGGCGCCGGCCGGTGATAGACTTGAGCGCTCGTCCGGGCAGGTTCATCTGGGAATGCTGCTGGACTCTTTTCCAAAACGGAGAGATTCGTCAGAATGGCGATCGAAATCACGGAGACCCTCGCCGGGCCAGTCACCGTGCTGGCTTTGAAGGGCCGGATCACCTTGGGTGAGGGCACTCAGGAGTTCCGGAACAGGATCACGCTGGCCCTGGACGACGCGAAGTGGCGCAAAGAACGATGGGGATGGAACCTCTGCCTGATTCTTGATATGGCCCAGCTCGAGTTTATGGACAGCGCCGGCCTGGGGGTGCTGGTGGGAGTCTATGCCTCAGCCCAGCATCAGAATGCTGCCATAAAGCTGGCGAATCTTACCAAAATGCTGCAGGACCTGCTGATCATCACCAAGCTGTCAACCGTCTTTGAGGTTTACAGCAGCGTCGAGGAAGCCAAGGCATCTTGCCCCAAGCCCGCGCCCTAACGTCACGGCGGAACCCCGTCTCGAGGTGGAACTGAATTGGTGAAGCGCGTGTCCGGCTTTCACGTGCCCGGCCTGAGTGTGGCTAGCCGGTTTCTGGCCTTGATAGCTTTTCTGGGACGTGAACGCAGCACACCGTTTCCTACTCCCGGCGGAGGGCCTGCATCGGATCCACCGACGCGGCGCGGCGCGCGGGCAGATAGCAGGCCAGCAGCGCGGCCAGCATAAGCACGAAGCCCACCAGCAGGAAGGCTGACGAGTCCATGGCGGCGACGCCGAATAGCGCGTTCTCCATAGTGCGGCCCACGACATAAGCGCCGATCAGCCCGAAGCCGAATCCCGCACAGGCCAGCGTCCCGCCCTCGCGCAGCACAAGCGCCAGCACGCGGGTCCGGGTGGCGCCCACAGCCATCCGCAAGGCAATCTCATGGGACCGCTGTGCCACCGAGAAGGCCATGACGCCGTAAATGCCCAGCGTGGCCAGCAACAGTGCGATGGCAGCAAAGGTGGCGAAGAGGATCAAGGTAAACCGGTCGTTGGCGAGCACGTCGTCCCGCACCTGCTCCATGGTGCGCGGATTCGCAACGGCAATCTGCGGATCGACGGTGTGCACGGCGGCCGCGATGCTCTTGAGCATCGAGGCTGGGTCTCCGGACGTGCGCACGCCAATGCCGGCGCTCGGCCAAGGCGATTGCCAAAACGGCACATCGATTTCTGGGACATCCTGGCGAAAGCCGCGGCTACGAACATTGTGAACGACGCCTACGATCTGCCATTCGACCGGCGGGCCTGGCACGCCGCCGCCCGGCAGAGGCTGTTGGAATACCACCCGCTGCTGCAACGGGTCGAGCCCTTTGACGAAATGGTTGGCGAATTCCTGATTAACCACGGCCACTTTCACACTCGAGGCGTTGTCCTGGTCCGTTAGCAGGCGCCCTTCCAAAAGCCGAATGCCAAACGTGTGGAAATAATCCGGCGTAACCATCTGGAAGCCAGCCACGGGGCGTTGCGAGCGGTCCGTGAACGAGGGTTGACCGGCAATCGAGAAGGATGTCCTGTCACCCGTTCCTTCAAGTGGGGTTCCCGTCTCGGCGGAAACATGGTAGACCCAGGGAACCGAGGCGATGCTGGAAAGAATCTGGCGATAGTACGCGACAATCTGCTCAGGATTGTTGGGGCGCGAGTCCGGAACCGGAAGGTAGAAGGTAAGGGTGTGGTCGGTGCGAACGCCGAGATCGACGCGAGTGAGATTCCAGAAGCTGTGGATCGCCAGGCCTGCTCCGGCGAGCAGCGTCAGGGTGAGTGCGAACTCGACGATCACCAAGCCGCGGCGCAGGCGGTGGCGGCCGGCGCCCATCCCTGAGCGGCCGCCTTCTTTGAGCGCTTCGTTGGGGTCGACCCGCGAGGCATACCACGCCGGAGCGCAGCCAAACAACACGCCCGCAAGCGTAGTGGCAATCAGGGTGAAAAGCAGGATAGAAAAATTGAGGCTCAGGTCCGCCTCGCTTGGCAAGGTATTGGGCGGCATCACGGAGAGCAGGCTCTGCAATATGGCGTAGCCCACGCCGATGCCAAGGGCTCCGCCAGCAACCGCCAGCAAAAGGCTTTCAGTGAGTAGCTGGGCGAAAATGGTGGCGGACTTCGCTCCCAGCGCGCTGCGAACGGCCATTTCCTTCTGGCGGCTCATGCTCTTGGCCAGTAGCAGATTGGCCACGTTGGCGCAGGCGATGAGCAGCACGAAGGCCACAGCGCCGAGCAGCAACCACAGCGTCATAATGCGGTCGCTCGGAATGAAATCGTTCTTGAGCGGTTCTACGGACACGCCCCAGCCTTTGTCGGTACTGGGGTAACTGGCAGCAAGTCGTGCCGCGACCCCATCCATATCGGCTTGCGCTTGCTTGAGGGTAACACCGGGTTTGAGCCGGCCCATCGCAGTCAGCCAGTGGGTGTCATGATTCACCAGTTCGTCACTGGTGAAAGACAGCGGCACCGCGAACTCTCCCTGGCCGCGATCGGTAAGGCCCGGCGCGAAAACACCCACCACAGTGTAGGGCTCGCCGTTGATGCGCAAAGAAGTGCCGAGGATGTGGGGGTTGCTCCCGAGCCGTTGCCAGAACTTGTGGGTGAGGATAACCACGTGGTCTTTGCCCGGCACTCCTTCTTCGGGCAGAAAATCGCGGCCCAGACAAAAGGGAGGATTGCCGAGCATCGTGTAAAGTCCGGGCGTAGTGATGCGGGCGTCCACGTATTCCGGCTGCTCGGGAGTAGCAATGTTGAAGCGTCCGCCCGTTTGGGCGTGCAGGTCCTGAAACGCCTGGCTTTGGCGCTTCCACTCGATGAAATCTGCCACGGAAATTTCGTCGCGGTGTCCGCGAATCCCTGACCATACCATCACAAGCTGGTTGGGTTGGGGATACGGCAGCGGAGCAAGCAGTGTGGCGTAGTCGACGGTGAAGATGGCGGTATTGGCTCCAATGGCGAGGGCGAGCGTCATCAGCACCGTCAGGGTAAGGCCAGGACTCTTGCGCATCATGCGCAGGCTGTACCCAACGTTCTGGAGCAGGGTCTGCATAACACTCCTCTCCGCGCACCG
The DNA here is from genome assembly GCA_036521995.1 of Terriglobia bacterium. Classification (GTDB taxonomy): domain Bacteria; phylum Acidobacteriota; class Terriglobia; order UBA7540; family UBA7540; genus Gp13-AA77. The sequence continues at coordinate 6,552 of DATDGR010000353.1, read as the reverse complement.
CGTGTGTTCGTTCGACAGCAGTTTTGATTCCAAGGCCTTTTTCCCTCGTAAACATAGTGATCGTCTCTGTCGAGGGTGGCCGGGCAAGGGTAACAGGGGGCTCGCCTTCTGTCCGTATTTGGACACGTCGTGCGGCGGTGGACGGCCCAGGCGGGCGATCGCGTTGGCCGCCCCTCAACTTGGCGGAGTCATTCCCGCGAGAACCCGCTTGGCCTTCCGCCGAAGGGGCTGACCTCAACCGGTTCGGTAGCAACAGACTTGACAAGGGTCCCTGCGGTGCGCCATAACAGAGTCGGGGCTGGCCATGAGTGCGCTTCCCTATCCGGCGGCGGCTCAAACGAAGAATCAAATTGTGTACGAACGGACCCAGCATCTTATTGAAACTAAATGGACTTCCCATTCTTGGAACTGGCCTTAAGCCAGCAAAATATCTGAAAATACAGTGATTATCGCTCAGAACCCAGCAAGTTGTGGCTAAGTAATACGATAACCTGTCTTCAGGAGCTGGTTTCGCACACTCATAAGCCTCTCGGGGCGGCAATCGTCACCCAACCATGGAAGCTTACGATCTGCTGGTGATTGGCTCGGGACCGGCCGGGCAGCGCGCCGCCATTCAAGGGGCGAAGTGCGGCAAGCGAGTGGCGGTGGTGGAAGCTCGCGAGGTGGTGGGCGGCGCCTGCATCAACACCGGCACGATCCCCAGCAAGACAATGCGCGAAGCCGTGCTTCACCTTTCCGGCCACCGGTATCAGGGCATTTACGGTGTTAGCTACCGCGTGAAGGAAAAGATCACCATGGCGGATCTTGCCTTCCGCGTGCAACATGTGATCAAGACCGAGATCGACGTTACCCGGGCTCAGCTCTCCCGGAACGGGATCGAGCTGATTAATGGCCGGGCCACCTTCATGGATCCGCACACCGTTCGGGTTCAAGGCCTACACGGAACCGCTGAGTATCAGGCCAGCTTCATTATCATCGCGGTCGGGACCAAGCCTGCTCTCTCCCCTAAGGTACCCTTGAACGGCCGCACGATCATCAACAGCGACCAGATTCTGCAGGTGTCCGACGTGCCCCGGAATCTGATTGTGGTGGGCGGCGGCGTGATTGGGGTCGAGTACACGTGCATGTTTGCCACCCTCGGCGTGCGCGTGATTCTGGTGGAGAAGCGCCCGCGCCTGCTTGAGTTTGCGGACTCCGAGATTGTGGAGGCGCTCTCTTATCACCTGCGCGACAGCCGCGTAACCCTGCGCCTGAACGAGGAAGTGGAGAGCGTGGAGGAGGCCCCCGACGGCAAGGTCGTGGCCAACCTGGAGAGCAAGAAGAAGATCTCCGCTGACACGCTCCTGTACGCAGTCGGCCGTCAGGGTAATGTGGACGAGCTCGACTTGCCTGCGGCCGGCATTGAGACGGACAATCGTGGCCGCATCAAGGTCGATGCCGAGTATCGTACCCAGACGCCCCACATCTACGCCACCGGGGACGTGATCGGGTTTCCGAGCCTGGCCTCGGTTTCGATGGAGCAAGGGCGCCTGGCAGCAGCCCACGCCTTTGGTCTGGCGGTTCATTCCAATCCCGCCACCTACCCCTATGGCGTTTACACTATTCCCGAGATTTCGTTTATCGGCAAGACCGAAGAGCAGTTGACCGATGAGGACGTGCCGTACGAAGTGGGGCTCGCCTATTACCGCGAAATCGCTCGCGGGCAGATTCGCGGCGACACCACTGGGCGGCTCAAGCTGATCTTCCATCGCGAGACCAAGGAACTGCTGGGCGTCCACATCATCGGTGAGGAGGCATCAGAACTCCTGCACATCGGACAGGCCGTCATGATCCTCAAAGGCACGGTGGAATACTTTGTGGACGCGGTGTTCAACTATCCCACCTTGGCGGAGTGCTATAAGGCGGCAGCGTTCAACGGCCTGAATAAGTTGGCGCGGCTGTAGAGGCAGTGGTGGTTAGCGGTTGGCCTGTAGGGTGAGAATTCGTCGCCAACGGTTAACCACTAACCGCTGCCTCAAGGACGGAGTTTCTATGGAGCGGAGCGTCGGAGTTCTGGCGGCAGAGCACCTGGCCGTAGGTCTGGTGGAGGACAACCGGGTGGTGGGAAGCCTCCGCACGGTGCCGGAGGATCCTGGGCGCCAGCCGGACGCTCTGCTGGCCATGCCCGCCGAGGAAATAGCACGCAATATCTGCGGGCAGATCGAAGCCGTGCGGCAAGGCGCGGCCCTCAAGGCCGTCGGCGTGGGCTTTCCCGGCATCATCCGCGACGGTGTCGTGCAGGAGTCTCCCAATCTGCCGCAGATCAAGGGATTCGATCTGAGAGCCTCATTGTCGGCGGCGCTCGCTGTGAGCGGCGCGCCGGTGGTGGTTTTCAACGATGCCGACGTGATGGCGGCCGGCATCGCCGCCACGCGCGGACAACTGCACCGGCTGGTGCGGGTGTGGACCCTCGGCAACGGCATCGGCTTTGGCCGCTACCCGTGGTCCCCGGGGGCTTGGGAGGGCGGCCACTCCGTGGTAACGCTCGATCCCAAGGAGCACTTCTGCGGTTGCGGCGGAAGGGGTCACCTGGAAGGCATCATGGGACATCGCGCCATGCGTCTTCGCTTTCTCGACATGGAGCCCGAAGAGGTCTTTGCCAGCGCCCAGACGGGCGACGAGCGCTGCGCCGCTTTCGTGAAGCTCTGGCATCGCGCCTTGGCGGCCGCCACGGCCAATAGCATCCACATGGAAGGCCCGGGCGAGTTCTTCGTGACCGGGCACAACGCGCGCTTCGTCGAGGTGGGACTGCTGAATCGCTACCTCAACGAAATGGTGAAGATGACGCCGCTTCAAGGCAGCCGTTTCGAAGTGGTGGCCACCAGCGACGAAGTCGGCGTGATCGGCGCCGCTGTCAACGCTGAGCGTTTCGCCCAGGGAGTTCCGTAAGGCTCGCCGCGGATACTCTCCGCCTCCCCTCTACCTAAAACGTTATAACAATTGAATATATGGCCTAACTCTGTTCTTGACGCGCGCTTGATTTCGACCGAGAATGCATGATCATACGGAGGTAGCCATGAAGATTTTTTGCGTAGCGCTCTTGAGCGTGTTGATTCTCGGTTTGACTGCACCGGCCAAGGCCGATCGGTTGCCGGGAGGCGACCCGCGGGTGAGGACCGGCGGTGGCCTGCCGCTTATCCCCGAGGCTAACTACTACGTACCGGCTGGCATTATCGACCAGAGCTTTACGATTGAATCGCCGAGCGGAACGAGTCCGGCTAGCAGCCCGTGTGTTCTGATGCAAGGCGGGATCACAACCGTCTCACCCGGCTGTCTGTTTGAGAACGACATCTCCGTGGACGGTGTCGGCGAGGCGATTGTCTCGCTGGTCTTCGACGTCACTGGTGTCAATGCGAGCACGGTCACGTGCGGATTCTTGGCCGGCAGCCCGTTCGCCGGTTGTAGCGTCGTCCCGCTGGGTTCTCTCGGTCCTGAAGGAGCGCAGATAACCTTCGATGACGGGTCGATTCCGTTCCACACGGATTTCTCGATGCAGTTTACCGGTTTCCCCCAGGATTCCAGTTTCGGGGCCACCGCTGCCCTAACCCCTGAGCCGGGCACGCTGGCGCTTTTGCTCGGTGGCCTGGGGACTTTGCTGGCGCGCCGGAGATCGCGCCCCGAGTAGCGGGGGATTAGTAGTCTAGGCTAGGGAAGTGTTGGAGATCGCGCCGCCAGCGGGCCTTGGGCACGACGGCGCTCGGGGCCCCGATCCTGCTACTTAGGCTTGCTGCTGAACTGTTTCACGAGCTTCTCGAACTCCGGATTTCCTTGCAGGCTCTTCAACTCCGGGTCGTTCCTGGCCTGCTCGGTCGAATACCCCTTCTCAAAAGCCTCGCGCAATGCCTTCAGAGCGCCGTCAGTGTGCCCGGCGAGCAACTCAACTACAGCCTCGCTGGAAATGAAATCGACGTTGTCAGGATCAATGGCGCGGGCGCGCTTAATGTAGTCCTGCCCCTGAGTCGAGTCGCCCTTCTTCGCGTAGTCCAGGGCCAACCCCTGCATGGCGACGGCGTTGCGGGGGTTCACCTCCAGTTCTTTGTAAGCCAGCGAGATGGCATTGTCGTAGGTGGCGTTGGCCTTATCTTTCTGGCCGGACCAGCGGTACCCGTCAGCGAGATTCGCCATAAGAGTTTCTTCATTGGGGTTCATCTCCGTCGCCTTCTCAAACATATTGACGGACTCTTCGTATCGCCCCAAGTAAAAGTAAGCTGTGCCGAGGTTGGAGTAAATGTCGGCGTTCGGCTGCAGTTCGAGAGCCTTTTGAAAAGGCGGAAGGCACTGGTCGTACTTGCCTTCGGTCAAATAGACGGCGCCGATATTCGAATAGCCCAAGGCGTTGTCCGGCTCGAGTTCCGTGATCTTCCGCCAGGCGGCCAAGGCCTTCCCGTAGTCCCCGGTCTGGAAATACGCTTGTCCCAAAGAGTTGTAGTTGAGCCAATAGTATGGGTTAAGCTGGACGGCCCTCTCGAAGACCTGGATGGCTTCGCCCGTTCGCCCGCTGGCCAGGTAGGCGCCGCCCAGGCGCCGGTAGGACTCGTCCGAGTTCGGAGCCAGTTTCAAAGCCCGATCCAGTTCGGCAATCGCCTCAGCCGTTTTGCCGGTTGCGCTATAGATGCTGCCCAGCGAGGAATGCACTTCGGGAAGATTATTATTCAGCCGTTGCGCCTGCTGCGCCGCGGCCAGGGCTTTCTGGGCCCAGAAACGGTCCTTTTTCTGGCTGTACATCCTCAGGCTGGCATCCGCGGTGCCTGCATAAGCCAAGGCAAACCCGGGGTCTTTCTGGAGCGCCTGGTTGTAGTAGTCGATGGCGGTTTCGACGTTTTTCGGGTTTTGCTGATCCCGCATGGCATCGCGGCCTTTCAGGTAAAGGTCGTAGGCTTCCTCATTCTCAGTTGGACGGCGGGATGCCCGGGCCATTTCTTCATTGCTGGGTTTGAGATTGAGGGCGCTCACCAGCTCCGTATAAATCTCGTCCTCGAGGGTTAGCACATCCTGCGGGACGCCCGGAAACTCGTTACTCCACACCAGCTTTCCGTTGGTAATGTCATGCAAGTTGGCGACGATCGCGATCCTGCCCGGGGCCTGCTGAATGGTTCCTTCCACAATGAGGTTTGCGCCGAGTTCGCTGGCGATCTTCTCCAGAGATCCTGATTTCGCGGCCTGCTGGACGGATTCCTCGGAAGCGATGTGGATGCCCTGCAACTGAAACAGCTTGGCCGACAGAGCGTCTCGCAGTCCGTCCCCCAGATAACCGAGTGACGACGCACCCAGAACGCGGAAAGGAAGCACCGCCACGTACTTTCCCTCGTCGAGCGAGGGAACGCCTCGGATGGCCGCCGGCTTCCCGGCCGCAGGCTGGGAACGGATCAGGAATTTGCGGGTGGCAGGAATCATCAACGCCAGCGTGGCCACCAGGAGCGCCGCGCCGGCTGCCAGCAACCAGCGTCTGTACCTGCGCCTCGGCAGGAAGGCTGGTAAGTGGAAGAAACTTAGGGAGGTGCGTGGAGCATTCAGGTCATGAAGGACGTCATGCGCGCTTTGGTAGCGCCGCTCAGGATCGCGCTCGAGACATCGCATGATGACCCGCGACAGATAATTCGGCACATCGGGGTTTACCAGCTTGGGGTCCTTGGGATCCTCCCGGAGGCGCTGGTACATCACCTGGTACACGGAGTCGCCGGTGAAAGGCAGGTCGCCGGTGACCATTTCGTACATGATGAGTCCCAGAGCGTAGAGGTCGCTACGGTGGTCCGCCGGCTTGCCCTCAACCTGCTCGGGCGACATGTAGCGCGGAGTGCCCAGCAAGGCGCCAGTGCGGGTCATCATGGCCGAGCTGGCCTCAAGAGACTTAGCCAGTCCGAAGTCTGAGATGTAGGCATTACCCGAGTGGTCGATCAGGATGTTCTGCGGCTTCAGATCACGATGAATGACCCCTTCACCGTGGGCCGCCTGAAGAGCGCCACAAAGCTGCTGGGCGATGTCGACGGCCTCGTCCGCTGCCATGCGCCCATGGGTCTCCAGGACATGATGGAGGTCTTCACCATCGATGTAGGCCATGGAGATAAACTTCAGCCCGTTCACGTCGCCCAGGTCGTGAATCCTCAACACATTCTTGTGAGAGACACGGCTTGCGAGCAGCAGCTCCTGTTTGAAGCGCTGCATCACCTGGGTCTCGTTGGTGAGCTCCGGACGAACCAGCTTCAAGGCCACCATCCGGTCGAGATCCTTGTCATAAGCCTTGTAAACGGCGCCCATGCCGCCCCGGCCGAGCAACGACTCGATGCGGTAACGGGACCCAAAATCGCTTCCCGGCTGAAGGGTCCCGGCGGCTCCCAAGATCAGCCATGAGGCCGGGTTCGGCCCGGGATCGGCTGCCCCGTCCGGGGATTGCGAGCTGACCGCGGGCGCCGTCCAAGGGCTGCGCCCCGCCGGAGGCAGAGGGGTTACCGTGGCGCCGGGATCGAAATTGGTCACGGCCTCGCCAGAGGGCGGAAACGCGCTGCTGCAGCGAGT
>DATDGR010000352.1:0-14108 GCA_036521995.1 Terriglobia bacterium | reverse complement strand
GGGGAAACCACCGGCAATTTCGGCAGTTGTTCTTCCGCCGGATGCAATTCGAGGTCGTCGATCAAGATCGACGGGGCCACCACGCAGGTCTCTGCCGTGAAGCCGGCGCCGCCAACCAATGCAAACGGCGCGGTGTTGTCCATGTACTCGAAGGCCGCGCTATCGTCGCCCGCCGCCAGAATGTCTTTCAGCGACCGTGCGTTCACTCCCTTGAAGCGCTCGCCTCGCACCAGTTCCTCGTGGCCGTCCGGATATAGCCGGTAGCAGTAGAGCGGAATGCTGAGCGGCTTGGTGGAACCCCCGCCGCCAGCGGCAAGAATCTTGCGCGCTTCGTCGATCGAAGCGGAGGACGGGAAATCCATCTTGCGGACGATCATGCCGTAAGGCAGACCTCGCTGCTGGATCAGATCGATCAGTTTCTTCTTGAGATCGTCCACCGCCAAGAAGAGCAAGTTCCATTTCCTGAAAAAGATTATTCCGCTATAGGCTCATGACGCCCGCCCGTGGGCACACGTTACCTGCCTAGGCTAGCTGCCGAGCAGCCCGCGAAAAAAGAAACGGGCATACGCTTCCGCCAACTCTTCTTCTTTCACCGGACCGCCAGCCCGGTACCACTGATACAGCCAGTTGATCATTCCAAGCAAGGCGAAGGCCGCGAGTCGCGGGCTGATCAGAGGCGGGGAGGACGCCTGAGCCTGAACCTCTGCGATCATCTGCTCAAGCAAGTGGATGTACTCCTGCTTGCGCGCATTGATCCGGGCCCGCAACTCGCCCCGCAGCGACCGGTTTTCATGCAGGATCACGGTAATCTCGAGGTCGCGCGTGCGTACCACCAGATCGATGTGGCCCATGATGGTCTGGCGCAGGCGCTCGCGGGGCTCCGCGACCTGGCGCACCTTGGAGATCACGGTTTCATGCAGGATGTCCATCCCGTAGTTCATGATCTCAAACAGCAGGCGATCCTTGCTGCGCACGTGGTGGTAGAGCCCGGCCTTGGTGAGCCCGACTGCTTCGGCAATGTCCTGCATCGAGGCGCCGTCGTAGCCTTTGTCGTAGAAGATGCGCGCTGCGGTGCGGCAGATTTCACGGAGCTGGTGTTTCGGGTCGCGTGTTTGAGCCATAGCAGACGAGCGACCAAAGTCTACCACAGGACCTGATGTATACGTGGCGGATCGCATCCCGCTGAGGCAAGAATGCATGGCCTGAATCCAGGCTCAGCGGTTGGCCAAAGTCCTGATCTCTCCCAGCCCCAGCAGCCGCTGGTCGCCAGTGACCAGGGTCAAGCCGAGCACTTGCGCAGTCGCAGCCAGAAAACGGTCGGCCGGATCGCGGTGCGGCAAGGGCAGCCGGTGCGCGGCCAGCACGATCTCGTGAGTGAGGGGAGCCTCCCGCGTGTGGGCGGTCGCCCGTTCCAGCCAGATAGCCACATTTCGTTGCTTCCGTCCAGCAAGGCACGGCGGAGGCGAGGCCCGAGCCGCGCCGGCTCCCGCAGACGTCACAGCCAGATAGGAGTGTCGACCAGCAGCTTCACTCCCGGCAGGGCCTCCTAATCGCTCTCCTCTATCACAGGCGAAATGATGTCGCCCAGAATCTCCATGGAATCGGCCATGGACCCCAGCCATTCTGCGGGCTCGCCGGCGGAGCGGGCGGCGCCACTCGGCCACCGGCTTGACGAATCGGGTCACCCGGATGGGCTTCCCCGTCTTGCGCACCTGCTCGAGCAGGGCCAGGCAACTACGCTCTCTTCTGGTTGTCGGCGATTGCCCCACTAAGCGGGATGGCCACTACCGCTCAACCGGTGCGGCACGCTGCTTTGCTGGCGCCAGTGCGATCAACGCTACCCCGATGACGACGAGGATCGCCACACCCGTCAGTTCTCCGCGTGAAATCATGTTCCGCAATGCCTGAGTGCCCATAACGGCGGCATGAGCGAAGCTCGACCATGCCGTGAAAGCGATCAGGCTGCGATTCGCCAATGGGTTGCGTATTGAGAGCAGCAAGAAAACGCCGAGCGCAACATAAATGCTGAACATCATCGACAACGCAGGGTCTTGCCGCACAAATATCATCAAGGGATAAACCAACGCCAAAAAAAGCAGGCCTACCAACGCCAAAACAATCTTCAGAGCCACTTCTCGATTCATTGATGCCCTCCGTATAGTGTGCAACGCGCTCGTGTCCAGTCTGGCTCCACAACCACTTTTCCGCGCCCGGGATTATCAGGCATTTGCAGAATCAGAACCAACCGGCCTGGTGGGCGCACGTCGAGGTGAAGCCGCTGATACCTGGCTGCCGTATTCCGCCGCCAACGCCGTCACCCGGGCCAAGTCGCGTCCGCCGATCAGGAGACGGCCAATGCCGGACTTGGAAAGTTGGGAAACCGACGCTTGCCCGGTGCCACCGGGTTAGCCTTGGCGGCGCGCAGCAACGACGTCCTTCCGGGCGCAAGAGGGAAATCCCTTGAATCCGCGACCGCACGCGGCAGTGGTGGTGTCGTTGTGCTTGGCAACGCTGACGCCATTTTTGAATGCGCCAGCCTGACCGCCAAGCTCAATTTGGCTTGGCTGTTTTCACCAGCGTGGTGTTCTTTTGCTGCATCTGCCTGATTCTTCGCATTTGCGCTGGATGGCGCGCCCATAGGATGCTGGCCTCCGGCGGGGCTCCAAACAGCTCCGGATGAACGTAGTGGCCCCGCTCGACAGCGGGCTTGTTGACTTCTACCGGAACGCGATGTGCGTGGGCCCACGCGTCCTGACGGATCCCGGTGATCTGCCACGAGACTTTAAGACCGGCACTGCCTCCGGCGATGCTGAACTGGTGGTTGGCCACCTCCTGAGCAATGTGGAGATTGGGTGCCGGAGCACCGATGGCCGTAAGCTGGTAGCGGTAATCGCTGTTCAACGCTTCAAACCACTCGGGAAGCCGCACCACGGCCTCGCCGTGACCGTCCAGGACGGCGACGCCGTTGTAGATGTTCATCATGTCAGGCGACTGAACGAAGGAATGGTAGAGGTACTTGTTGGCCGGATCGAGGGGGTGGTCGATCTGGAAGGAACCACTGCTCTCGCTCAGATTGCCCGCTATATTGGTAGCGCCATTAAAAAAGGCCGCAAGACCGCTTCCGCCACCGCAACAGTCCTCGCCCGGCTGCGCGTAAAGGCCGTCGCCGCTTGGCGTGAGTGAGTCACTGCTTTCGCCGCCGGTCGCCACCACGCCGAAACCCGGCGGTATGTAGTTACCGTTTTCTCCGCCGTAGAAAACACCCCCGTTACCACTCGTTGAGTACGCGGCGCCGCCCGTCCCGACAATCGCATCGCTCGTGCTGAAAAAGTAGGGTGCCCCGATGTTGAGGAGGGGTGTTCCCGAGCTGCCTGCGCCGGAGTTGACGGTTAGAACCCGCACCCCGCCAGCTGCCTCGGCGTGAATGATGTCTCCGCCGGACGCGGACATGTTCTGGAAATCGCCGCCCACTCCGGTGGCGCTATTCGTAATTCCTTGCACGCCAATGTTGGCCGCCGTGTTCGACTGGCCGACGCCCAGGACTCCCGCGGTGTTATTGGCTGTGCCGTTGGCTTGGCCGATGATGGCCCACTTAGATGTGGTTACGGATTCTAACTGGGCCTGGGGGGTTGTTGTGTTGACGCCCACAAATTTGGTGGCGGACTGAAACAGGTTGGAGTTACCCAGGTTCGAACTGCTGGTCCAGATAGGAATGAAGTTGGTGGTGCCGCTGCCTCCGATCAGGGGCTGGCTGTCATGCTTCGACGCATTAGCAGCGCTCTTGACGGAACTATGGGGCTCAACTTGGGCATTGCCGGCAGCACTGCTGCCTGCCGCTGATTGGGACTCAGACAGGACATACGCCGAAGGTGGTTTGCCGCCTAGCGTTTCGGCGTCCGCGGCCTTCAACGCATAGGGCACGCCGACGAGCAACACGCGAGGCTGCTCGGCGGCTCCGGGCAGTTCCGGCTGAACCCCAAGCCATCGCGCCGCTCCTGTGCTGAACAGATCGAGGGGAATCCCGGCAGGAGAAGCCGCCCCGAGATAGGCATTGAACCGTCCCCGTGGGTCGAGCGCGAGGTTCTGCGTCTCAGACCACAGCGGCGTGCCGCTTTCCTGGAATTGGTATAGCGAAAAAGTTACGTTCACCATGCCTGTAGCCGGTTTGCCGGCGGCGTCCGCAACCACGCCGCTGAACTGAATCAAGCGTGGGACCACCGAATCCGGGACGGAAGCGACTGCGGCTGCCACACCTGCGCCGTTGGTCGAGCTGGCGGATTCCTGAGCCCCCGCTACCCGGCTGCCGAAGGCTAGAATCGCAAGAGCACACATGAGAATCGGACTTACTCGTCTTGTCGACATGGTTTCCTCCCTTTGTTTGACTTTGAAATTTAGTTGGACTTCGGTTGTCCCATTCTCGCCGACCGAGAACACTTAGAATCCGCCGCTCGGCGCGTGCGGCCTGGAACCCCGCCTGCCGCCGGTGGCGTTTAGGGTACGCGGAAGCTCACGTTGCTGGTCAGCGTGCGGCTGGGCGTTGTCACCTTGACCTTGCCGGTGGTCGCGCCGCTCGGAACGGTGGTCTTGAGCTCGGAATTGGAGACCCCCGTGAACGCCGCTGCCGTTCCGTTGAAGGTCACGCTAGTGGCGCCCGCCAGATTATTTCCCAGAATGATGACGGTCGCTCCCACCTTGCCGGAGGTGGGCCGGGTTTCCACAAACGGGCCCAGGCCAACCGCCAGACTGAACACCGTGCCATCGCTGTCGGCCCCGCCCAGGACGGTTGTCCCGTAGAAGCTTCCGTTGGTGGCTTGCATCAGCCCTGCGAAGGGCAAAGCGCCGTCTGTCTTGTCAAAGGTGTGCGTCGTGGTCAGCGCGCCGCCAGCGGTGATTTTGAACGCCGTGCCATCGCCGTTGGTCCCGCCACAGGCGGTTGACCCGTAGAAATTTCCGTCGGTGGCTTGCACCAGAGCGTCGTAGGGATTGGCGCCGTCGGTATCGTCGAAACTGTGCAAGGTGGTCAGCGTACCTGCTGCCGTGATTTCGAAGACCGTCCCCCAGCCGATCCCGCTCCCCGTGCAGCTAGGGCCTCCGCCGCTAAGCAGGAGTCCCGAGGTCGTCCCGTAGAGGTTTCCATTGGCGGCTTGTAGCAACCCGCCGTAAGGGTAGGCCCCGTCGGTGGAGTCGAAGCTGAGCAGCGGCGTCAGCGTGCCCCCGGGGGTGACTTCGAAGACCGTGCCGTAACCGCCTGCTCCTCCTTCGCTGGTTGTCCCGTAAAGGTTTCCGTTGGTGGCTTGCACCAATCCGCCGTAAGGGTAGGCCCCGTCGGTACCGTCGAAGCTGTGCAGCGTGGTCAGCGTTCCCGTTGCGGTAATCTTGAAGACTGTGCCACAGCCTGGACCTACGTCACCGGTACAACCTCCGGCGCCCCCGGCTACTGTCGTCCCATAGAAGTTCCCGTCGGTAGCTTGCACCAACCCTCCCCAAGGGATAGCGCCGTCCGTGCAGTTCGGCTGGACGGCGCAGAAGTCATAAAGCGTCGTCACCGTACCCGCGGGCGTCATTTTGAAGACCGTGCCACAGGCGCCGGTGGAGCCGTACGAGGTACAGTCGTTGGCTCCGCCATAGCTCGTTGTCCCGTAGAAGTTTCCGTTCGTGGCTTGCACCACCCCGGACGGGCCGTTGCCGTCAGTACCGTCGAAGCTGTGCACCGTCGTCAGCGTGCCGGCTGGGGTGATTTTGAAGACGCTGCCACAGCTAATGTTGCATCCGTTGTTGGCCCCTGTCCCGCCCTTGTTTGTTGGCCCGTAGAAGTTTCCATCAGTGCCCTGGACGAGTCCAATCGGGTAGGCCCCGTTGGTATAGTCGAAACTCGCCAGACTCTTAAACGTCTGCGCGGGCGAGAGCATCGCCGCCGCGGCCCAGAAGACACACAAGAGAAGAGCCGTTTTCCCCGAGTTAAGCCTGATCATATTGCCCCCCCGTCGCGTTCGCGACTTTGACGATCGGATTCCGAAAGGATGGCCGTCCGGCCAAGATACCGCGTATATAAGGGCGTCTTACGCCCTGTTACGCCACGGCAGTATACACCCCGCCAGCCCGTTGGCAACCACAACTTCGGCGCGAACTGTGGTCGCGTATATTGAACGGGAAGAACGGACTCGGATTATCAGCGCGCGTGAGGCGACTCCCAGAGAACGAAAACAGTATGAATCGACGGCTTCAAGACAACGATAACGAGGAAATGCGGCCTGAGTACGACTTCTCCCGAGGGGTTCGCGGCAAGCATTACGAAGCCTACCGTGCCGGCACCGAACATCGTCTTTCTCGAACCCGCCGGGCGCTGCGATCTCCGTGGTAAAAAAGCTCTTACCGGACAAGGTTAACGGTTGCTATGCTATTCTGCTCGCTACTTGACAGCGTTTAGTTCTTGGTATATATACACGGCCGGGTAGGCTTCAAGTTGAGGGGTACCCTGTGAGGGCGAGATGGCTCAATTTGCGGTCGCCGGAAGTCGCGATAGACCCTTGGCTACCGGGTGCAGCAGAAAAAATCGAATTATGAACGAACGAACCCAGCATCTTGCTGAAAATAAAACTGTTACCATTTTTGGAATTTGCGGAATCCCAGCGACTCGTTCAAAACAAAGGTATTAAGCCTTCTAACCCAGCATGTTGTTGATATAAAGCAGTTTAGATAGATTTTGGGCTGCTTTTTTCAACCTCGAACCGCGAAAATGGCCTGAAAAGCCCGGAAATGTGACGCTTTGCTGCCTTGCTATCAGTCGCAAGCTGAGGTTAGCGCAGGCCCGCGCCCATGGTCCTGATGACGCTACGCTGGGCCGCTCTTGCCGCCCTACTAGTTTATGCTGTCGCCCGCCGCTCGCTCACCCTCTGGATCGTCCTCGGCATGCTGGTGGGGGCCGAACTGGGTCACGATGCGCCGGCCTTCGCCATCCACCTGCAGATTCTGGGTCAGATCTTTCTGCGGCTGATCAAGACCATCATCGCCCCGCTGCTGTTTGGCACGCTGGTGAGCGCCATCGCGGGGCAGTCAGACCTGAAAAAAGTAGGGCGTCTGGGCATCCGGGCCTTGATCTACTTCGAGGTGGTCACGACACTGGCCTTGATCATCGGCCTCGCCGCCATCAACCTGAGCCGGGCCGGCGTGGGCGTGCAGGTTCCTGCGTCGAGCGAAACGGGCGCGCCGTCCCTGCCGAAAGCGGCAGCTGGCGAGATCGTGCTGCGCGTTTTCCCGGAGAACATCGCCAAGTCCGTGGCCGAGGGCGAGATTCTGGAGGTTGTTGTATTTAGCATTCTGTTTGGAATTGCCCTGGGCATGGTCGGGGCGGAGAAGCGGCGTCCGGTGCTCGCCTTCACCGAGGGCCTGGCCGAGACCATGTTCAAATTCACCAACCTGGTGATGCTGTTCGCGCCCCTGGGCGTAGCGGGCGCGATCGCCTACACCGTGGCCCATTCGGGTCTCGGCATGTTGGGCCACCTGATGGCGCTGCTGGCCACCTTTTATGGGGCCTTGGCGGTGTTTTTGCTCGCGGTTCTGCTGCCGATTACGGTACTGGCCCGCGTGCCGCTCGGCAAGTTTCTGCGCGCGGTGTCCGAACCCGCTTCGATCGGCCTTGCGACCACCAGCTCGGAGGCGGCGCTGCCCAGAGCCCTGGAATCCATGGAGGCCATGGGCGTTCCGCGATCCATCGCGGCTTTTGTCATCCCGTTCGGCTACAGCTTTAACCTGACCGGCGCCACGCTCTATCTTTCGCTATCGGCTATGTTTGTAGCCCAGGCCTCCGGCCAGAATCTCGGTCTCGCACGGGAGCTGGTGATCATGCTGGCGCTCATGCTGGCCAGCAAAGGCGTGGCGGGAGTCTCGCGAGGGTCGTTCGTGGTGCTGCTCGGGATGGCTCCCGCCCTCGGCCTGCCCACCGCTCCGCTCTTCCTGCTTTTCGGGATCGACCCGCTGCTGGACATGGGCCGTACGGCCGTCAACGTGATTGGAAATTGCCAGGCGGCCGCAGTGATGGCGCAATGGGAGGACCATGCGGGCCGCGCCCAGAGCAGGGAGGGCAGGGAAGGCGGCGAAGAATTGACGGTTAGCCCCCGATGACCTATACTAGTTTGGGACCTCGAAGCATGCCAAATATTCTGAAGGAATTTGTCGACTCCGCGGCCGCCATCGGCAAGGGCCTGACGATCACGTGGAAAAACATGGTGGCGCCCACGGTCACCGAGAACTACCCGGAGGAGCCCGTCCATTTCGAGGACCGTTTTCGCGGCACGCACATTCTGCGCCGCGACGAGAACGGTCTGGAAAAGTGCGTGGCCTGCTTCCTCTGCGCTGCGGCATGCCCGTCGAATTGCATTTACATCGAGGCCGCCGAGAACACCGGTGATCACCGCATCAGCGCCGCGGAACGCTACGCCAAGGTCTACAACATCGACTACAACCGCTGCATCTTCTGCGGCTACTGCGTGGAGGCTTGCCCCTGTGACGCCATCACGCACGGCCAGGGCTTCGAGATTGCCGCCTACGATACCAACACGCTCGTATGGCGCAAGGAACAGATGCTCGAGCCTGCCATGGCCAAGCTTGAACCGGAGGGCGCGCCGCCCCGAGTCCCACCCCGCCAGAGACCCGAGATCAAGACAAGCACAATTGTAGGCTAGATAGAAAGGCTATTGAGCTGTGCCCGCAGGTGCTGCGTCCCTGGTGTGCGGGCTCACCACCGGCGGGTTCAGAGCCGCAAGTACTCGCGCAGGGACGGGTCTGAACGAACCTTCCAGATGTGCCCGTCAATCCAGTAGTGAAGCAGGCCTGGAGCCGCAAAGAAAGAGAAGATGAGTTGGTTGCGGAGGTTGACGTCGCCCGGACCGATGGCGGGTTTCAGGACGAAGCGGGGAACGAAATCAAAGACCAAGGCGTAGAGAGCCGCCGCCGCGATATAAAGCAGCCAACGGCTGTTGACCAGCGTGGCCAGGCCGTAACGCCGTCCCTGGTCGGCCTCATGCCCGTACTTGTTCTGGTTGTAGAACCACACCAGCCGATGGTACTGAATATTGTGGTAGATGGTGGCCGCGGCATAGACGCCGAGCAACGGCATGCCGCTCCGGAAAAGCAGGTAATTCACGGGAATGGCGGCTGCGAAGAGAATCTGCTTGGGCCAGTTGAGCGTCAACCCGAGCCGCACTTTCTGGATCTGCCTCGCCACATAGATCACGGTGATCAGGATGAGCGCGAACAACAGGACATCGTTGAAAATGGCGGCAGCGAGCGGCTTGATCGGGAAGGGAAGGAGCTCGGCCGCTTCTTTGTCGTGGAGCGGATACGTCAGGAAGGGGTAGTAGAAAGCGGCAAAGAAAAAGATCTTGTCCAGCTTCATGTCCACCGCATTGAAGTCCCGGTTCTTCTTCTTGTACATCATCATGAAGCCGTAGTGCTGCTTGAAGATGTGGTAGTAGCCCCACAGCTCGGTGGCGAGCTCGAGCCAGTCCCCAAGCCCCAGGACAATCAGCACCGGGCCGACGGCAAAGAAGAAGGCCAGACTCCACCAGAGCCAGCGGCCGCGCCGCACACGCTCCTCAGCGTCAAAGTAGGTGCGGGAGATGGTGGCGAAGCCGTGGGTCTCGTCGAAGACGATGGCCCAAATCGCCACCAGCAACAGCAGCGGCACGTGGGTATACCGCCAAAGGGCCCAGAAAATGTAGGCCGATGCCGCGCCGCCCACCGTGAACCACAGCAGGTCAGTCCGCTCCGAGACGATCCATTTCGGTGGGCTCGATGTGCCCGGTTGCTGTACGGCCATCGTGGCGGTCGCCATGGCACTACGATAGACTCTGCGGACACGCTAACGCAACTCAAAAGGTGGAATCGTCCTGTCAGGGCTTCAGACCTGCGACCGGGATCCAGCGCCTAGCCAAGGGCGACGACATGCAAGACAATGTCGCCGCCACCCGCGGTGCGTCATCCCCAGAATCTCCGCTGCTTGCCACCACGTGATCCTTTTCGCGACGGCTCGCAAAATCACTTCCTGGATCTTCATCGCCCGCTCCACGGCGGTCTGTGGGTATTTGCTCATTCGGCCTCCTTAGGCAGAATGCCTTACCCCTTGACCACCTCAAGCGGACAGATCACTTGCTCATTGGACCGGACCCTTCACATGCTAACGACAGCCAGCCAGCCACTTTCACCTTGACATTCCACCCGAGAAGCGGTATCTTCACCTAGAATGTCTACTAAAGAACAGCGAGAGCGCATCGAACTATTGCAGGGAACCTTGGACCTGCTGATTCTCCGTTACCCTGCTGTTGGGACCGACGCACGGGCATGCCATTGCCAAGGCGATTGAAATGAGATCGGAAGACGCGTTGCAGGTCGAGCAGGGGTCGCTCTATCCCGCGCTGCATCGGCTCATCAAGCGGGGATGGATTTCGGTCCAAGACGGTACTTCGGAGAGCAGTCGGCGTGCAAAGTTCTACCGGCTTACTCCCAAGGGACGCCGTCAGTTGGCGATTGAAACCAGCAGATGGGGCAAGCTGGCGGGAGCAATCGCGGATTCTCCGGCCCGCTGAACAAGAGGGCAAGCTATGAACCGCCGTAAGCGCATGATGAATGATCTGGATCAGGACATCCTCAACTTTATCGAGCAGGAGACCGAGGACAACATTGAGCGCGGCATGCGGCCCGAGGAGGCTCGTTATGCGGCTCTGCGCAAGTTCGGAAATGTGAGACACGTGAAGGAAGAGACCTGGGGGGTGTGGAGTTGGGGTTGGCTTGAGCAATTGTCGCAGGACATTCGGTACGGCCTGCGAATGCTGGCCAAGAATCCAGGCTTCACAGTAGTGGCTACACTAACGCTTGGGCTCGGCATCGGCGCAAATACGGCGGTGTTCAGCGTGATGAACGCCGTGATGCTCCGCTTTCTCCCTGTGCCGCATCCCGAGCAACTGGTCTATCTCAACAGCACCAATCGCCCGTCAGCGGCTTTCGAGACCGGTATCGGCAACTTTTCCTTCAACGAGGTCAGTTTCGAACGCATGCGAGCCGAGCGGCGATTTTTTCTCCGGTCTCGGCGTCAGGATCGAACGGGGCCGCGGGTTCACGCTCGAAGACGAGACGGAGCACACCCAAGTGGCCGTGCTCAGCTACGACTACTGGGCCCGGCGGCTCGCGCGCAATCCTGCGGTGATTGGCCAGACGCTTTACGTCAAGGCTGTACCGTTCACGATCATCGGCGTCGCCGCGGAGGGCTTCCGTGGTGTCGAGCCGTGGACGCCGACTGAGATTTGGATCCCGCTTCAGAACCGGGCCGACCTGACCGCCCGCGGCATACCGGCCGAGGACGGGCCCACTTTGTACGGCTCACCCAAATGGTGGTGCCTGTTGATGGTCGGGCGCCTCGAGCCTGGGGTGAGTTGGGAACGGGCAATCGCGCAACTGACGCCAGTTTTCAGAGGCGCCGCCTACGAGGGAATCGGCACTCCCAATCCCAAAGATCGCCCGCCGCAAATCTATTTGTCTTCGGCGCGTGGAATCCAAGTCATGCGCGAGAGGTTGAAGGATCCACTGCTCATCCTCACGGCGATGGTCGGACTAGTGCTGCTCATCGTTTGCCTCAACGTCGCCGTGCTCGTTCTCGCGCGCAATGAAGCGCGGCAGCGAGAGTTCAGCCTGAGGATGGCTCTGGGCTCCGCCCGCTCGCGGCTGTTTCGTCAGTTACTCACCGAGAGCCTGCTGCTGGTAGCCGGCGGATGGGCTCTCGGCTGGACGCTCGCAGTATGGGTGACTCGCGCCTTGGCAACGTCGTCTGAGCTGGTTCCTGATGTCACTCCGGACCGCACGGTGCTCTGGTTCGCCCTCGCTGTCTCAGCGGCGGGCACGGTGGTCTTCGGGCTCATCCCGCTGCGCAGCGCGATACGCGGACCCCTCGGGCTCGCCTTGAAATCCGCATCGCCCGGCGCGGCCAGAGATATCGGCACACTGCGCGGCGCACGGCCTGCTGTGGCTGTGCAAGTGTCGTTGTGCGTGGTCCTGCTAGGCGCCGCCGGCCTGTTGGTCCGGACGCTGCGCAACCTGGAACGTGTGAATCTTGGATTTCGCGCCTCTGCGTTGCTCGTCTTCGGCATCAACCCTCCGGCAACCGCCCGCACCGACACGGAGCTGATTCGGTTCTACCAAGCTCTCAGGGATCGGCTGCGCTCCCTGCCAAGTGTCGAGTCGGCGACGCTCACGCAGGTCCGTATCGGCTCGGGCGGGAGCGACAAGACCCGAGTCGTGGTCGACGGCGATCCGCCTCGCGAGGACGGCCAGGGCTTGCCCATGTTCTGGAATGCCGTAGGCCCTCACTGCTTCCACGTGCTCGGCGCGCAAATGCTCATGGGGCGGGACTTCACGGAGGCGGATTCCGCCGGGTCGCCCAAGGTGGGCATCGTCAACGAAACGTTCGCGCGAAGCTATCTCGCGGGGAGAACTCCGCTGGGACACACCGTTGCGTTCACAGACGGGGGCGAGAGCTCGCGGTACTCGATCGTGGGGGTCGTAGCGGACAACAAATACAGCGACGTGCGCGAACACGACGTCGCGACCGCCTATTTCCCGTACACGCAGGTACACAACGCCGCCGGCCTGGGGATGAACTTCGAGCTGCAGACCGAAGGCCCCGCGCTCGCCGTGCTGCCCGAAGTGCGCCGCGCACTTCGCGACCTCGCGCCCGACCAGCCGCTGCTCGATCCCTTGACCCAACAGGAACAGTTCGAAGAAAGCTTTCTGCCCGAACGTATCTTCGCTCGCCTGGCGGCAGTCTTTGGTTTTCTTGCCGTCGTGCTGGTGGCTGGCGGACTGTATGGCACGCTCGCTTGTCGGGTGGGCCGGCGAACCGCCGAGATCGGGGTGCGGATGGCGCTGGGCGCCGAGGGCGCGCAGATTCTATGGATGGTGTTGCGCGACAGCCTGACAGTGAGCGCGGGAGGCATCGCGGTCGGCTTGCCGCTGGCGATCGCGTGCGCGCGCTTGCTGCGCTCTATGCTGTTCGGGGTCGATCCCGCTGACCTGCTGACTTTCACTGGCGTCACGGCTGGCATTGCGTTGGTGGCTCTTGGGGCAGGTTATCTGCCCGCTCGCCGGGCGGCGCACGTCGATCCTATGGTAGCACTGAGGCACGAATGACGACTTCGAGCTTCGACTGTCCCCGAGCGGCCATGGGAAACCGAACGGCACTACGAGGAAGGGAAATCAAGGAACTTTCGTGAGTATCGCTTCCGCTTCACTTTGCTCTCCTCCCCGAGCAAAGTGTGCCCATCCGGACTGTCTCATTTCAAGGGTTCACTCCAATAGACAGACAAAAGCAATGCTACCTCCGCGAAGGAGAGGTGGGCAATAAGCTGACGAGGGTGGGATTCGAACTATTACAGCCCACTGAAAATACGTAACTTATTGATTTTGCGAAACGGCAAGAACGGTCGGAACCCCAGTTTCGTGTACACGGCGGGTACACGGCTAACCCTATCGGATCCCCCCCTCTCAACGCGAGGTACCGTCGAAGGAGCGACTCCGGTGCTCATTGGTTTGTTATGATTCGTGCGTTGGTGCCATTAGTATTAACTGCTCCCTGAGGAGTGCAGCCGACTGCCAACGTGAGTCCTACCTCCTTCCATCCTGGAGGAATCGGTGACGCAGCACATACAGTTAGTCGCCATCCCTTTTTCAGGCCAGCCGTATTCATGGCCGACGGGCCTTCCCCTCCCTTAGCACACCCTACGTACTTAAGTATGACCCATCCCGATGGCAGGGAGTCTGGGGGCAGAATTGGCGCACCTGATAGCCTTGACGCACCTCAGGGGCTTGCTTACTCGCGGACTGGGGCTGGGCTACGGGAGGATTAGGCGCGGGGGTAGGACCGCCCGGACAGAGGGAGGCTGGAGCCGACCCTGGCTGCGTTTGTTGAAATTGCCAGACTTTATAGTGGGCCCCGAAATTTGGACCAGGCGATAAGTTAAGATGTCGGCTTAGTCATCGAGGCTAGGAGGGCTGATGACGGCGACACGGAAGCAGTACAGTGCCAAATTCAAGGCGCGGGTGGCGATCGAGGCAATCCGGGG
>DATDGR010000351.1:0-26372 GCA_036521995.1 Terriglobia bacterium | reverse complement strand
GGACGCCTCCTTCGATTTCCGGCGCCTCCGGTCGCTTTCGGTTAGGGCTATGGTGAGGCGGGGCGAACCGGACATCAAGTCAAACGTAGGTAAAATCTTGGTCAACTGGGGACGGGCAGTCTCCGGCTCCTTGTCCGCAGGTGGCGCCTACATTAAGGAACGACGCAGGCGCCACCCCGGGGCGGTAGATCACGCACCGCCACCCCCGGGACCCCCTCAATTTTGCGGATTGTGGGTCCCCCGCTGAGGGGTGGCTGACCGAAGGCGCGATTGCACCGGCCGCTGCAACCAAGATAATCATTGTTCTTCTCATGTTAGGGTGCCCCCCCTCAGGGGTGTTGTCCCGCATAGTAGCTCACGGGTCCGGGGACGCAAGTTATCAATGGGCGGCGCGCCCTTGCCCGCGGCTACTCAATTTGAACCCCTGCGGGGTTCCCCTGTCATCGAAATCTAACCTCGCCGACATCTCTGTGTAACCACAATGGTCAGTAATCGTGTTCCGGCAGTGGATCGTTCTTTCGACGCAGGGGAAAGGCAGACTCGTGAGGCTTCAAAAACTTGCTTGGTGTGTCCTGTTGGCCGTGGTCAACTGTTTGCCCGTAACCGTCGCTCAAACGGCCGCTCAGGCGTCGGGAAGCAACGCAGGGGCAACCCCGGGCAACGCCAACGCGGCCGTCCAGACCGCGGCCAGCGCTCAGGGCACCCAGGAAACGGGGTCCATCGCCGGAACGATTACCGATAGCACGGGCGCGGTGGTCCCAAGCGCCACCGTTACGATCCTCAATGGCGCCGGCCTCATCCAAAGCACGACCTCGAACGGTCAGGGCGAGTACTCGATCGCAGGACTGCCTCCCGGCGCATATACCGTCACCGTGTCGCACGCCGGATTCCAGGACTTTCAAGCCGCCGGACTCGCGCTGATCTCGGGACAGGCCCTTCATCTCGATGCCACTCTGCAACCCACGGCCGAGGTGACCTCTGTCACGGTTAGGGCCGAGAAGGCGGCCCAGGTGGAGACGCAAAACTCGCAGCTCACCGGCACAATCACCCAGAAGCAGGTGACCACGCTGATGCTGAACGGACGCAACTTTGCCCAGCTCATCACTCTGGCTCCCGGCGTGAGCAATCAGACGGGCCAGGACGAAGCCCTGGTGGGTGTCAAAGGCAGCGTCAAGTTCAGCGTGAACGGCGGCCGCGTGGAGTACAACACCTTCGACGTTGATGGCAGCGACGTCTTGAATGCCGGTATTAACGGGAGTCAGAGCACGTTGATCGTTTTTCCCAGCCTTGACGCCATCAGCGAGGTGAAAGTGCTGACCTCCAACTACGGCGCCATCTATGGAAAAAGCGCTAGCGGTACCGTCCTGGTGACCACCAAGTCCGGGGGCGACAAGTTTCACGGCGATGCCTACGAATTCATCCGCAACGAGATCTGGAACGCCCGCAATTTCTTTGATCAGACCTATGGCGCTCCGCTCTACCGCCGGAACGATTTCGGGTTCACCCTAGGCGGCCCGCTTTTCATTCCGCACGTGTACAACACCCATCGGGACAAGACCTATTTCTTCTTCTCTGAAGAGATCCGTCGCGAGCGCACTCCGCAGGACTTCAACCAGGGCGTACCCACGGTCGCAGAGCGCCAAGGGAACTTCAGCGACGTCTGTCCCTTTGCAGAACCGGGTCCGGCGATCAACGGAGCGCAAGCGCCGGGGCAGGTGGTTCTGTTCCAGCGGACAGCGTTTCCTGACTGTCCGACCACCGGCGGCAGCGATCAAGCCTTTGGTTACTTGCAGACCTACCCGGGAAATCAGGTGCCCCTCAATGCGAATGCTCAACTCCTTCTTAATACCGGCATCATTCCCCCGCCCAACTCGACGACAGGCTGCACCTCAAGTATAAATTCCTGTTACGACAACGTGGTTTCCCTGCCCACCAACTGGCACGAGGAACTCTTCCGGATCGATCAGAACATTACTTCCAACATGCGGGCGAGCTTCCGCTACATTCACGATTCGTGGAACACCATCAATGCCACTCCGGAGTGGGGCTATGTTCAGAACAGCTTTCCGACTATTCAAAACAACTTCGTAGGGCCGGGCATCAGCCTGGTGGGCCGTTTGACAAACGTGCTGCCGCCGAATTTTCTGAACGATATCGTTGTGAGCTACACCAGCGATCACATCACCCTGACCGACACCGACGGCCAAGGCGCCACCTGGCAACGTCCGCCCGGCCTAACCATCGGATACCTGTTCGACAACGGTTTTGGCGGAAAGCTACCGGGAATTGTGATCGGGGGCACCAATGCGGCCTATGGGGGTTTTGGGTTTGCGGCCGATCCCTCTTTCGAGCCCTGGCAACACTCGAACCCTACCATCACGTTTCGGGATGACGCCACCCGGGTGGCAGGAGATCACAGCGTGGGATTCGGCGTCCAGGTCGTCGCCGCGCAGAAGAACGAGCTTGATACCGGTGGCGGCGCGAACACGGGCGACGTCCAGGGCTTACTCAGCTTCAGCAATGTCAACAGTCTATTTACCAGCGGCAACGCGTTCGCCGATTTCCTGCAGGGTAACCCGCAGGCCTATCAGCAGGACAGCGCACAGCTCAAGTACTACGGCCGCTACCAAAGCGTGGAGCCGTATCTTCAGGACGACTGGCGCGCGTGGCCCCGGTTGGCGTTCAACCTGGGAATACGGTTCAACATCTTTGGCAGTTGGCATGAGAAGGGATTGAACGCTTACAACTGGGTGCCGACGGTCTACAACCCTTCCACCGCCGCCGCCGTCAATTCCCAGTGGGGATACCTGCAGAACTCAACGACGGGCAACCCGGTTCCGCTCGACCTCAACAATCTGGACCTCAGCATAACCAACGGGCTGGTGCAGTGCGGCAAGAACGGCGTGCCGGCTAGCTGCGCCGCTACCCACCACGGGATCAACATGCTAAATCCCGCTCCTCGCATCGGTTTTGCCTGGGATGTGACCGGGGATGGCATGACGTCCATGCGAGCCGGCTATGGGATCTTCTTTTTTCATGGCACTGGTAATGAGGCCAACACCGGCTCGCTGGAGGGCAGCGCTCCTGCAGTTCTAAGCATGACCCAGTCCTACCTTCCCTCAGGCTGGGAATGCATCGGTGGGGCCGGGACGGGTTGCCCCAACCCGGGGGTAGCTTATCCACTCAACGTCACGTCCATTCCCACGCAAACGGTCTGGCCCTACGTCCAGCAATGGAGCTTCAGCATCCAGCGCCAGTTGCCCGGAGCCATGGTTGGCAGCATCGCCTACGTGGGCAGCAAAGGAACTCATCTGGTGGCGGACCTGCAGCTCAACCAATTGGCGCCGGTCGACCGCACCGACAACCCTTTTGCTGTCGGGGAGCCGATAACATCGGACGTTTGTCAAGGCTGGGATGGCGCCTCGTTTGCCAATCCCGCTGTGACCGTCGGCCAGCCGGGATACTCCAATCTGCTGGCGGCCTGTTATGGAATTCCCGCCGCCGGGAGTCAAACGAAGCGAAACTTTCCCAATGTGAATACCCTGCGGAGCTTTGCTCCTGGCCTCGGCGAGATCTTTGGGCTGCAGAACGTTGCGAACTCCCGCTATAACGCGCTCCAGGCAACGCTGCGCCGGACGGTCGGCCGCTTGAACCTGAGCGTGGCCTACACCCTCGGTCGGTCGACCGACGATTCCTCGGACCGCTTCGACGCTACCCTGGTGAACTCGTTCGATCTCCGTTCCAACTACGCGCCGTCTAACTTCGACCAGCGTCAGCTCCTGAACATCAGCTACATTTACGAGCTTCCCTCCCTGGCAAGCTTCGGCAAGATTCTGCGTCCTTTCTATCAGTCCGACCAGCAACTGAACCAGCCTTACACGGCGTCCTGGCTCATGCATAAGCTGTTCGATAACTGGGAATTTTCGGGTATCACGACAGCCCAGACCGGCACGCCTTTCAGCGTGATCAACGGCGGCAGCGCCGTCAACGGGGTCTCGGTTCTCGACAACGCCGGTGTGGCCAACGGGATCGGCGCCGGCTCCTATCCCGACGTGATTACCTTCACGAACACGAAGCCGCCGGCGGCCGGAAACAACTCCAAGAGTTTTGGTCCCATTCTTGCGAACCCCAATGCCTTTGCAGCCCCCCGGGGCCTTACCTTCGGCGATGCCGGGCGCAATGCGCTGCGAAATCCGAGCCGGATCAATTTCGATATGGCGCTGCTGAAGCACTTCAAGCTGACCGAATCGGCTACCCTGGAGCTTCGCGGCGAGGCCTTTAACGTTTTCAACCACACTCAGCTTGAACTCTTCAATCCCAACCGTGGCAACACCGCGAGCAACGTCATCAGTTGCTATGGCGGCCCGGACGACGACGCCGGCTTCGTGGGTGGCGGCGTGAACTGCCTGGTCGGCAATGGTTTCCTCCATCCCGTCGACGCCCACCGGCCACGAACCATTCAGTTCGGGGCCAAACTGATCTTCTAGCCGACTCTTCACCATGGCACCTCCAGGCGGATCGTGACTAGCCCAGTTACATAGGGTGAAAAGCACCATCGAGGAGAAACGGAAGGTCTCTCGGACGGATCGTCGGTGATCGGATTTCTTAACTAGCTCATATACGACCACATAACGGCCAGTGCCACACACGGCCAAAAGAACAAGAGTGCGGCTACACCGAGCACTATCAGGGGAATGATGATAGTTCGTTTCGACACGGCTAGTTGCTCCTTCAATGCCGGTTTACTATGGCTTTGTGGTAACCAAGCTGCCTATCTTAACGCTACTTGGAGAGCTTTCTCCACCTCCTTGTTAATCGCGCTGCGCACCGCCGGCCTGCAGAAACCCATTTAGCGGCCGGTTTGGTCAATTAAGGGTCGACACGGGCAAGCGGCATTTCTGAGCCGATCCGGCGTCGAGTGGAGAGCCGGAAAGAACCGAATTCTCGCCGCCAGAAGTCTGACCCCTGTTAGAATAGGTGGCTTCGCACTCATGGGTCGACTCACTCTTCTTGCGGCTGTCATCGTCCTGCTCGCCTTCCTGACACAACCTCGGGCGCGCGCCGCCGACGCTCAAACTCCTTCGCCGGAGCTGATCGAGCGCGGCAGCGGACAATACCAGCAGAGCTGCGGCTTTTGCCACGGACCTGATGCGACCGGCGCGCGCGGTCCCGATCTGGTGCGGTCGAAGATCGTGGCTGACGATGTGAACGGCAACCTGATCGGCCAGTTGATTCGCAGCGGACGGCCCGACAAAGGCATGCCCGCTCTTCCCTTGAACGACGATCAGATCAAGGCGGTCGCGGCGTTTCTTCACGACCGCGCCCGCGCCGGTCTCGATTCCGCCCGTCTTCCCAAGAACTACGCGCTTGCGAAACTGCTCACCGGCAACCCCGAAGCCGGTAAGACTTACTTTGACGGGCCGGGCGGCTGCGCGACATGCCACTCAACCACCGGCGACCTCAAGGGCATCGCGCACAAACTTGCCCCGCTCGACCTGGAGGCGCGGATGCTCTATCCCGGCGCGGCCGCCAAGACGGTCACCGTGTTGCTGGCGTCCGGCGAGAGCGTGCAGGGAAAACTGGTGCGCATGGATGACTTCAGCGTGGCCTTGCTCGATTCCGCGGGCTGGTACCACTCCTATTCGCGCGATAGCGTGATGGTAGAGATCAACGACCCGCTGGAGGCTCACCGGGCCCTGCTCAAGAAGATCAGTCAGAAGGAGTTTCATGACCTCTTCGCTTACCTGGAGACACTGAAGTGAATTCGTGCTCTTACCCCTTTGGGAGTCCGCACAAGAACCGGCGGCGCGAAGCCGCTTCAGCCCGAATCAATTCCATTACGCCGTCACTTCTACTCACCGTTCTCGCGCTCTTCACGCCCCTTTTGCGCCTGGCGGCCCAAGGCCTTTCGCCGGAGGCGCTCCTCAACCCGCCCGCTGATAGCTGGCCCACCTACAACGGCGATTACTCCGGACGCCGCTTCAGTCCGCTGGCCCAGATCGATTCTTCCAACGTTGGCTCGATCGCCCCAGCCTGGATTTACCGGGCGCAGTCGGCCGCCATCAAATCCACCTCGCTTCTGGTGAACGGCGTTCTCTACTTCACCACCCCGGACAACGTCTGGGCCGTCGACGCGCGCTTCGGACACGAAATCTGGCACTATCAGCGGCCTTCGCAGGGCGATCACATCGGCCATCGCGGCCTCGGCATGTATCGGGACTGGCTCTACTTCACCACGCCGGACGCTCACTTGGTGAGCCTCAACGCCCGCGACGGCAGCGTCCGCTGGACGATTGAACTCGCCGACCCCAAGCTCGGTTACTTCGCTACCATGGCGCCGCTGGTGGTGCGCAATCACGTCATCGTGGGCGTCTCCGGAGACGTGACCGACATTCCGGGCTTTTTGGAATCCGTCGACCCCGAAACGGGCGAGCTCCAATGGCGCTGGTACACGGAGCCCGCGCCCGGCGAGCCGGGATCGGAGACGTGGCCTAAGGATTCGGACGCCATCCGGCACGGCGGCGGCATGACCTGGATGACCGGAACTTACGATCCCATGCTCAACCTGCTCTACTGGGGCACCGGCAATCCGAATCCCGTCCTGGCTGGCGAGGCGCGGCCGGGCGACAATCTTTACACCTGTGCCATCGTGGCCCTCAATCCGGATACAGGGAAACTTGTCTGGTACTATCAGACCTCGCCGCACGACGTTCACGACTGGGACTCGGTTGAGACTCCGGTTCTTTTTGATGCTGATTTCCACGGCAAGCCTCGTAAGCTACTGGCGCAGGCTAGCCGAAATGGATTCTTCTTCGTGCTTGACCGCTCCACGGGCGAGCACCTGTTGACGCGCCCCTTCATTGAAAACACTTGGGCTTCCGGCGTGGATGCAAAGGGGCATCCCATCCCCAAGCCCGACGCCGCTCCGAGGCCGGACGGAACGCTGGTGGAGCCGGCTTCCGACGGCGCCTCCAACTGGATGGCGCCCAGCTTCAGCCCGCTCACCCGGCTTTTCTATGTGAGCGCGCGCCGCGTGTTCAGCATCTTTTATCTTACTTACTCCGGCAAGGCGGAAGGCTGGGGCGGCCGCGATCGCGACCTGTGGGGCAACTCCACCCTTCGCGCCCTGGATTATCGCACCGGGCAGCCCGTATGGAATCACGAGCTCGGTGACGGTGAAGGCTCCGCCGGCATCCTGACCACTGCCGGCAACCTGCTTTTTACGGCTGACAACCACGGCAACCTGCTGGCTCTCGATCCCACGAACGGCAGTACGCTGTGGCATCTTTACGCCGGCGGCATGATGAGAAACGGGCCGATCACTTATGAACTGGACGGCCGGCAATACGTCCTCATGGCCGTCGAGGACACGCTCTACGCGTTCGCGCTGCCGCAGAGCGCGGTCCAAGGATCAGCGGCAAAGAGCGAGTAACGCCGAGCACGCTCGTTATCGCCGAAAAGAGCTTCAGTCGTGTTGCCCGGCTGTTGGTCATCGCCGACTCAGTGCCCCTTGCCGCGCAAGTCCGCCAATAGCGTCTTGGCGTTCGGGTCGTCGGGAACAAGTTGTACCAACTGCTGGGCGTAAGTGATGGCCGACGCCGTGTTCCCCCTGTCTCGCTCAAATGTAATCAACCCGGTCAGGACTTCGCGGTCGGCGGGGCGTCTGGCGTGAGCTTGCTTCAGAATTGTGATCGCCTGCTCAGCCTGGCCGGTGGAATGCAGTGCCACCGCGTAGACATAGCTATAGCGCACATTGTCTGGTAGTAGTGCGGCTGCTCTGGCCAGCAGGCGCACTGCCTCCGCATACTGTTTCTGCCTGACCTTGAGTAGGCCCAGGGCATAAATGGGCTCTGCAGCGTTTGGAGCAACCGCGATGGCCTTTTCCAGCAATTGTTGCGCCTCGTTATCCCGCTGTTCGGTCCGGTACAGGTCGGCAAGATTTACCATGGCGGGGACAAAGTTCGGGTCAATCCGCAACGCGGTCTTCAGCTCGTTCTCAGCATCAGCGGCTTGACCCATCTGGGCGTAAAGCAGCGCTAGGTCCAGATGGTTCTCGGGGCGTTCGGCGCTCGCCATCTCCGAGGCGATCAGCTCCGAAACCGCGTGACCCAGATCGGCTTTCTGCCCTTCTTGCAACAGATCAGGCGAAGTTCCAGCCAGAAGCAGCGCCGCTTGGATGCGCACGGCCCGAATGGAATCAGTAAGCAGCGGAGCCGCCAGCCGCACGCGGCCCTGCGGCGCCAGCGGTTCCAGGGCTGATAGTGCCGCGCTGCGAACGAGCGCGTCGCTGTCACCGAGCGCCGCTTGCACAGCGGGAATCGCGGCCGGTGTGAGGTATTGCGGAAGCAGGGTCAAGGCGGTGGCGCGCGCGATGCCGGGCCCCGCCGGGTCCGCAATTAGGGTCGTCAGCGCTCTTTCCGCGCTGGGCAACCCGCGACGGCCGGCCTCAATCGCTTCCACAAAGCCCGGTTCTTGTCTGCGGCTGGGGCCATACCATTGCGCCGCGGCTTTGGCCGCCCACTTGGCGGATTTGTCCCGATGGCACTGGTTGCAGGCGTTAGGAGTTCCATACGTCACGGAAAGATCAGGCCGCGGTACCCGGAAACTGTGATCGCGCCGCGCGTCGACCACCATGTAGGTCCGGGTCGCCATGTGGCAGTTCACGCACAAGGCTTCGGGCGTGCCCGGTTTGTGATGATAGTGCTGGGCCGTATCAAACTTCGCCAGCGAGTGACATTGTCCGCAAGTGCCGTTCAGGCTTGCCTGCTTCTGTTTTCCGCTGTGGGGGTCGTGGCAATCCGAGCAGGTTACGCCTGCGCGGTACATCTTGGTTTGAATGAACGAGCCGTACTCGTAGTCCTCTTCTTGGACCTGGCCGTCAGCGAAGTAGACACCTTCTTCCAGCAGGTTGGGCACATAGGCGTCCAGAAACGGCTCGCCTGGTTGATAGTCACTCGTGATCGGACGGCGACGGGCATGACAAGGTGCGCAAGTCTCCACCTCGTTGCGTGAGCGCGTTTCCCCCTGCCAGTGAAGCGTGTCCGAATCCCCTTGGGACCACGACCCTTGGCCGGATTTCAGATCGACCACCAAGCCGTCGTCGCCTTCATCGTTCCGGTAGCCGCCCTGCTTGTGCGATTGCGCCCACTTCACGTGCCTCGAGCCCGGTCCGTGGCACGACTCGCAGGAGACGTCGATCTCCGACCACGTCGTCGCGTAGCTATCCTGGGCGAGATCGTAATTGGCGCGCAGGTTGGTCGAGTGACATGGCGCGCACATGTAGTTCCACGTCTGGTTTCGTCCCGTCCAGTGCAGTGGATTGGTATAAGGCATTTTCTGGTCGGGATAAAGATGAAACCAGCGCTGGCCGCCCTGATCCTTGGCTCGCGAATCCCACGCCAGAACGAGACTCTGCAGGCGGGCGCCGGGAAAGGGAACGAGATACTGCTGCAGAGGGAAAACCCCGAAGGTGTAAGGCAGCTCATAATCCTGGAGCCGGCCGTCAGGCCCGTCAGTGCGAACGAAGAACCCGCCGTCTTTCTTGTAGAAAGTCGAGGTCACTCCATCCTTCGTAAAGTGCGCGTCCTTGAAATCGCCGAGAACGCTCGAGTCGGTCGCTTTTTGCATGGCCAAGGCGTGGTGCGAATTCTGCCAGGCTGCGGCTTCGACGGTGTGACACGGCGCGCAACGCTCCTTGCCGACGTAGGTAGGCGCGGCAGCGGAAGCTGACTGGGCTTGCCGGTGGGTTTTCGCAGACCAGCGCCACCAGACAAGGCCTAGCACCACGACGGCCAGCGCCAGCACGATGATGGCGCGACTCGGTCTGAACCAGGGAGGTCTGGTTGGGACGTTCATCGGCCAGCTCCTCCGATCATCCCGGAAAGCGTCGACCCTGGAGGGCGGCTTGCACTGGGGGTAATGCGCGGCGTCGGGCGCAGTCCGGGTGTTCTGGTCATGGAACGATTTCTCGGCGGCGAAGTTCGCTTTCGGCTGCGCACGTGGGTCCGGATCGCAGACTCTTCACGTTTTATTCCTGAAAAAGAAGCTCAGCGTCAATCCCGCCACATTCAAATGCTCTGGGTTGCAGGTGG
The DNA here is from genome assembly GCA_036521995.1 of Terriglobia bacterium. Lineage (GTDB taxonomy): Bacteria > Acidobacteriota > Terriglobia > UBA7540 > UBA7540 > Gp13-AA77. The sequence continues at coordinate 16,281 of DATDGR010000351.1, read as the reverse complement.
TGCAGTCCTGGCGCAGATAATACGTATCCAGCATCAAGAGCCGCCTGTACGGGAATTGGATGCCACCAGTGTACTGCTCCTCATTCCAGGAGTGCTTCGCCCCATCGTAATACGCTTCAGCCGAGGCGTAAGGTGTAAACCGGAAATTATGGGCTCGAAAGTCGCGCTCCACCGTCAGCTGATTCCGGTAACGGGTGGAGTACTGCCCGTTGACCCATCGGAACTCCGCGCGGTTCCGATCCTCCAGCAGGAAACCAGCGGGGGGACGATAACGGGGTATGGCTTCCACCGCCAGCCGGTTTTCATACGTCGCCTTTCCGGACTGAATGGTCCTCAGGTATTCGTAGCCGCCGCCGACTACGAGATAATGCTCCTTGTCCTGATCAATGTTGATCAAATGAGGCCTCAAGATAGGTTTCAACTGGTAGCCGAGCCCCCCTCCTACGAACAACTGCTGGTATTGAGATTCTTGGCCTTTCTCTAGCCCCTCGAACAGGAGCAGACGTAGATTCGACGGCAACTGGGTATCGGCATCAACTTCCGGCCAGAATTCCCCTGCCGTGTTAGATGTCTGCGCCGACGCGCCCGCACACAAAGAGATGAAGAGGGGAACACACCACAGGAGTTCTCTCATGCTTTTGCTCTTTGCATCGTGAGCGAAATTCGCCGCCCAGCACGCACACCCTTGTGCTTGAGTGGCGCTTGTCGAGCCATTGCCCTTTGGCCACGTTTTTGTCAGTTCGCGTATTCGCCTGGTGTCGATATCAGGTTCTGCAGCACCTGGTCGAGATTGAAGCTGCCCACTTTCTGCCGGGGCGGGTATTCCCTGAATGTAGCCAGGAACTGGGCGACGAAAGCCTGGGCCGGCACGAGCAGAAACACGCGATCGATTCGCCAGTGTGGATAATCGATCCCATTGTGGTCGGCTTCCTCGAAGGGATCACCCCTCAGGTCGAAGAGCTTCGGGACGCGCAGCGTGACGAAGGGGTCCTGCCACACGTCAAAGGAGTGGGCACGCTGCTCTGCAAAAACGAGTTTCCAGCGCTCGTAGCGCAACCCCACCAGGCTGCCGTCGTCGTTGAAGTAGAAGAACTCCTTCCGCGGCCATGGAGCCTCGCCCTTGAATGCGGGCATCAGGTTGTAGCCGTCCAGGTGCACCTTGAAGGTCTGGTCGCCCGCCGGGTAGCCGGTGAGAAGCTTCTCTTTCACGTCCGGCGCGCCGGCCGCAGCCAGCAGAGTGGGCAGCCAGTCCTCATGGGAGCAGACGTCGTTGCTGATCGACCCCGGCTTGATGACGCCGGGCCAGCGAACCAGAAACGGCACTCGGAAGCCACCTTCCCAGTTGGTGTTCTTCTCGTTGCGGAAGGGAGTGGTTCCGGCGTCGGGCCAGCTCATCGTCTCTGCGCCGTTGTCTGATGTATAGATCACGATGGTGTTGTCGGCGATCCCGAGGTCATCAAGTTTCTTGAGCAACTGGCCAACCTGCCCGTCGTGCTCCACCATGCCGTCCGCGTAAATGCCAAGCCCGGTCTTGCCGTAGGAGGCGGGTTTCAGGTGCGTCCAGATGTGCATGCGGGTGGTGTTGAGCCAGACGAAGAAGGGCTTGCCGCTGGAGTGGGCGCGGTCGATGAAGTCGAAAGAGGCGTTCAGGAACTCCTCGTCAGCGGTTTCCATGCGCTTCTGCGTGAGCGGGCCGGTGTCAATGCACTTCTGTTTGCCCATTCTCCCGAAGCGCGGGTCTTCGGTGGGGTCATCCGTGGTGGTCGCCACGCATTTCAGGACGCCGCGCGGTCCATACGCCGCCTTGAATTGAGGATTCTTCGGGTAGTCCTCGTTTTCAGGCTCCTCCTCGGCGTTCAGGTGGTAGAGATTGCCGAAGAACTCGTCGAAGCCGTGCACCGTGGGAAGGAACTCATTGCGGTCGCCGAGGTGGTTCTTGCCGAACTGGCCGGTGGCATAGCCCAGTGACTTGAGCAGATCGGCAATCGTGGGATCTTCCTTCTGCAACCCTTCCTTCGCTCCGGGCAAGCCGACCTTCAGCAGCCCCGTTCGGAAGGGAGATTGCCCCGTGATAAACGCGGCGCGACCGGCGGTACAGCTCTGCTGGCCGTACTCGTCAGTGAAGAGCATGCCTTCATGGGCGATGCGGTCAATGTTCGGAGTCTTGTAACCCATCATGCCTTGGTTGTACGCGCTGACGTTCCAGTAGCCGATGTCATCCCCAAAGATCACCAGGATGTTGGGTTTCTTGGTCGCGTCCTGGGAAAAAGCCAAGGGCGCGTTGACCAGGACAAGGGTTGTGACCGCGAGCGCCACAATCGTCGGTGCCACGATGCGTTTCTTTGCGATCATTTGACCTCCTTAGAATGATCAACAGGATAGCAGGTAACCCCGAGTTTCGCCTTCCAGAAACCCAGCGGCCTGATTGGAGTGAAGAACGTTGGTGGACCTGGGGAGGTTCGAACTCCCGACCCCCTGGTTGCAAACCAGGTGCTCTCCCAACTGAGCTACAGGCCCCTCATAATAGTTTAGGATGGAAAGTCGAAAGTCGAAAGCCAAGAACGACATTTCTGGATCCTTTCCGACAGACGAGTCCCGAAAACCTGCTACAATCTGACGCCGGAATGGAGATCGAGTCGGTCCGCAAGTATTGCCTGTCGCTCCCGCACACCACGGAACAAGTTCAGTGGGGTAGCGATCTGGTCTTCAAGATCGGCGGCAAGATGTTCGCTGTATTGCCCCTGGAGCCAGCCGCCAACTGGTTATCTTTCAAGTGCTCGGACGACGACGTTGCCGCCCTGGTCGAGCAGCCAGGCGTCATTCCAGCGCCTTATCTAGCCCGCGCAACGTGGGTCGCACTCCAGACGGCCAGCGCCCTGCCGCCAGCGGAGATCAAGCGCTTGCTGCGTCAAGCCCATGACCTCGTTCTTGCCAGGCTCGCCAAAGGGACCCAGCTCGCGCTCCTCGCCAGAGGGAAGAAACAAGGCTAGGCAGGCCCCGAAATGACCGTGACCGCCCGCCGGACGGAACTCGCGCAGATTCAGCCACTTCGCGCCCTATTCCTTCAAGAGACTAATTTTCAGATACGGTATGACGCCTGCCATGCGCGCGGTTGGACCGACTCGTATCTCCTGATGATCGACGATCTCCGGGTCGGCTACGGCTCGATCAAAGGGCAGCAAGTTGAGGACAGGGACACGGTGTTTGAGTTCTTTGTCATGCCGCCGTTCAGGAAACGAGCCAGCGAGCTGTTCCGGCGGCTCCTGGCACTTTCGGGAGCCCAGTTCATCGAGTGCCAGAGCAATGACCTTCTGCTTACTTCGATGCTGTATGAGTTCTCGGCTTCGGTGAGCGCCGATGTCGTGCTGTTCGAGGACCACGTCGCCACCGAGCACGTTGTTCCAGGCGCGCTGGTTCGTCCCAGACGCACTGACGATCGGATCTTCGAGCACGGACCGGAACCGGTCGGAAACTATGTGGTGGAACTGAACGGTGAGGTCGTGGCCACCGGCGGATTCCTGCTCCACTACAACAGGCCGTTCGCGGATTTGTACATGGAAGTTCGTGAGGACTGGCGCCGCCGGGGAATCGCGAGTTTTCTGTTGCAGGAGGTCAAGAAGGAATGCTACCTCGCGGGCAGGGTTCCAGCGGCCCGGTGCAACATCCGGAACGTGGCCTCACGGACGGCGCTGATCAAGGCTGGGTTGAGAGTCTGCGGTTTCATGCTGATCGGCAAGGTTGAAACGGAGCGGTTGTAGATTCTGGCCGCCAAGTCCTCCATCGGCGCCTGCTCGGAACCTTTTCTCCTGATCCACTGCTACACTGTAAAGGCGTTTCCACTTCAGGCAGCACGCCTCGAAGAACCATCTCAGGAGGTACAGTTGAACTCGTCGATCCGCAATGTTGCCATCATCGCTCACGTCGATCACGGCAAGACGACGCTGGTGGACGCCATGCTCCGGCAGAGCGGGATCTTCCGGCAAGGCGAGCCCGTGGTGGAGCGCGTGATGGATTCCAACGAGCTGGAGCGCGAGCGCGGCATCACCATCCTGGCCAAAAACACGGCGATTATCTACCACGGTACTCGGATCAACATCGTGGACACGCCCGGCCACAGCGACTTTGGCGGCGAAGTGGAGCGCGCCCTGAAGCTGGTGGACGGAGTGCTCCTGCTGGTGGACGCAAGCGAAGGCCCGCTGCCCCAGACGCGCTACGTGCTGCGTAAGGCGCTCGAGGCCAAGCTGCCTCCCATCGTGGTCATCAACAAGATCGACCGGACCGACGCCCGGCCGCAAGAAGTGGTGAACGAGGTCTACGACCTCTTTATCGATCTGGACGCCGCCGAAGACCAGCTCGATTTTCCCATCCTATACACCATCGCCAGGCTCGGCATCGCTCGAACTTCGCTCGACGACGCCTCTGGGAACCTGCAATCGCTGTTCGAGGCCATCCTCAAGACCATTCCGCCGCCAGCCGGTGAGTCTGACAGCGCGCTCCAGCTCCTGGTGGCCAACCTGGATTACAGCGAATACCACGGCCGTCTCGCGCTCGGCCGCATTTTCTCCGGGACCCTGCACCGCGGCGATGAAGTGGCGATTGCCAAGCTGGACGGCAGCGTTCAGCAGACCCGCATCACTAAGCTTTACGGCTTCGAAGGTCTGGAGCGGACTGACCTGGAGACCGCTGAAGTGGGCGATATCGTGGCCATCGCCGGAGTGGAAGGGATCACCATCGGTGAGACCGTGACCAGCGTTGAGTCGCCGGCGCCGCTGCCGCATATCCCGATTGACGAGCCCACCATCTCCATGGTGTTTACGGTGAACACCTCGCCGTTTTCCGGCCGCGAGGGGACCTACGTAACCTCCCGCCACTTGCGCGATCGCCTCGACAAGGAGCTGCTGACCAACGTCTCCATCCGCGTGGAGGAGATGCAGAACACGGACTCTTTCCTGGTCTGCGGGCGCGGCGAGCTCCAGCTTGCCATTCTGATCGAGATGATGCGGCGCGAGGGCTACGAGCTGGCCGTAGGCAAGCCCGAGATCATCACGCGCACTGTGGACGGCAAGCTTCAGGAGCCCCTGGAGCAGCTCATCATCGATGTGCCGCAGGAGTTCGTGGGCGTCCTGATGCAGGAGATCGGGATGCGCAAGGGCGTGAACAACAAGATCGTGAGCCACGGCTCCGGGCAGTCCGGCAGCGGGCGGGTGCGACTGGAGTTCTCGATCCCGTCCCGCGGGCTCATCGGCCTGCGCGGGGAGATCCTGAAGGCCACGCGCGGCACGGCCGTGATGAACACCCTGTTTGAAGGCTACATCGACTGGCAGGGTGACATCCCGTCGCGGCTCACCGGGTCGCTCATCGCGGACCGCGCCGGCCGGTCGACAGCTTATGCGCTTTGGAACCTGCAAGAGCGCGGCGAGCTCTTTCTGGGCCCGGGCGTTGAGGTTTACGAAGGCATGGTGATCGGGCAGAACGCCCGCTGGGACGACATGGACGTGAACGCTGTCAAGGAGAAAAAACTGACGAACATGCGGGCCTCGGTGGCCGACGAAGCCATCCGCCTGGTTCCCTTCCGGCCGCTGACCCTGGAAGAGGCTATCGAGTTCATCGCCGAGGATGAGTACGTGGAAGCGACGCCGCGCTCCATCCGGCTCCGCAAGAAGATCCTGCAATACAACCAGCGCCCCAAAAAGCACCGGAAGACCGAAGGATGACGCCGCGCGTGCCGTTGGCTACCGGCTGACCGCCTCCAGAATCGCATCGGTCACTTCCCGCGTGCTGCTGTGACCTCCAAGATCGGCGGTCCGCACCTGGCCTTCGGCGAGCAGCTTTCGGACTGCGCTGTCAATGGCGGCGGCCGCTTCGTTCAATCCGAGGTGCTCCAGCATCATGGCGGCAGACAGGAAGGTGGCAAGAGGATTCGCAATTCCCTGGCCCGCGATATCCGGGGCGGACCCGTGCACGGGCTCGAACATCGAAGGAAAGCGGCGCAGCGGGTCCAGATTGGCGCTGGCCGCGAGGCCAATGCTTCCCGTGAGGACGGCGGTAAGGTCGCTCAGGATGTCCCCGAACAGATTGGAAGCGACCAGAACGTCAAAAGTCTGAGGCCGCTTCACCAGATGCACCGTGGCCGCGTCCACCAGCAGCGATTCGGTCTGGATCTGGGGATAGTGGGACTTCACCTCGTCGAAGACGCGATCCCATAGCACCATGCCGAACGCCTGGGCGTTCGATTTAGTGATCGAAGTCACTCGTTTCTTGCCGTTGCGCCGCACCGCCAGTTCAAAGGCAAAGCGAATCACTCTCTCCACCCCGTGCCGGGTAAATACCGACGCCTGAACCGCCACTTCGTTGGCATTATGGTGGTGCACAAATCCACCCACCTGGGCGTACTCGCCCTCGGTATTCTCGCGCACCACCACCATGTCCACCGAACCTGGCTCAACGCCGGCGAGCGGCGAGCTCACTCCCTGGTAGAGGACGGCCGGTCGCACGTTCACAAACTGATCGAAGGCTCTGCGAATGGGCAGCAGCAGCCCGTTGAGCGTGGTGTTGTCCTGGATCTCGGGATGACCGATGGCGCCGAGCAGAATCGCGTGCTGCGCCCGAAGCTGGTCGAGCGCATCGCCGGGCATCATGCAGCCGTGCTGGAGGTAATAATCCGAGCCCCAGTCGTAGGTGTGGAAGTCAAACCGGAGGCCGAATCTCTTGCCGACCCGTTCGAGCACCGCGACGGCCACCGGGACCACTTCGCGGCCGATGCCGTCACCAGGGATCACGGCGATATGAAGGAGTTTCGGGTCTTCCGGTGGCATGGATTGTCGCCCGTCCAGGTCCCACTTCGACTGTAGGTTCGTGGGTCTTGGCGGCTTTCAGCGGCCGCCCAACCTGCCGATCTCAAGCCAACAAGTGGCTGGAGCGACGCCATCATAATCCAGTATCGCCTTTATTTTCATAAACATCGTGGCAAGACTTAGCTAAGTGTCTTATTATCATCGAGATCGTGGGATGTGCCAACTTAATTTTTTAAGTCATTTGTTTTCATAAATATCGTGGGATGTATTTTTTCGTTTTTTCGTCTTTGCCCCTAATGCTGCGCCTCACCCTTGGCCCGAGCCGGAAAAGAAACGTACCGTCAAAATGTGGGGCCGGGCCCGTTTTCCCGGGTGATGAGTTGGAGTGAAGTACCGCACGACAGTGGTTCCTCCCCGGCTTCGTTAAACCTAGAGTAGATGTACCATCAGTAATCGCCACCTGTCAAGGGGTTTTCGTAAGCGGGAATCGCGGCGCCGGGGCGTCCGATTTAGGGACATGCGGAGGTGTATAGTATCGTCTATTCTGGAGGTGAAATGCTGGTAAAGTGCCAACAACGCACACCCGCTCAGGTGCCAGGCTTCTGCAAGGAGTCGGTGCTGGAGTTGCCCACCAGGGAGACCGGAAGACTTCAAGAAGTGGAACGAGCAACATTTCGAGGCCACGGAGAAGTGGCTGCAGCGCTGGCCGAACTCGTGGAGCCTTCTCGCTGCAATCCCGGACTGATCGAGGGCTATCTCAAGGATACCCACTTCACCTTTCCGATCCTGCCCGCCAAGGACCTGGCCGAGAAAATTTTTCCGGTGCTCATGCTGCCGCAAACCTGGTTCGTAGACTCAGACGGGCGCCGTTCAAAGGACAGGTGGCGGGCGCCAGTGATGAGTGGGTCACGAGAATCATCGCTCAGATGGAGCGAGTCCGGGGGGGCACACATTAGCGCGAGCCCGGCGACGCCGGCTGAGCACCGACAAGGAATGACGGTGCGATGCGGGGAGCAATGCCTTGAACTCTGAACCGGAAGGGACGGCCAAGACCGCGGAAGGGCGCCGGAGGCTGCTGGTTTTGGCGGTCTTGGCCCTCGTCACCGGAGCGGCCACGGGGTTGCTGGGAGCAGTGTTCCGGCTTGCTCTGGAGCAAGGCGATCGGGTCCGGAACCTGCTCCTTGTCTGGGCGCATGGCGAGGCCGTGCCTGGATTTCTGCTCGTCATCTGCGTCTCGGTGGGGGCCACCACCGTGGCGGCTTGGCTGGTTCGCCGCTTCTCGCCCGAAGCGGCGGGCAGCGGTATTCCGGTGGTCGAAGAGGAGTTGAAGGGCAAGCCCCCGAGAACTCCGCAGAACGTCATCGCGGTAAAGTTCCTGGGAGGGCTGCTCGCTATCGGGGCTGGCCTGGCGCTGGGACGTGAAGGTCCCACCATCCAGATGGGAGCAAGCCTTGCCTCTTTTTTCGGAACCACGCTCCGCCGCAACGCGGATGAATGCAGGGCTCTAATGGCAGCCGGTGCAGGCGCCGGGCTGGCCACGGCCTTCAACGCTCCGATCGCGGGCGCGGTATTTGTGCTCGAGGAACTGGTCCGGCGGTTCGAATTAGGCATCACGATCACAACCTTGGGAGCATCCGCCGGAGCGATCGAGCTGGCGCGGTTGCTCCTCGGTGAAGCGCCGGATTTCCGCGTGGGGCTGCTGCCTTATCCCAGTTTCGGAACGGTACCGGTCTACCTTGGGCTGGGCCTCGTCGCCGGCCTGCTGGGTGTCGCTTACAACCGCACGATCCTCGGCACACTTGCAGCCGCCAGGAGACTCCACAGGTGGCGGCCGGAACTGCCTGCGGTGCTGGTTGGAACCATGGTGGGCATACTGGCATGGTTCACGCCGGGCGTGGTCGGCGGCGGCGACGCGATCACACAACGTACGCTCGGCGGCATGGAATCAATCGCCCTGCTCCCTCTGGTTTTCTTGCTTCGTTTTGGGCTTGGGCCAGTATCCTATGCAGCGGGGACGCCGGGCGGGCTGTTTGCCCCCATGCTGGTCTTGGGGTCGCAAAGCGGTCTGATGTTCGGAGTTCTTTACTCCCATTGGCTTCCCGGGGTGGCTCCAGATCCGACGGCAGTGGCCGTAGTCGCAATGGCTGCGTTTTTCACGGCCGTCGTGCGCGCCCCGGTTACCGGCATCATCCTGGTGATCGAACTGACGGGAAGCGTCACCTTGCTTCTGCCGATGCTGGGGGCCTGCTTCATGGCCATGTTGGTGCCCGCATTGCTGCGCGATCCGCCGATCTATGATTCGCTGGCGCAAGATCCGGCAAGGCAATAAGCAAGATGGGACGCGCTTCAGCGGGCCAAACGGCGGCCGAGCGACGAGGACCACTGTCAGTTTTGACAGTTGCTTGTTCCCCCGTCCGACCGTAGGCTTACTGTTCCGGGGAGAGGCTAACACGGTGCCCTCTGAATAAGCGCAGGAGTGGAGGGGTGGCCGAATCGACAACCAGCGAACGAGGAGGAGTTTCATGAAGAAAGCGATGATGCCGATAATAACGGTCAGCTTGGCTTTGAGCGCCCTGGTCGCGGGCGCCGCGGCGCAACAAACCGCACCTCAAGTCAAGGTGGGCTCGGTCTTGAAGGCCAAGGCGCAGTCTCCGGCGCCGGCCGCCAATGCCAAGCAGCAAAGTAGCAAGACCTCGATCGGCAAGGACCAGCTCGCCGCGAACACAGCGCAGCCAGCTTCATTCTGGGTCGAGGAGGCCGACGTAGACGACGACGGCGTGGCGGAGACGTCAGATTTCCTCTACGACGCTCAGAAGGGCATTCTGTACACCTACCGGGAGGATGATTTCGCCTGTGCTGGTGGCGGGACTGCGAACGGCGGCATCCTGGAGGCGCTTTACGCCAAGGGCAACAAGGCTGGAAAGCCGGTGGGCTCAGGCTGGTACGCCGTGAATCTGAACGCCACCCAATGCGGCGCCAAGGAGGCAGGCGTTTACGGATGCAGGTTTGACGCGGACGGCAATCCCACCACGTGTGGCGCGGCTACCATCGATGCTGCCACCGGGGATATCGATGTTGTGGTGGCCCAGTAGACCCGCCGAGGTCGCTCGGACCGGTGCGGGCCACATCTCACGCCCTGATATGGGTCGCGATGTACCAGGTGTGCCCGAAGCGGTCTTGGACGCCGGCGTTGCGGTCTCCATACGGCTGATCCGCGGGCGGCGTGATCGACGTCGCGCCCGCTCGAAGCGCTCGATCGTAGGTGGCGTCGACGTCCGCCACGTAGAGGTAGATCGCCATGGGCACCGGCTGGTACGGGCCGTGGGCTTCGCCCATCTCCACCATCGAATCGCCGATCCTGATCGCGGCGTGCTGGAGGGTCCCCTCCGCGTCCGCGTACCGTGCAACTTCCTCAGCGCCGAACGCCTGCTTTAGGAAGTCGATCATTTCGCTTGCGCCGTGAGGAATGAAGTAAGGCGTGACGCTGCGAAGGCCTTCCCGAACGTGCCCTGTGGCCTTGTTGGTGGCGATGTACCACTGGTTGCCGAATGGGTCCTTCACACCCGCTTCGCGGTCTCCATAATCCTGGTCAACAGGCGCGTGGGTTGAAGTGGCGCCCGCTTCGAGCGCGCGCTGGTAAACGGCGTCCGCGTCGTTCACGTAAAGGTGGAGGACGGCGGGTTTCTCGGGGAAAGACATGCCCGGTGAGCCGCCCATCATGACGATCGAGTCGCCGATTCTGACCTCAGCGTGAAGGCCGCCGCTCCCGCCGATGCCCCGGTAGATCTCTGTGGCTCCAAACGCCTCCTTCACGAAATCCAGCAGCTCCACCGCCCGCTGAACCGTAACATAGGGCGTGACGGCATTGTAGCCCTCGCGCGCTCCCGGGCTGGTTGCGCCCGACGCCGCCGGCTCCTGCTTGGGCGCCGAACTTTGCGCCGCGCTGGCACCCTGCTGCTGCATGAAGGCCTTGGCCCGCCTCTCTATTTCTTCGGGCGGCACGTCTTCAATGTGTGTTGAGACGAACCAGGTGTGCCCGAAAGGATCTGCAAGCTTACCAGCGCGATCGCCGTAAAACTGGTCCTGTACCGGCCGCAAGACCTTGGCGCCGGCCGCGATCGCCTCGCGGGCCCGCGTATCGACATCCTCGACGTATAGGTGGATGGTCACCGGTGACCCACCCGTTAATTGCGGGGCGAGGCTGCCGTAGTCCGGGAACTCGTCGGACAACATGATGTGTGAATCGCCAATTTTGATCTCGGCGTGTCCGATCTTCCCGTCAGGCTGGGCGAGGCGCATCACCTCCGTGGCTCCGAATGCCTTCTTGTAAAACTCGATGGCATCGGCGGCACCGCGAACTGTCAGGTAAGGCGTCGCGGTGTGGTAGCCCTCTGGAACGGGTCTTACTCTTGTAGCCTCCGGCCTTGGGTCCGGGGCGGGTTTTGCCGTGCTTCCCATACGAGCTCTCCTCTCAAGTTCTGATTTGAGATATGTCCGGAAGTCTTCCGGAGGAAGATTGCTCAGTCCGGCAGCGAGCCTCACCAGTTCGGTAAGAGCGGAATCGCCGGGCGTAGAAGCGGCGGCGGGCTCGTGCCGGGTGAGCATCGCCTCGACGGCGGCGTCGAGTTGATCGATTGTGGCCCGCTTAGCCATGGGCACCACCCGACTTGCTCGCCATTCGAGTCCGTAGATTCTCCAAGGCCCGGATTTGAAGCTGCTTTACCGATCCGTCAGTCCGTCTCATCTCCTCAGCGATTTCTCGAATGCTTTTTTGTTCGGCAAAGCGCATGACGATCACGCGCCGCTGATCCCGCGGCAGCCGCCTGACCAGACGATACAGCCGGGCGCGCTGTTCGGCCTCCTCGAGGCCAACCGGTTGCACCTGTTCCGGAGGATGGTTTGGCAACCGAACCTCGCCCTCCCTGGCAAGGCGAGCGGAACGATCCGCCATGGCGTTAGCCGCGATCCGGAAGAGCCAACTTGCGAAAGGAGCGCCGCGCCATTCGAAGCGCGACAGGTTGGCAAGCGCTTTGTGGAACACCTCGGAGGTGAAGTCCTCGGCCTCGGCGCGGTTGCGGACGCGGGCCGCAATGAAAGCGTACACGCGATCAAAGTTGGCCTCGTAAAGCTCGACAAAACGGCGCGGATCTTCCTGCGCCGCTTCCACCAGAAGCTGCTCGTCAGCTTCCTTCCCGCGAGTCTTCAAAGCCAGACCCTCACGCCCCATGCTTAACATGACATAAACCGCCGGTGAGGCGAAAGGTTACGGCGAAATTTACGGGATCCTACCGCGTTACGGTGACCGTGTCTGCAGGGACGCGCACCTTGGAGCCATAGTAGGCGTAATAAGTGATGAAAACGTAGCAGAGCAGGGGAACGAGCATCGACGCAGCCATGCTGTGCGTGAATTGAAATACGAGCCCCATGGCGGGCGGAGCGGCAGCGCCCCCCACAATCGCCATGATGATCATGGAGCCGCCGAGCTTGGTGTTGGGTCCCAGCTCCTTGATGCCGAGCGCAAAGATGGTAGGGAACATCAGCGACATGAAGAAACTGGTGCCGAACACCGCCCACACGCCTATCCAGCCTGGCAGCAGAACCGCGATGCTAACGAGTGTGATGTTCATGATGCCGTACGCGCCCATCAGGCGGTTCGGCTGGATGAACTTCATCAGATAGGTCGCTACGAAGCGGCCGACACCGAAGGCAACCAGAGTTCCGGTGAGAAAATAGCCGGCCATCTTCTCCGGCTCCCGGGTGTAGTCCTGGACGTATTGAATGTAGTAGCTCCAGGTACCCACTTGGGCAGCGACGTAAAAGAACTGGGCGAGGACGCCCTGAACAAAGTGGGAATGTTGAAACAAGTCTGCTAACCTGCCCTGGCGTCGATTGTGCAGAGGTTCCGCCTCCTCGGCCACCTTGGGAAACCTAGTTCGCAGGATCAGCAACGCCCACAGAAAAACAACCGAACCCAGAACCAAGTAGGGCGTGACCACTCTTAAAGTTTCACTGCGTAAATACGCGTCGTAGGTACCGGCGAGCTTGCGGGCGTCGATCTGCTGTGAGCTCAGCTCAACTCCGGAGAGGATGAAGACGGTTCCGATGAGCGCACCGGTGATGGCCCCGAGCGGGTTGAAAGACTGGGAGAAATTAAGACGCCGCTCGGAAGTGCGGTGATCGCCCAGGACGGCAATGAACGAATTCGATCCCGTCTCGAGGAAAGCCAGGCCGCTGGCGATCACGAACAAAGCGAAGAGGAAAAACCCATACCGGCCGACGATGGCCGCCGGCCAGAACAGAAAGGTCCCGGCGCTGAAGAGGAAGAGTCCGGTCACCAATCCTGCCTTGTAGCCGTACTTTCGCATGATCAAAGCAGCGGGCATGGAGAGCAGGAAGTATCCCATGTAAAAGGCCGATTGAATGAGCCCCGCTTTGAAACGTGTGATCTCGAATGACTTCATGAATTGCTTGATGAGGATGTCGTTCAGATTGTTCGGAATTCCCCAGAGGAAGAACAGAACGGTTACCAAGGCAAAAGGCAGGGCGTTGCCGGAAGAAAATAGGCGGGATCGTTGATCGAGCTGGGTGCCTCCTTGGAACGCTGCCATTCGTGGGGCTCCGATCTTTGTGGCGATCACCGGCCAACCTCTGGGTCCAGTGGCAGGCGATTTTAACCTAAGCGGTGTCCGCCGGGGGAGCTAATTTCAGCAGGGTGGCGCTGGAAAATCCTTAAGGAGGCGTAGCTTCAAGCGCGACCCTGGTTCTGATAGAGTGCAGAAGCCACCCTGAATTTACGGCCGGCCGTGAAGGTCGGCGGAGGGAGTCATGGCTTTGTTTGGCGCAGTCGAAGCTGGAGGGACAAAGTTCGTGTGCGCCGTGGGGACAAGCCCTGACGATCTTCGGGCGCGGCGGGAGTTCCCAACCACGTCGCCTGAGGAGACGGTCGGCCGAGTGGTGGCCTTCTTCCGGGAGCAGGCCATGCTCGAATCCCTCACCGCGGTTGGGATTGCGTCCTTCGGCCCTATCGACGTTAACCCTACGTCGCCACATTTCGGTTACATAACGTCCACACCCAAGCTCGACTGGCAGTACGCGGACCTGGCGGGCCCAATCGGGCGAGCTCTTGGTGTGCCGGTGGGATTCGACACGGACGTGAACGGAGCCGCGCTAGGCGAACGCCATTGGGGCGCCGCCCAAGGACTCGATACCTTCACTTATGTGACCGTCGGCACAGGCATCGGCGGCGGGGGGATGGTCGAGGGAAGGCTGATGCACGGCCTGCTTCATCCGGAGATGGGCCACATGCGGATTCCCCATAACTGGCAGACCGACCCTTTCCGGGGGGCCTGTCCGTTTCACGGTGACTGCTGGGAAGGACTGGCGTCCGGTCCGGCGATCGAGGCGCGCTGGGGAGGCAAAGGCCAGCACCTGCCTGCGGATCATCAGGCCTGGAATCTCGAGGCCGAGTACCTGGCGCTCGGCGTGACGAACCTGGTCTGCACCCTGTCGCCGCAGCGAATTATCCTGGGCGGCGGCGTCATGCATCAGCCGGGCCTTTTCCCTCTCTTGAGGAGCAAGGCCTTAGAGCTGTTGAACCGCTATATTCAGGTGCGTGAACTTGTCGAGCAGATCGATCAATACGTCGTGCCAGCCAAGCTCGGGGACAACGCCGGAGTGCTGGGCGCGATCGCGCTCGGGATGGACGCGGCGGCTCAGCGCGCGACTTCCGGGCGTTGACCCTAAGAATCCAGACCTCGTCGGGCTACTCCGTCGTCATTGCACGGCCGTCTCGATGGCCGCCTCCGCGACGGGCGCCATCAGCTCGTATCCCTTGGCGTTGGGATGCAAGCCATCGTTGGAGTAACCCTCCTTCAACATCCCTTTGTCGTCGACCGTGGCGGAATAGTAGTCGACGATGGCTGGGTGCGCCCGGCCGGCGTACTCTTTGAGCCAGGCGTTCAGCTTCAGGATGTCCGCCGGGGGACGGCGCTCCGTCTGCTTGTGCTCGGTGTAATCGCTGACCGGGGTCAGCAAGCACAGGATTACCTTGATGCCGTGAGCCTCGGCGAGATCCGTCATGGCCTGAAAATTCTCCTCGATCATGGCCAGGGTCTCAGGGCCTGTATTGCGCGCGATATCGTTCGTGCCGGCCAGAATTATGAGGGCGGCGGGCTTCAGGTCAATCACGTCCGGATACATTCGCACCAGCATCTGCGGGGTGGTCTGACCGCTGATGCCGCGATTCACGTAGGGCTTCCCGGGAAAGGATTGAGCCAGGTTCCAACCATCGGTAATCGAGTCGCCGAGAAACACCACGCGGTGCGAATCGGGGGGCTGCGCCTTCAACCTCTCATCGTCGGCGTGGTAGCGGCCGATCTGATTCCAGTCCTGAAGCTGGTCGGCAAGGTTCTGAGCTGCGCCCTGCAGGCAGCAGTTCGCTTTCGGCGGATTGAATTGCTCCACCAACTGGCACGGCGCCGCTTGGGGGGCTACGAGTGCTGCCAGGGCCGCGAGCAGCAAGCTTGAAATCATTCTGGACCAGATGTTCCTTGACATGGGGCAACAACCTCCTCGACGTTTTTCCAACCGGTACGCCAGCCGTTCTCTGTTGGCCGATTGAGAGTATACGACAGCCTTAAGGCGGAGGCGAAAAGCGCTTGACAGCCCTCGCGCCCGTGATGTTAATTTAGTGCAGCCGTGTCGGGCGGCTGGAGCAAAAGGGGCGTTAGAATAGAGCCCCGCGACTGGGCGCTTCAACTTCTTGCCAATCCTGGACGGCTATGGTTCACACCAAAGCGAAAGACGTGTATCCGGCCGCAACTATCGAGCGTCAGGCCGGTAAGGCATCAGTCCTTGTACTCTTGGCCTGCGTCCTGGGCGTTTCCGCGTCCGGTTGGAGCCAGGATCCAACTCGGGTGCGGAGTCAGGACCAAGGTTGGGATGCCAAAGGCGGCCCCGAATTGCACTTGGGCGCCGGTTACGCCGATCTGAAGAGCGACCGCTACGAGGAGGCGGCGCGGGAATTCCGGGCGGCTCTGGCGCTCGATCCCAAGCTGGTGCTCCGGGCCAGGTTCCCACTGGCCGTGGCCCTGTTCGAGTTGCAGAGAACCGGCGAGGCCCGCCAGGAGTTTGAAACGGTGCGCGCTGCGGCGGGAGATCGTCCGGATGTGATGTACTACCTGGGGCGGCTCGATCTGATGGAAGGAAACCCCGCGGCGGCCATCAAAGATTTGATCCAGGCCGCCACAGACCCTCCTTTCCCGGATACGGCCTATTACCTCGGATCGGCTTACCTGAAGGAGGGCGATCTGGCGCTGGCCGAGAAGTGGCTGAAGACGGCCGCTAACTTGAATCCGCAGGATGCCCACGTGCAGGAGCGCTTGGGCGCTCTCTACCAGCAGGCAGGGCGCAAGGCTGACGCCGAGAAAGCCTTTGCAGACGCTGCGCAGCTCCGGCAGCGGGACGCGTCGGTGAGCAAGCAGCGAAT
>DATDGR010000350.1:0-3711 GCA_036521995.1 Terriglobia bacterium | reverse complement strand
GCCTTCAACCCTGCCTCGGAAGACCAGCGGCTCACGGGTTTTCGTGCGGAAAACGATGTGCTGTTGGTTCACAGTGCCTTCTAGTCCTCCCGACTGGTACGGACCTTTGAAATGGCCGGTGATGGTGCTGCCTTCTTGCTTCAGTTCGATGAATTTCGTTGCGTTTACGCCTGTCGGGCCTTTCGAATGGATCGTCCATCTGCCCGCAACATCGGCCGGTGGATGCTCCGGTGGCGGCTGCTGGGCGACCGCGACATCGCGCACGCCGAGCGACAGGAGAACCAGACATAACGGCAACAACTTCCGGGTGTATCTCTTCACGACATCCTCCAGGTAGGCTCCTCCTATTTTAATTTGGCAGGTCGACCCGCCATCACGACGAGCTCCGTGATGAGTTCCCTGATTTCTGTTTCCATCCGATAGGGCGCCGCTAAGCGTCCAGCTCGCCGGCCCCAGGCGAGCCTGGGTCAAGGGAATAAAGAGTAATCGGATCGTGGGCGACCAGTAGGCCAAATCCACCCATTACGCCTTCGGAAGTCGGCCCTTCAAATCGGTGGCACGGACAGGACCTGGTTCAGCGATTAACTCCCGAGCCGCCTCCACCTGACCCCAAACGTTCCACAGAAGTACGCCGCATACGCGGGCGTCACGTAAGTAATAAATTACGCCCTCGCGGTACGGTTCCTTCCAGTCCGGGACGGTCTCCAGACGTGGGTCCAGCTCGCCGACCGCTTCATATCCAAGGTCAAACAAATCCGAGTAGAAGAAGGGAAGGTGGTGGTAAGGCCTCGCCTGGCCCGCCATGCCCATGCCCGCCGCGCGGCCCATGGTGTTGGCGTTGTCCTCGTGCTCGACCCTTAGGCGCTTTTCAAGCGCCGGGCTCAAGAAATTTGCAACGTCGCCGGCGGCGTAGACGTCCGAATCGCTCGTGCGCAGAGACCCATCGACGACAATGCCGTTGTCAACGGAGAGTCCCGCGGATTGCGCCAGCTCCACGTTGGGTGTGACGCCAATGCCGGCCACTACGCCATCCACACGAAAGTCGCCTTGACCTTTGGTTTTCACCTTGGTGCCCTGGTGGTTCTTCTCCAAGCCGGTGACCGTGCTTCCTGGGACCACATTCACTCCTTTTTGCCTGTAATAGTCGCTAAGGAAGCGGGCCAGATCAATCGGGTAGATGTGGTTACCGATAGCTTCCCCCGGGAAAAGCATCGCCACATCCTTGCCGCTCATTGCCAGGGCTGCAGCAATCTCCCAGCCGATGAATCCGCCGCCGATAACAGCGAACCGGCGGCCTTGCTCCGTCAGCGCGCGAAGGCTCCGGTAGTCCTCGACCGTGCGGTAGTAGATGATGGAACCATCGTCGAACGGAAGCCGGCGGGGGGTGGCGCCTGTGGCAAGAAGAAGCTTCTCGAAAGTGTAAACGCTCCCCTGGTCATCCGTCACGATCTTTTTGGCCCGATCGAGGGATTGTGCCTTCCGGCCCAGATGAAGGGTGAAGTTTTGCTTCTCCGTGCCGCGCCAGATGCTGTCCAACGCCTCACCCTTCCATAGGCCTTTCGAGAGCGGCGGACGGTTGTAGGGTGGATTCTGCTCCGCGCTGATCAGGCCGATGGATCCGCCGGAATCGGCCTCGCGGATACCGTTTGCGGCCGCATCGGCGGTCATTCCACCGCCCACGATCAGGTACTTGTAATGTGGCATCTGGCCTCCTTCTGCAAACTCAACAATATACTCAACTGGTCATGGAACTGGTAGCGTAGACTCCGCGCCTCCTGGACTGAGGCCGACAGCTTCTGACTGCCGCCATCGCTTGCTTCGTCCGCCGCAAGAAGCTTCAACCCGCTCGACTTCAAGCCGCTTGCGACCGTCCTTTTTCTCTTCACCGTGTGCTAATCTGGAGTGGTATGGCTCGGCGCTGGCGGGTTCCTTTGAATCCTGGGGTTGGAGTTTGCGCCGGACTCACGGGCGAAAGTTGCACAGCCGGCCCGACTCCTCCGGCTCTAGCGCCAACGGGCGCAGACATCTTAGCTAGTGGTTTTGACATCTTTCATAACCGGGACCTCTTCAGGCCCGGCTCGAGGACCTGACTTAGGGAGCCACTCTGCCAGGCTCGATCCGGCGACGCGTAGTAGCGCATGCCGATGAGCCCGGCTATCGATGGGTTAGGGGAGTGCGCGAGGCCTTGCGCCTGGCAACCCGAAACGATTGAAATCGAAATAACAAAGAGCCTTCGTTCGAGCGTTCATGAAGTCTGATCACAGCCTGCAACTGAAGAGCACCACACCCGGGCGTTCTGTCTTTTCGTTCCTGCTGGTGTTGCTGGCGATCGCGGTCTTACCCGCCTGCCTCTTCCACCCGAACCGGAACCAGGACCTGGGTTCGAAGAGTGTAGCTCCCGGCGATCAGCCCGACAAGGTTCTGTACCAGAAGGCTTCCCGGGAGATTGACCAGGGGCGCTACGATGTCGGCCGGCTCACTCTGCAGGTGCTGATCAACACCTATCCCGACAGCGAGTATCTCTCCAAGGCCAAGCTGCTGACGGCCGAGTCTTTCTACAAGCAAGGCGGGGTTTCTGGGCTGACCCAGGCCGAGGCCGAGTACAAGGACTTCATCACCTTCTTTCCCACAGCGCCTGAGGCGCCCCAGGCTGAGTACCTCGCCGGTATGTGCCATTTCCGGCTTATGGGGAAACCTGACCGCGACCTGACGGAAGCGCGCGCGGCCGAGGCGGAGTTCAAGATCTTTCTCGAGAAGTACCCGGACAATTCGATGGTGCCGACCGTCAAAGGTCGGCTGCGCGAGGTTCAGGAAGTGCTGGCGCAGGGCGACTACGACACGGCGCTTCTTTACTACAGGCGAGGAGCGAACCGTGCGGCCGCTTCCCGCTTCCAGGAGATCGCGGACAGCTATCCGAGCTTCAGCCAGGCAGACCAAGCCTTATGGTATCTCGGACAGACCCAGGAGAAGCTCCACAAGCGGGATGACGCCGCCGCAGCCTACGCGCGCGTGCTGACGGACTACCCGCTTAGCCCAGAGGTCAAGAACGCAAAGGCACGACTGGTAGCCATGCATGAGCCCGTTCCCAAGCCCACCAAGGCCACCTTGGCGCGCGCCCGGGCTGACCAGGCGGTGGCCAAGCAGGTCCACCATAGCCTCACGGCCCGCGCCGAAGGCTTGATGTCAAGTTCGCCGGACCTCTCCGCCACCCGGCACGGGCCCGTGGTTCCGAGTGGACACCCTTCGACCTTGGCACAGACCAAGGGTCAGGCTCCAAGCCCGGCGACCGCTAACATTGCTGTCGAGCCGCTTTCGGATTCCTCTTCGCCTGCGGGTTCACCTGCTGGGAGTCCCGGCGGTGGCGCCACGTCTCCTCCTGCCAACTCAGAGAGTGCTGTTCCTCCAGCGCCTTCGGCCGCACCCCCAACTTCCGGCGATGCGCCCTCAACTTCTCCGGCTGAGCCCGCCGCTTCTTCGCCGGCTCCTTCTAAGGCTGAAGCCCCGGCCGAAACTCCTGCCGCCCCGGCAGCAGGCAGCACCACCGAAACAGCTGCCGGCTCCGACCCGAGCTCCAGCACTCCGCCGAGCAGCAGCGAAAAAGCCAGCGACACCGCCAAGGCTTCCGGCTCAGACCAGAAATCGGGCGACAGTGACGCCGGATCGTCGTCCACCGCCAAGAAGAGCAAGTTCCATTTCCTGAAAAAGATTATT
>DATDGR010000349.1:0-31439 GCA_036521995.1 Terriglobia bacterium | reverse complement strand
CAGCGGAGTTGGAACAGATACTCCCGGCAGGCCTGCTCCGAGCGGAAGCGAGCCTCGAAGTCCGCTGCGGTCCGAGGGTAATCCTCCATGAGCTCGCATACTATAGGTTGGGGTCACCTGAGTCAAGTGGATACCCAGATTTTTGTAAATGGAGGAATCGATGTCCAAGGGTAGGCCACGTAAGACCGGAGGAGCCATTTTCCGCCGCCCCACTTCGGCATTCTGGTGGGTGCGATACCGCAACCGTGACGGCCAGATCGTGAAGGAGTCGGCCGCCACCACTGACGAACAGGAAGCCGCGCGGTTTTTGCGAAGGCGTTTAGATGCTAGAGACGACGGACAGCTGCCAACTGTGCTCGTCGCCCGAAATCTGACGTTCGGCGAGTGGGCAGACTGGTTTCTGGAAGTTCGATCGAAACCTCCGTTTAGGGCTATGGGCACCCACACAGAACCTCAACGCTGTTGGGCTCCTGCGGCCGGCTTTTGGCAACACTCGGTTATCCGACATCACGGCGACAGCGATCGAGCAATACCTAGCCGACCGCCTGAACTGCAGGAGATGTGTTCAGACCAAGCTCGGTCCGCGATACCACGGGAAGCTCAAATCAGCCACCGTCCATCAGGAGTTCAGGATCCTGCGAAGAATACTAAACGTCGCCGTGAAGCAGAAACGTTTGGCAAGCAATCCGTGCAACGCCGTTGAATTTCCCGCTCCCCTCAGCAAGACGACCCGTAAGCCTCACTACGTGACGGCGAGCGAGCAGGAGCGGATTGAAATGATGGCTCCCAACTACTTGAAGCAGGCCATCGTCATCATCTCCGAAATGGGTCTTCGGCCGTACAAAGGGCTGATGCCGATGAAGAAATCGCAAGTCGACCTGGAGAACGCTGTTTTCCACATCCAAGATTCCAAGACGCCGAGCGGGGTCGGGGACATGCCGATGACCGAGCGTGCCCGCGAGGCGTTCAAGTGGCGGATTGAGGAGACGGCTGGATCGGACTACCTCTTTCCCAGACTCAGCTCACGCGGCAAGAAGGCCTACCACGGCAGCCTCAAGAAGGTTTGGGGAACGACACTCCGGAAGGCTGGCGTGCCGCGGTTTTCCCTGTACGAGCTACGCCATACCTTTGCCACGCGACTAAGCGCCGATGGAGTCTCGGATCATTTTGTGACCCAGGCAAAGCTGGATCGCAACGCGAAATGAACACGACCGGAATTTTGGAACATCGCGTCCACAATGAGGCAGTTCTGGAACATTTTTGGCGCATTTTGCTCATTTCTGGGCTATGAAGAAACGATCGAACGTTGACCCTGAAGAAGTTGCGAGGGCGGCTGTTGAGGGGAGCCATAGTACTACGAAGCAAGCCGTCGGGAGTTCGAATCTCTCCGGGCAAACTAACGTTAAGCCTGCCAATAGCTTACCGAATCTCTCGCTGTCGGAGCCTTTGCCTCAGAAAGCAGAGGGCTCGGAATTCTTAGTAAACTTCCTCTCCAATACTCCTGAACAGGACAATACGATTCGCTTGGATGTCGAAGCCAAGAGATTCGGTTTTCAGTGTGGCCTCACCTGAGTACATCCCGACGTGAACTGTGTCTGTTTAGCCACAGTCTAGTTGTTCGAAAGATCTAAGGAAGCTACTCAATCCATTGATTATACGGCGAATCATCCGACTTGGATGCGCGTGGCATCCAACATGCTTTGACTTCGCAGGACGCTGGACGACGAAACGCCGGAGGACTATTTGGACCATCAGCACACCATCGGTTCACCCGTCAGCGTGACCGGCCTTGGCTTGCACACCGGAGTTCCGGTGACCGTCAGGCTTGTGCCCGGCCCGGCCAATCACGGCATCATTTTCCGCCGCACCGACCTTGACGGCTTCGAGATCGAGGCCCACGCCCGCAACGTGACCCGCGTAAGCTACGCCACTAGCCTCATGAAGCGTGGAGTGCTGATCTCCACCACCGAGCACCTGCTCTCGGCGCTGGCCGCATCGGGCGTGGATAACGTCCGGGTGGAGATTGACAACCTCGAGGTCCCCATCCTGGACGGCAGCGCCCTGCCGTTCGTGAGCATGATCGGCGAGGCCGGCCTGCGCCGTCAGCGGGCCGAGCGCCGCTATGCGCGCATCCTGAAGCCTGTCGAAGTCGTGGACGGGGCCAAGCGCATCGCCGTCTACCCCAGTGACACCTTCAAAGTCTCCTACCGCATCGTCTTTCCCCATCCCTTCATTGGCGAGCAGATGCTTGACTTCACCGCTTCGGAAGGGCACAACGGGAACCACGGCGGAAGCTACGCGACCCAGATCGCCCCCGCCCGCACCTTCGGCTTTGTGGAGGAAGTGGAGATGCTCCGCAAGAATGGCCTGGTGCGCGGCGGATCGCTCGGGAACGCCGTGGTGCTCACGCGCGATGGCGTCATGAATCCGGAAGGAGTCCGCTTTCCCGACGAGTTTTGCCGCCACAAGATTCTGGATCTGATCGGCGATCTGGTGATGCTGGGCCATCCGCTCGTCGGCCATGTAGTGGCGGACCGCGCCGGTCACGCTTTGCACTACGCTTTGGTCTCCCAACTCCTGCGAGACCGAAGCACCTGGACGCTCGCGGGGATCACCAATGGCTCGGGGATCACCATCGGCGCCACCGGTACTGCCGGTTCCGGTCTTAGGGGCAAGGAGCTGGGCGCTGTCCGGGCGGCCGAGACCGCGCTCGCGGAGCTGCCGAATCGCGCCGCAACTGCGCGCTAGCCGGTCCACCAGCAACCGTGCCGCCTCCGGGCCCCTGGCTTTCGCCGCCTGCCGCAGCTCTCCCAGATAGCATTCGTCCGCGGTGGCACGTTCGGCCACCTCCTCCCAGAACGCGCCGTCATCCTCACCTGGCCTTTCCAGCTCCGGCCGATGGAGCGTCAGGCCGCCGGGCCCTGGCCGGCCGAGCAAGCGATCGAGGACATCTTTGTCCGCCGGACCGCCCTCGTCGGCGAGCGCCTGGCAGGAGTCACCCCACGCCTCCTCCCCCAACTCGGCCCCCAATTCGAGATCGTCGCGAAACTCGCCTTCGTACCCCAACGCTTCGAACTCGCTGCCGGAGGCAGCCGGGGCCCATGGGCTGGTTGGGATCGTTGTGCAAGTTAAGGCTGTCAAGCCCGGCGGCTTCAGCCGCGCCAGCCCCGACCCCACTTGCTCTTCAGCCCTTGCGGCCCGACCGCCGGCTGGGCCCTCAGGACCCTCCGCACCGGGCCGGTCCGCCATTGACCGAGCCTGAGCTGACCCCTCTGATTCTAAAGGACATTCCGGCTTCGTTCCGGGGTATGGTCCCCCACCGGTCACTGAGCCCCCCGGGACCACGCAATCCTTCCGGCGACCCTGGGCGGCGCGCGGCCATCGGTAGCCGGGGGTCACCCGGCCGTCGCCGTAGTAGTCGGCGAAAGCCGGCACCAGCGGGGCGCCCCTGGCGCGGCAGGCGTAACGGCTGCGATAGGGGTACCAGAAAACAAGACCGGCGCCCCGGTGATTCTCCAACCGCATGCGATCACTGAACGGGCGCAAACCGAACGATTTGGAAGGACCAGGGGATGAGATGGCATCACCCGAGCCGTGCTCCTCCTTACGGACCCCGGACTGCTGCTGTCCCGTCAGCCGGCACCACAACCGGCTGGCCGCGCGTCGGTTCAGGTCCCGATGGCGCCGGGTACGGGTGACGAAGCGGCGCAGGAGCTGGGCATAGATCCAGTCGAGCAGAAAGAGGGCGTCGGTGTCGCCCAGGCGCTCGAGCTGGCCGCGCAAGTCGCGGACGTACTGGCCGGTGCGCAGGGCGTTGAGGCGGCTGCGGGCTTGGCCGTGGGCGGAGCGGGGGCCGGTGGACTTGAGGGCGTTGGCGCGATTGGCGCGCAGCAGGGCGGGGGTGCGAACCGGCGATTTACGGACGGGCATGAGACCACCTCCGGGGCGTCGGGCACGGGTCCAGACGCCCCTTAGCGAGACGGCCCGAGGCTAACACAGGCTAGCCAGTGTGTCAAGAGGGGTAGGCAGGTGATGTAGGCTACACCTAAACCTTCAAACGCAAAGAAGAGGCCCGCATGTAGTCTACATCGCCAAGGCAGGCTCTGAGCGCCAGGACGGTCATCCTGAGCGAAGCGAAGGATCTGCTTCTCCTTACAGATTCCCGCTGCGAAACGCAGCATCTGCTGTTTACGGAAGCAGTCAGGCAAAAGCAGATTCTTCACTTCACTGCGTTTCGCTCAGAATGACAGCCTCGCCGAGACCACGGGCGAAAGCCATGAGATCAATCCATTGACACTCTATCCATAGATTATCTATAGTAATAGGTATGGCCAAGAAGCCCGACCTGCTGCCCGGAACCCTCGACATGCTGATCCTGAAGACGCTGACTCGCGCGCCGCTGCACGGCTATGGGATTGCGCTCTCGATCAAACGGCTTTCGGACGATGTGCTCACGGTGGAAGAAGGCTCACTCTACCCGGCGTTGCAGCGGCTGCTGCTGCAGGGCTGGGTGAAGGCCGAATGGAAGATGACGGAGACCAACCGGCGCGCGCGTTTCTATACGTTGACCGCTGCCGGGCGCAGGCAATTGGACGTCGAGTTGTCGCAGTTCGGGCAGATGATTGCGGCGATCGGGCGGGTCTTGAGCGATGCGCAGGAGGCATAGATGAATGCTTTCATCAGGTTGGTGAAGAAGCTTTCGATTCTCTTCAGCCGCGGGCGGTTCCACAGCGAACTCGACGAGGAGATGGCATTTCATCGCGCCCAGGTGGAGAAGGAATTCATAGACGGCGGCATGACGTCGGAAGCTGCGCGCTACGCGGCGATGCGGCAATTCGGCAATGCAACGAAGTTGAGGAATGTAAGTCACGAACTGGTGGCATTTCGAGTGGAGACGGTGCTGGACGACCTGCGTTTTGCGCTACGGCAATGCAAGAAGAACCCAGGATTTGCATTGACGGCAATCCTGATTCTGGCGCTCGGCATGGGCGCGGCCGTGTCCATCTTCGGTTTTGTGGATGCGGCTCTGCTACGGCCGCTTCCGTATGCAAATCCAGGCCGGCTGATGTCGGTGAACGAAAGCAGCATTGAGTCGCCACGCTGGCCGCTCTCGTATCCGGACTATCTCGACTGGCAACAGCTGAATAAGTCTTTCAGCTCGCTCGATGTGTACAGCGGGACCGGCTATCTTCTGCGGACTCCTTCCGGAGCGGAGCCGGTCCAAGCCGAGCGAGTGAGTGGAAGCTTTTTCCAAACCCTCGGTGTGCATCCCATGCTGGGGCGCGATTTCTATCCTGGGGAGGACCGGCCGGACGGTCCTGACGTCGTAATCCTGAGCTATCAGGCCTGGCTCGACCGCTTCGGCGCGCGGCGCGATGTAGTAGAACAAACAGTGGACCTCGATAACAGCGCCTATACGATTATCGGCGTCCTGCCCCGGACATTCTCTTTCGCTCCAAGCGGCAATGCAGAGTTCTGGGTTCCGATCAATCACTTGAGCCCTCACGAACGTTCACGGACCTTTTACAACTTTGGGGGAATCGGGCGGCTCCGTGATGGGGTGACGATACAGTCGGCACAGGCCGAAATGACGGCCATCGAACGGCGACTTCAGCGCCAATACGGCATCACCGGGCGCGACCTCAGCGCCAATGTCGTTCCCCTCGCCAAGATCATCATCGGCGACGTGCGACCCGTCCTGCTGACACTGCTGGGCGGAGCCGGCCTGCTGTTGTTGATTGCCACTTTGAACGCCGCCGGTCTCGTGCTCGTGCGGTCGGAGAGCCGCCGGCGCGAGATTGCTGTGAGGCGCGCGCTGGGCGCCACGCGGGCTCGGCTGGTGCTGCAGTTTTTGACCGAGGGACTTCTGCTTGCCGTGTTGGGCAGCCTGGCAGGCCTGATCGTCGCAAGCGACACCATGAAGCTCCTTGGCCGTGTGATCCCGAAGGATATGGCGTCGAACATGCCGTTTCTCAAAGGCGTCGGCCTGAACGCGCACACGGGCGCGCTGGCCGCGGCCATTGCCCTGATGGCCGCGTTGCTGCTGGCCGTTACGCCCACACTGCGGTTCTCGTTCGCTAACGTTCGTGACGCGTTGGCCGGCGCAAGCCCCGGCGCGGCCAGCCGGCTCTGGCGCAGGCTGGGAGCGAAGTTGGTGGTGGCGGAACTGGCGGTGGCCGTGGTGTTGCTGACGGGCGCAGGACTGCTGGGGCAGAGCCTCTATCGCCTGCTGCACGTGCCGTTGGGCTTTGATCCCAACCACCTCGCAACGTTGCAGGTAATGGCACCCGGCACGGCCTACAAGACTGACGAACAGACGGTAGGACTTTACCGGGAAATTGTGCGCCGCGTCTCAAGCCTGCCGGGCGTGGAGTCGGCCGGTATGACCAGCATGCTCCCGGCGCAATGTGACTGCGCCACCGACAGGATCCAGTTTCCCGGAAGAGCGTATCACGGCGCGCACAATGAGGTGGACGAACGTCACGTGAGCGCTGCGTATCTAGCCACGCTCAAGGCGAGGCTGGTGCGCGGTCACCTCTTCGCCGATGCCGAAGATACCTCCAGGCCCGGAGTGGCGGTGGTGAATCAAGCGCTGGCCCGAAGGTATTTTCCTGGCGAGAACCCCATCGGTCAGAGGATCGCCGATGACGAGCAAGGGCTTCCGCACACCTGGGAGATTGTCGGGGTGGTCGACGACGTTCGCGAGGGCCCGCTTGATGCCGACATCCAGCCTACGGAGTATTTCCCGCTCAACCAGACGCAAGACCACGACTTCAGCCTGACAGTGCGCACGCGGCAAGCTGCCAGCGCGCTGCTGCCGGTGCTGGTGAGCACGCTGCATCAGATCGACCCGAGCCTGGGCGTTTCTGACGAAGCGACCATGAACGCCCAGATTGACGCCACGCAGGCGGCGCTTTTCCACCGTTTCTCGGCATGGCTGGTGGGCGGATTCGCGGCGATGGCGCTGGTGCTGGGTGTGGTTGGGCTCTACGGAATCATGGCTTACTTGGTGAGCCAGCGGACGCGGGAAATCGGTATCCGCATGGCCCTGGGAGCGGAGCGCAGCTCGGTGTACAGGCTCGTGATGCTGCAATCGGGATGGCTCACATTCGCCGGATTGGCGATCGGGCTGGTCTGCTCAATGGGAGCATCGACAATGATCCGGAACCTCCTGTTCGGAGTGCAGCCCTGGGACCCGGCGACGCTGGCCTCCGTGGCCCTATTGCTGGGAATGACGGCGATGGCGGCAAGCTTTCTGCCCGCGGGCCGCGCGGCGTCGGTGGATCCAACCGATGCACTGCGCGCGGAGTAGCCGTGTGACACTTTCAGAGGTCGCTCACACGTTTAGGTCAAAAGGTCTTGTCGGTATCAAAGAGCAGGGTGACGGGCCCGTTGTTCACGAGCTCCACCTCCATCATCGCCTGAAATTGCCCGGTTTCTACCTTCACTCCGAAGCCGCGAAGTTGTTCGATGAAGCGGTCGTACAGCAGCCGGGCCGCTTCCGGTGGCGCGGCGCGGTCGTAACTCGGCCGCCGGCCTTTGCGGCAATCGCCGTAGAGCGTGAACTGGGAGACGCACAGGATGCCGGCTTCGGCCTCGAGCCCCAGATCCAGAAGCGACCGGTCCATACGGCCCTCAGCGTCGCCAAAAACGCGCAAGTTTACGATCTTCTCGGCGAGGTGAGCCCCTGCCTCCGCCTTGTCGTCTTTAGCGATCCCCACCAAGACCACGAGTCCAGGGCCGACACGGCCCACTACGCTGTCCTTCACGCGGACTTCGGCCCGCGTCACTCTCTGAACCACTGCACGCATGGCATGGAGATTACAACAGGCCGGACGATCCTGAAAAGGCGCTTTCCTGGCACATGGGACACTTTCGGCAAGCGCCAAATTTAGAACACCAACTTCAAGCCTGCCTGTACAAGTCGGGGAGGCTGGGCGCTCACGACTTGACCGAACGTTGAACTGGTGATGTTGCCATTCACCGATGTGGGTCCAAAGAACTGCGCATGATTAAAAATATTGAAAGCCTCCAAGCGAAACTCGAGCGATCGGGACTCACCCAGGCGTAGGTTCTTGAGCAAAGCCAGGTTGAAATTCGCTATCCCGGGACCATAAAAGAAGCGCCGGGCGGCGTCTCCGGGCTCACCCAGAGGTTCCACGCTAAACAGCGACGTGTTGAAATACGGTTGTTTGTTGCGCGGGTTCTGATTGAGGTTGAGCGGCCCCGGTACCACGTTCGGTTCATCCACCGCATAGGGGCTGATGCCATTCGGCAGTGTACCCAGAAGTGAGTTGTCACTGTTATTGGTGAGCGTGACCGGAAAGCCCGTGCTGAACCGGGTGATGCCAGTGAGTACCCAACCATCGGTTGCCCGATTTCTGGCACCGAAGAGTCGGGCGACGGGAAGCGGATAGACGTAGCTGACCACGAAGTTCTGAGTCAAGTCAAAGGACGAAGGAGCGCGGCTGAGGTTGTAGTTGAGAGGATTGACCTGTTCGGAGACGCTGGATGCCTGGTCGATTGACTTGCTGTAGGTGTAACCCGCAAGGAAATCACCGTGAGTGCCGGTGCGACGCACCGTTATTTCCAGGGCGTTGAAATTGGAATTGCCCATGGTCGACATCCAGTTGATGCTGCCAAAATTCGGGCCGAAGGGTGCACGTGTGCCGTTGATCACCTGGCCGGAAGGCGTCGTGTAGACGCCGCTTTCGCCGTAAGGCCCGCAGGTGGGGCTCCCCGGCATTACCTCATTGGGCTGGCTCACGCTAAGGCAAAGGGCGGGATTACCCGGGTTGGCTTCCACCAGGACGAGCAAATGGTGCGACTGGCTGCCGACGTAGCTCGCCGTCACCAGAGTGCGCTTGCCGAACTGACGCTGAAGCGAAAAGTTGTACTCCACGGTGTAAGGGGTGACGTTTCCTGGATAATAACCGGGCAAGCCCGAGATCGGCTCGAACTGGGCGAAATTGAGATTGGGGTTCGGATTGCTCGACGAAGCGTTGAGCGGCGGATAAGTGATGGGGAAGCGCTGACCGTTATCGAATCCGCCGGCGGCGTTTACGAACGGGTTGGTATACAGTGGCGGAGCCGGGCTGACGTAAGTGATTCCGTAAGGCGGATTGCCCGCCACCACGCCTGCAGTGACGCCTTCGATGGCTGTATAGAATTCTCCGAAACCCGCACGAATGCTGGTCTTTTCCGGCCCTCCCAATAACCGGCCGAGCAGACCGCTATGCTCCCCTGGCGAGTATGCCACACCTAATCGCGGCGCCAGATCGTTCCAGCGGGTCGGCGCCAGGCTGCGCGCAACCCCCGGATCCCCGGGATAGACCAAGCCTTCGGGTGCGCCGGGAAAAACGACCGACTGTTCGCCGGGGAAGAGAGTTTCGAGCTGGTTGTACTTCTCGTACCAGGGCATGATCACGTCCCAGCGAAGGCCGTAGTTCAAGGTGACGCGAGGGCTCACCCGCCAACTGTCCTGCAGGAAGAGACCTCCATACCGGTTGCGATTATAGAAGGCCTGTGCGTTTCCTTGGGTATAGCTGCTCGCAATGCCCAGCAAGTAGTCTGCGAAGTCCAGTCCCGTTTCTGAGCCAAAGAAGGAAAAGGTGCCGTTGCACTGGACGCAGCTTGAGGCGTTCACCTGGTTGTCGATAAACTCGCCGCCCAGCCTGATGGTATGGGGGCCAACAACGCGGGCCAGGTTATCCAGAAGCTCAAACGTGTTGTCGTACTGGTTCAGGCCGGTGATGCCCACGCCCATGGTAAAGTTGTTCAAAATCGTGTTTTCGATGCCTTCAATCTTCGGCCGATTGGCGATGATGCTCGGAGTTCCCTGCGCCGTGACGAACCCCTGAGAGGCCAGGCTTGTTCCGACGCCACCCACGGGAACACCCAACAGATTGACGTCACGCACGTAGGAAAAATGGGCCTCATTCACCGTCCTGGCACCAAAGGATTTGGTGTCGCTGAAGGTGAGCAGTTGGGCCCGGCCCAGATTGAGCGCGCTGAAACCCGGAACACTTGCGCCCCCCTGCTGCACCGGGTACGGATTGTTTAGAGAGTAGTCATCAATAAAGTAATACAACGAGATCAGGCCCAGTCTGGTATTGGCGTCCAGGCGCACGCTACCTTTGTCATCGCGAAGCCTTTCGTCGACCGCCGAGGTGGTGAAATAATTAGCGCCGGAGTTGGGTAGGGGCATGTATTGAAGCAGCCGCTGCGAAGGGGCGGACCAGGCGCTCTGTGGGATGACCGCATTCGGAAACACGCACTGGGCCGGAGTCGTGCAGCCTGGCGTGTAGTAGTTTTCTCCGGAAGCCACGGTGTAGCCGAGCTTCTGCGAAAGCTGATCGGCCCAGTACGGTCCGCTTACGGTGCAGGGGCCGTCCGAACAGGCGCCAAACGTGCCTGCTTGATCCGACAGGTCGCCGGCGCGGTCCTGCAAGGAAGGTACTTGTACGAGGCCCGTGTCGACACCCTCGATTAGGCGCGTGCCTTGATAGTCCGAGAAGAAGAAGACCTTGTTGTGGACCAGCGGGCCACCGATCATGCCGCCGAACTGGTTCTGTTCAAACGCGCCGCGATCGGCGGAGAAGAAGTTGCGGGAATCCAAATCGGTATTGCGAAGGAATTCGAACGCTTCACCATGAAACTGGTTACCACCCGACTTGGTGACCACGTCGATCTGGCCTCCGCCGTAATTGCCATATTGCGCGTCGAAATTGCTGGTCAGAATGCGGAACTGGGCGATAGAGTCGAGATTCGGAATAATGGCGGCCCCCATCGTGAAGCGTTCGGTAGCGTCGGCGCCGTCCACCCTGAATCCGTTAGCGTACTCCCGCTGTCCGTTGATGGAAAGGGTGCCGGGATTCAAATCGCCCGCAGGTGAAAACGTACTGGCGCCCGCAGCCTCGATGGAGGTGGAAGTAATCGTAGTAACCGGGGCGACGCCGGGCTGAAGCGATAGCAGGTCGGTGTAGCTGCGCCCATTCAGAGGAACAGCGCTTACTTTGGAACCTGTGATGACTTCACCGAGCTGGGTATCGGCAGTTTCCACGTGAGTGGCCAAGCCCGAGACCGTGACAGTATCCTTTCGCCCGCCGAGAACAAGGGGCACGTCGACAAGCTGAGCGCTGTCGGCGTCCACTACCACGCCCGTGCGCCGATAGGGCTTGAATCCGGACGCCTCGACGAGTATGGCGTAGGACCCGACGGGCAGTTTGGGAAGCGAATAAGCGCCCCTGGAGTCAGTCGTTGTTATCTGGCGGACGTCGGTGTCGGTGTTAATCGCAGTAACCGTCGCTCCCGGCACGGCAGCTCCACTGGCGTCCGTAATCGTTCCGGATAGACTGCCTCCCACCATCGCCCAAAGGCTCAGCGCGAATGCCGGGAGCACCACCACGACGAAAAGCAGGCCCCTTCTCACTCGGCAATGTGCCTCCGCCGTCTTCCTGAGGCCTAAGCGAGTCGGCGGATACACCAAGCATGGGTCAGTTGTAGGAGTTAGCTTGTACTCCCACTTCTCCCCTGCTGCGCCTCGGTGTGCGCGCCGTTTGTCCATACTGATTTCCCCTACCTGCCGTCCCATTCTACTGTCCGGGTTCTTTGCCATGCCAGAAGAAGCCAGGTCTCAGCCATTTTAGAACAAGATGTTAACCAATCGACTACATACCCCCCGTCCTAGGGCACCGCTGCGGACTTCTGGACTAAAGGAGCACCTTGCTGCCCGCAGGCCAACATCAAGCCCAAACTGCACGCCTGCTGGAGCCGTTGCAGCGCGAGGTCCTCGTCCTTCATCGTTCCGGTCCCGCGGTGGTACAGCCTGGAAGCCTCGAAACAGCTAGCCGCGTTGCCTCCCTGGCAGCCTTTCTCGAAGTTGGCGACCGCCTGAGCGGGGTCAGGGGTGGTTCCTTGTCCTACCAAGTAGCTTTGTCCAAGCCGGCCGCAGCCGCGCCACCATCCGCTGTCGCAGGACCTTTGAAACAAGGTGAAGGCGCGCGCCCCGTCCTGCGGAACACCAAGTCCGCCACTGTAAAGCGAGCCCAAAATGAAACAGCTCGCACCATCGTCCCGGTCGCAGGCGCGCTGAAAGACATCCTTGCCGTCGCCCTTCGCGAAGGCGATGAGACTTGAGCACGCCTGCCGAAGACCAAGGTCACAGGCGCGGCCCAGGCTGACGCCTGCGACGGTCGCGTTCCGCGGCACGAGGCGTCCCTCGTTCAGCACCTGCCCCTCAGTGAAGCAGCCAATCGGGGATCCATCCTGGCAGGTATCGTTCAGGACGCCCACCCAGGTCTTGCAGGCTTTCCACCGCCCCTTCTGGCAGGCTTGGCGCCAGAACTCCGGGTCCCCACCGGGAAAGTCCTTGCCCTTGCTCAGGAAGCCCGTGGTCATCATGGTGGAAAAGAGCAAGATCCACAGCGCCATATAGGCGAAATTGGCCCGTCTTGGACTCCAGGTCCAGGCTGATTCCAGCGAGCGGAACCTCGCAGCCGCAGCTTCGCTGGCTCGATCCAGCGCGCGGACGGCCAGGTTGAGCGCCGGCACGCAAAGCAGCTTGTCGTAGAACTCCGGAGCCCCGAACCAACTCAGGACCCCGTAAGCCGCGAACACGCCAGCGCCGTACATGCCTCCGAAGAGCACTTTCCCCAAGCTCGACCGCGGCGAGGTCGCCGGGTCGGTAACCAGCAGGTGCAGGCCCAGGAAAACTGAGACCGGGATGTTGGAGTCGACGAAGTGATAGACGCCCGTCGAGTGGGTGTACACGAGGTTCAGTGCGTACAGGGCCGCCGCGGCCGAGAGGGTGACGAGGGTAACGCTAAACAGAGCCTGAACGACAAGACCCAGAAGGAAGATCTCGAGGTAGATGTGCGGGGGACGATGCAGGGTGGTGGCGATCTCGATTCCCCAGCTGATGTCCGTACTTCTTGTGGTGATCAGGGCCACCGAGAAGACGAAGAGCGACAACGCCGAGGGGTTGAAGATGTGGGTCAGACGACCTTCCCGCCTCCACTTGATGAACTCCTTGCCGAGCACACCGGTGGCCACCATCAGAAACTGCAGGAAGAACCAATCGTCCCTGAACCACAAGAACAGGTTTGTGCTCAGGATAATAGGGAAGGGGCCGAAACCGAGCACCCACTTGTCTTGCCGCCACCAGCACACCAGCATGTCCAGGGCGTAGGCAAAGAGCAGTTGTGCAACGATAAGCGGCGCAAAATGGTACACCTCGCGCCAGTACCACCCCCAGTAGGCGTAGACACACAACTGCATCGTAAGTTGGACGTAATGGACCTTCCTGACGACGACATTGTAGCTCAGGGCGCGTCCGGCGCGAGCGACTTGGTGGCGCAATACCAACCAAAAAATGAGCAGGGCGCCCGTCGCTCCCCAGAAGGACTCCACCAGCCGCTCGTTCGCGCTGATGCGGGGAAGAAAGGAAAGGCATCCGAGGAGCACTATCAGGAAGAAGGCCAGCCGAAGCGGCGAGAGACGATGGGAGCTTTCGGGTATAGGCCGGCCGGCTACAGGTTTCCCGGCGTCACGCCGATTGGCTAGTTTGCGGGAAGCGGGAGGGCTCAATTCGGCATGCGAGCTGGGTCTCGACTTCATACTTGCTCAAGCGGCCCTGTCGATCGCTCCCGCTCTCGGCGCGTGTTCTTCGCACCGACGTCTTCTCAAAAACTGAGCCGTACCGCGAATTGAATCTGCCTCGGCGCTTGCGCGGACAAAATCTCGCCGAAGGTCGGTTGGTCGAGATAGCCCTGAGGCAAATTGAAATTGGCCCGGTTGAACAGGTTAAAGGCCTGGGCTTCGAAGGTGAGCTTCCATCTCTCGTTAATGGCAAAGCGCCGCACGAGCGCCAAATCGAAGGAAGCAAAGCCCGGGCCCCGAATAATGTTGCGCCCCGCGTCGCCAAAGGTGTACGGAGGTGGGGTTACGAAGGCGCTGGTGTCAAACCATTCGTTGGGCGTCGGGTTGGGAAGTTTCCAGCCATGTACCACATTAGGTCGATCGGAACCGGTCTGGCTGCCGGTATTACCGGTATTGCTGTTGTCAAAGCCCAGAACCGGCGTCAAGGGCTGGCCGGATTGTATTGTCGTGATTCCGTGGAGCTCCGTGTTGCGCGTCCAACGATTCTGCTCCGGCAGCCTCACCACGTAGGTCACCACCAGGCGCTGACGCATGTCGAAGCTCGAATCGCCGCGTTCGGCGGAGGGATCGTAACTATTCTGAGGAAAGTTCGGGTCCGGTGTGGTGTTGAGAAAGGCGGACTGATCGTCAATCGAGTGCGACCAAGTGTAGGCGGCCCATAAGGACATATGCGACCCCATCGGCCGGTTGAACGTGGCCTGCAGGGAGTTGTAGTTGGAATTCGAGTCGCTCGAGATCAGGAAGATGTCGCCGTATTGCGGATAGGGTCGCCGCGTCTGGACATCCCCAGGGCCCGGCGGAGGTTGGTTCAGGTCGAGCCCGCTGATCAGGTGCGCTCCCGCAGAACCGGCATACCCCAGGGTGAAGGTTCCGATCGAAGCGAAAGCCCGCTCCACGGTCAAATTCCATTGCTGAATGTAGGGTGTGACCACGTTCGGGCTGAGTACGTTCAATGACGCCGGGGGAGTATAGGCCGTGCTCGAAGGGAAGGGATTTTCCAGCGTCAATAAGCCCGCGGCTGAAGGGAAAAAGACCGATAAGTTGAACTCAGGCGGGTTGAAATACATCGCCGAATTCACTTCCAGCATCCCGGAATCGTAATAAATGCCGTATCCGCCGCGGACGACGAAGGATTTACCGGGACTCCACGCCAGACCTACGCGCGGAGCGAAGTTATTCCAATCGGACTGGATCCCCGAGCGTGAGACACCGTTGGTCCCCACGGGCACCACCTGATCGTTGGCGAAGTCCAAGGTGGACATGCGATTCGTGGGGTCGACTGCAGGACTGTTGTACTCGTACCGCGCACCCACATTTAGGGTGAGTTTGGGCGAAATTCTCCAATTGTCCTCAAAGTAGGCGTTATAAGCCCGGCTGCGCATCGTAATGGGATTGGTCGACTGTGACTGAAGTCCGAACGAAGGAAGCCCCAGCAAGAGATCGCTGAGACCCGAGCCAGACAGAGCTCCAGAGAAGGATAGCTCGCCACGGCTGAAGTAATACAAAATCCCGTTCAACTGCAAATCACGTACCTCTCCGCCGATCTTCAACAGATGCGATCCCCGGTCCAGAGCCAAGCTATCTGCAATTTCGTACGTATTGGTGTGACGGTAGTCTGGAAAGGTGTAATTGTCTCCCACGCCTGAGAATCCAGCCACAGTGATGGCAGGGTATCCGAAGGCTGCCGCCGGAACGTTGAGCCAGCTCACGCCCCAGAGCTGGCCCACATCAACGTTATAGTTCTGGGGAAGAATGTCGCGCGAGAAGCGGTTGAAAGCGACGCTGACGGTATTGACGGCCCGAGGAGAAAGTATTCGCCGGTATTGAACCATGCTGTTCTCAATGTGGTCATCAACATAATCTCCGAAGCCTGGAGTGGTGTTCGTCGAAGGAGCGCCATTTGAGCTGCCGCCCCATGGTTCAAAAAGACTCACCGTTCCGAAGCTATAGCGCGCCGTAAGATCGTCGGATGACGTCAGGTGATAGTCAACGCGGTAAGTGCCCTGGGTGTCGTTCTCATGTTGCACGGGACTGGCAAGAAAGTTGTTGTCAAGACCCGGCAGGTTGGGCAGGGGAAACATCTTGAGAATGCTGGGAGCCACCGGCGAAATCAGGTTCGACGGAATCACGTTTCCGGCAAAGGGCTTGCCGGTGAACGGGTCCACCAAAGGCACGCCCAGCGCGGAGAGGTTACCCTGGCGTTCCTGCGGCGTAGGTACAGAGGCAAGCTGGCTCAGACCCTCGCGATCACGGAGAAAATCGGTGCTGCCGAAGAAATAGGCCTTGTCGCGAAGAATCGGTCCACCGACCGCAAATCCGAACTGGTTCCGGGCCAGCTCGGGGCTTTGGGCCGGGTCGAAAAAATTGCGGGCGTCGAAAATCCGATTCCGCACGTATTCGTATAGCGAGCCGTGAAAATCGTTGGTTCCCTGACGGGTGATTACATTGACCTGGCCTGCACCGCTGCGTCCGTATTCGGCGCTGTAGCTGTTGGTGGCAACCTTGAATTCCTGGATACTATCAACGGGTGGCTCCACGCCATAGCGGTTTACGTAGGGATCGTTGTTATCTACCCCGTCGAGAAGGTAGTTGTTGTATTCTTCCCGTCCGCCGTCGGCGCTCATCGAGAAGGCGCCATAGCTCGAAAGCTCAGAGTTTTGCACGGGCGGAGCCACACCGGGCGCCAGCAAGGCCAACTGAAGAAAGTCGCGCCGGCTCAGCGGCACCGAAGCGATTTGCTGCTGATTCACCACGGTGCCCAGCTCCGAGGATTCCGCCTGCACCGGAACCACCACTGCTGTTACGGCAACCGTTTTCTTGACGCCGGCGATCGGAAGGTGGAAATCCGTCCGAATCTCCGCATTGACGGCTATGGTCACGCCTGGCTGAGTCACGGCGACGAAACCTGGCGCCGAGGCCGAGACGGTGTATCGTGCTGGCGGTAATTGGGCGATGGAATAAGCGCCCGAGGCATCCGTCATGGTCTTGCGGACGAGTGAACGGCCGGCATCGGAAACGGTAATCTGGGCTTTGGCTATCGATGCGCCACTCGGATCGTAAACGTAGCCCAGAATCGACCCGCTGGACACTTGGGCTGCCGTCGAGGCCACGGTTCCAAGGACAACAAGGAACAGTAACGCTGCAAAACGCAACGCTTTCGAAACTTGCCGGAAGACGGTCGGCGGCACGCTTCCACAATCGTTGCGGCGATCTATTCTGCTCATTCGGTCTCCCCTGTTCCTTCACACTTTCACGCCCGCGACTGGGGGGAAGCCGCGGACCTCTTTGCGACGCTTGCCTCGCTATGATGCCGTCTTTCGGCCTGGCCGCTCTGGCCGCTGCCTGATGCAGACGGGAGTTCCAGCGGGGCCGGCTTGATGGTCCACGCACCTCCCATCTCGGTCATCGGGCGGGTCTTGGGAGTCAACTCGGCGGTCCCCGGAAACAGATAGGTCATCTTGACTCTGAGCTTAGCATCCTGGGAAGGGGTGACCAAGGCAGCCGCCATCAGGCGCAAGAACTGAGCTGCGTTTACGTTTACTCCGCCCACCGTGATTGCGGAGGGAATGAAGTTTTTCGGGACCGGAGCACCGGTTTGATCATGCAGGCGGGGCGCAATTTCCGCGCAGGCGCGAGCCACATCGGCAACCGTCACCTCCCCGGCATTCGGTCCGTGGCCCATTAGCGTTCTGAGCGGCCCGTACACCTGGACCACCTGCACCGATTGAGGCAGCTTGCCCGTGCGATCCTGCTCCGCGAATGCGTCCGTCATGACCTGGAAAAGATCGGCCAGCGAAAGATAGTGGCCGTCAGCTACCAGATGAGGGGGTGGGAACGTGTCATTTCCCCAGCTCCTGAGCATGTCCGCCAGCGCGATGCGCAGGCCATCAATCGAAACGCTGAAGCCAGTACTGGGCGGCGTCATCTCCTTCAAGTTGGTACTCGACACAAAGCGGCTTCCTGGGTTTGCGGGGAAGAACTCCTCCAGAAGCCACTTCATGGCCGCGTCTTCCTTCTCAAAGGCGGCATCCACGCCGGGAGCCGGACGCACCGTCTCCGGCGGCAGTTGTGGGTGTTCCGTATGGTCATAAGCGTACCGCAACGGTGCATGACCCTGCTTGGTCCACCACGGTTGCACGTAGTCTTGCTCGCTCCCAAACTCTACGTGAACGATACGGACTCGGGATCGGGCGGTGGTGCTTAAGACTTTCTTGAGCCCGTCCACACCATCATAGCCATGGACTAGGCGCACCACTTCATCGCTGCCTTCTGTAGAGCGTAAGATGTTGTCCTGCCAGTAGAGTTCCGGGGATGAGTTGGGAACAGGACTCACGAGCCGGCCGAATCCAGCCTCTGAGGCCCAAAAACCCGGGAGATGGGCCGGGTTGGCCTCTGGAAGCCCGAACATGATAGCCCCGGGGCTGTACTGCAGAATCTGCTCCGCCAACTCCCTATCGTCGCCTACTTCCGGGATCAGACTCACTCCCGACCCAGGAGGTGCGCCCGGAGCACGCTCCCCTGCTTTCGTAACCGCGCCCCCCGGTGTGGCGCCAAAGGGAGACGCCACGTTCAGCGTTAGGTTTATAACAACCGCATTCCCGAACACCTCCTGCATTTCGGTCAAGCCACCGGAGGTGCCCGGCTGCGGAGCGCCAGTCAAGGGATCGCGACGTTCGGTCAAAAGCTCCTTCGCCGCCGTCTCGCGGGCCAGCCATCGGTCTTCGGGAGTTTTGGCGGCGGAAAAATCGACCACCGGACGCTTCTCGTAGGTGGGCTCGTCGGTCCCGTCGTAGCCGAGCTCAATCACGCCGCGGCGCACAAAGTCCAGCACGTAATCCTTGATACCGGTCTTGGCATTGGCTTCCGCGAGGGCCCTGCTCATCGCGCCCGAAAACAGAATCGTGGCGCAGACATGCGCCTCGGGATGATCCTGGCGATACTTTTCCAGCGCCGGCAGCAGACGGTGCAACCTGGCCTCTTCCAGCTCGAGATTGACGTGATCCGTGAATCGCGAATAAAGGTAAACGTAAACAGGTTGGTTCGGACCGCCAGTGGGCGCCGCCTGATCGGGAGGGAGCGGCGCTGCTTTCCGGGCTGCAGAGGCGCCCTGCCCGCGCAGGCCGACGGGTGCGGAGGGCACACCAAGGGCGAGCGTCAGCAAGGCCAAGTATCTGAGCCGTGAAACAAACTTCATCTTGATACTCCAATCGGATGATTTCGGTCATCTGATGAACAGCGTTATTGGATGTCCAACGGCGATCCATCAGAATATGTCTCGAAACAATAACAAAAAGAGAAGGCCCTCAGGGCCGGCAATCAAGCCCACCCGGAGGGCCTTCAGTTCATGGTCGGTCTGGCCCAGGCACGGTCTAACGGCTCTTAGGAATCGTGACCGTTGCCTGGTTCGATTGACAGATTTCCGTAGTACCGGTCACGGGCTGAACGACATAGTAATAAGTGTCGCCGCTGGTAAGACCGGTTCTATCGGAGAAAGCCGCCCCCGTGGTCGTGCCGAGTTCGGTGTAAGGCCCACCGCTGGCCACGCCTCGCAAGACCGTGTACGACGTGGCGCCCGATTGGGCGCTCCAGGTCAGGTCAACCCTGGCCGGATGACCTGGGCCCGACGGTGTTCCCCTTCCATAGAGATTGCTGATGCAAGAGACGAACACCGTTTTCCGCAGCATGATGATGGACCACGCGGTCTCAAACGGATTCTGGTAACCGTAGTAGTTATCGCCGTACCAACATCCAAAACACGGATAAGAGGTTGGGTTCTGCCTTTGCACGATGGTCTGTGCGACCCCGTCGCAAGGATCCGTGCCACCATTCGCGGACGACAGAGCGGCATACCAATCGATCGTGTTGGGCGGCACATCCGGGTTGCCCGTGAACACATTCGGCGTGAGTGTTCTCAGGTATTGAATGGGGGTGAGGACGCCGCTGGGATCGTGCAACAGCATGGACTTGGTAAACGAGAACATGCCGTAGGTGTAAGCCCTCGGGGCGTAGTAGGCCCCGTTTGAAGTGGCGTTGCAAAAGTTGTCGGCGTAGTAGCTTTCAGTATAGTTCCAGCGCTGGTCCGGAGAGGTCGTCGGGTCGCCAAAAACGGTGTTCTCGGTCCGGCCCACGCCATCCAGAGCCATTTGGACCAGTCCAGACGGCGTGGTGGCAAAGGGCCCCCAAGCGTCAGACCAATACAGTGATCCCCGGTACCCGTACGAGCCGAGATTGTCGCCGGACGCCCAGGGATCCGTGCCGATGGGAGCAGGGTCCTGAACGTCCTGGGAGTTGGTTACCCAAACCTGGTTGAAGTCCTTCACGGCCTGGGGGACGGTGAGGCCGAAGCCGCGATTGCCGGCAATGTAGCCAATCGCTGCCCATTGCGAAACCGAATTGTCATCGCCCTCAAGACATGTATACAGCCAAGCTCCGCCTCCATAGTAAGAACCGTGATTGTAGCCGACGTTTGAATCCCAATCCTGGTTCCACTGGCAATTACTGTATTCATCCATCAGGTCTTGTACGATGTTCTGGTACGTTTGCCCCAGGACGCCTGGAAGGCCGCCTGACGCACCGGGTCCGGTCGGGGCTGTGGCGGTCGGAGTGCCGCTAGCGACGAGGGCGTCGATGTACTGCCCGCCTTCATAGTGCGGCTCACCGTCATAGTTAGCGTACACATACTGGCCATTGGTGTTCCCGTCAAACGTATAGCTGCAAGAGCCTGACAGGCAAGCCGTTGAGGTCGAATCGTAAAAGATCTGCGTGGCCGGTGGCGTACAAGTAGGATTACTGGTGGTGGGGTACCCGCTGCTGCAGCCGAAATCGAGCGTTGCAGGGTTATAATTGTACGTATTCGCCGAGACGGCCACTGGAGTTAGAAAGCTGAGCAAACGGGCCAAGGCTCGCCCCACGTCATCCGTGTAAGGATCGGTGGGGCTGCTGGAAGACCCGCTCGCGTAATGCCCACTCACTTCAAAAGCCTGCACGTTGGCCGCGTTAATCACCTCATAACCGGTGCAGTCCCAGGCGTTTCCGTCCTGCGTGGGGCAGTTGAACGAGACTTCATCCCAGCCGCCCCAGTTCACGGTGTTGCTGCCCACGGTTGTTGTGCCACGCCACTCCGTCTGGTGCATGTACCAAAGACCGTTATCGATGGCGACGTCCACCCTGGAGGACAGGGTGTTGGCCTCCATAAGCACCAGGTAGGTGTTGCTGCCGCTCTGGCTGGTGTTGGTATCTTTCACCGTCACCGTAGCCGTCCAGGTGGTGCCTGCCGGCCCGTTGTACACGTGGGTGGTCGAGATATCGTAAGGGTATGGCGCCGTAGTCGCCGTACCAACAAAGGAAAAAGTTACATTCGCACTACCATCGCCGAAGGCCCAGGTGACATTGTAAGTATCCGAAGATCCCACCAGGTTCGGCGCCGTTGCACCGAGCGTGATGGTTGCGTTGGGGTAGGTGGTGTGCGGGGTACTGGGAGTTGTGGGCACCTCAGGCACGGTTAACACCGTGGGAACGGTCGCCTTCGTCACCTGCGGCAGCGCCAGGAATACCACCAATAGCGCCAGCAGACTCCCACTAAATCGGCCCAAACCCAGCTTCATCTTCGACCTGAGACCCATCAGAAGAAGCCCGCAGAAGCCAGTCACCAGAAGAAGCCAGGTACCCGGCTCGGGGGTCTGCGTTTCGACTGGCTTGGTCACGGCGGTCGAGCTAAAGTAGGCGTCGACCTCGCTCGCGTTGTTGGGATCGATGGGATGGACCTGACCCAGGTAGAAGCCGCCGCTGGGCACAGTCTGCAACAGGTTGAGCGTGATAACTTCTTCCAGGCCCGCCGCCAGCGTGAAGTTGAAGCCCATGGCCCAGGAGACGTCACCGTTGCAATCCGCTCCGGCGCAGGTACCCAAGAAATTGTCGGCCGTTCCCGGTATGTGGTTGGTGTCGTCCAGAGTGTTGCCTTGGGCATT
Source organism: Terriglobia bacterium (assembly GCA_036521995.1). Lineage (GTDB taxonomy): Bacteria > Acidobacteriota > Terriglobia > UBA7540 > UBA7540 > Gp13-AA77. The sequence continues at coordinate 9,813 of DATDGR010000349.1, read as the reverse complement.
GGCGAAAATCGTTCCGAAGATCGGGTCGTCGATCTGCCAGGTCTGTCCCGCCACCGGCGTCCCCGATACCGTACCGTATTCGTTGAAGTACGGCACACCCAACTCCAGATCAAAATACGCCGTGACGTAATAGCTGCCAGGCCCCGGGTTAAACGTGAGAACGAGGGTGCCGAGTCCGGTGGTCTGATTGAAGCCGGCAGCATTTAGCCCCGGCACAGAAAAGGTGTCGTAATACTGCGTGCCGTTAACACTCAAATTCGACTCTTGCAAGCTGATATCAGCGAACGAAGCTCGAGGCAGCACACACGTAAGGACCGCGAGGCCCAAAACGGCAATCGTCAGTTTTTTCATGGGCGAGACTCTGACCTCCTCTTGACTACTTGTAACTATCTTTGACTACCAGCCCTTTATGCCTTCGGGATTCTGGCAGCCAGCCAGAACCCTGTCAAGCCTCATCGGGGATATTACTCTAGTAACTAACCGGGTCCTTCGGCATTGTAGTGAGGGGCATACCACGTGGAAGTGACGCTCCGTGCGCCGGCCTTACAATTTTACGTCGCCCATTTGGCCGGAATAATAGAGCGCATCAGCCTCTGGCGGTGGAAGGTGCCGGCTTGCCGACGATATGGGTCTCAGGAAGAACCTTCGGTCCTCAGCTCCCGGCAGACTCACCGCACTGCGGCCAGAATCCCCCATGCCAACGGTTGTGATCAACTTCGTGACCGTGGCCAGCGTCAAGGGGTTCCTCGGCCAGGGGGAGTCACCGTTGCCGATGCGGCGAGGCCACTCGATTCGAAGAAGCTGTCTACGTAGGCGAGCGTCGCCGGGGGGCGGCGAAAAGTGGCCAGGCACTTGTAGAGCGCGTGGTCCCATTGATAGCTGCGGTAAGGTAGCCCGTATTGCCGGCAGAAGTCGCGCAGCAGCACGCTGAGTTTAGGGTAGTAAACGTGACTGATACCGGGGAATAAATGATGCTCGACTTGATACTGCAGGCCGGAACAGAGCAAGCGGCCCACCCAGCCGACGCGGAAATTCACGGTGGCAGCCGTCTGCAAACGAACGTAGCTCGATTCTCCTGGCCGGGCTCGCACGCAAATGGCCTCCGCAGGAAAGTGTCCTGGCGCCAGAATGGCGAACATCAGGTAACCCAGGAGGAGCATCCGCAGCAGGTAAAGCGCGATCACGGGGGTCACCCCAAGAAAGAGCGCGGGCGCCACCAGGAAGCAACCGTAATGGAGAAGCATGGCGGCCAAGTCAAACCAGTGTTTGCTCGTTCGCCGGCGCCCGTCGAGAAGCTGGCGAAGCAGGTGTATCCAGCCGGTCGTCGTCATGCCAAACGCGTTTAGCGACAGGAGCACCGGCAGGACGAGCCATTGCAGGTGCTGGTAATAGATGCGGCGGAAACCGCTACTGTCGGAGATCTCCTCACGAGTTCGGGCCAGCCAGGGAGCAAGGTCGGCGTCATCATCAACTCCGATCACGTTCGGCGCGGTATGATGCACGGCCACGTGCTGATGCCACCAGAAGGTGGCGGAAAGCCCAAGGAAGAACGGGTACCCAAAGTAAGTGAGAGCCTCGTTCACGCTCTTCTTGCGGCTGGTGGCATAGTGCGAGGCGGTGTGCGTGTTCGTGGCTACACCCATCGATCCGGCGGCCACCAGAACCAAGGCCGCAGCGCGCAGCACGAGCTGCGGAAAGGTAACGAATACTACCGCGCCCACGGCGAACATGGTCAGGTTGAGCAGCAGTTCGAACAGAATGCGACCCGTCGCTTTCCGCGTCCAGCCTCTGGCTGCAATTTCGTGCCGCAACGCTTGCAGGGCTTGCATCGACGGTGCAGACGACAACATCCGGATGATCTCCTTCACCTTTGCGCAAGGGGTGTAAGTATAAGGCAGATTGCGAGGACCGCCGGGACCGAGGTTCACCCAGTAAGCGCCCCTTCCCTCCCGGCAAGGGCAGCGTCGCCCCGCGCAATCGCTAGACTATCACAGTCGCGCCCGCCCCGATGGGGATAACGCCTTGGCTGAGGTCTTCCGGCCGGGCTCTCGGTATACTCGCCAGTATTCCCTATCTGACTGTCGCACTAAGTTTCGTTCTCTACTTAGATAGGCAAGCGCCATAAAGCATGCAGTGCTCGCGATTTCCGCATATAATCAACGAGCCATGAAGAAATGGACTACCGCGACGTTGCTCATTGCTACTGCGGCGGTCGCGCAGCAAACCCACAATCAATACGAGCCGCCGAACGTGGCGGGTGCCGGTCAGAGGCTGCTCGTGCAATTTGCGGGCGACTGGGACGTCGTCAAGACGTTCTTCCCGATGAACGGGAAGCCGCTCGTGACGAAAGGCACGTGTAAGCAGTACATGATCCAGGACGGCAAGTTTCTGCAGTCGAATTTCACCTTCTTCAATCCTGACGGAACGAAGAGCACCGGCACCGGAATCTCCGGCTTCGATCCCAAAACGAATCGCTTCACCACCGTGTGGTACGACTCACGGCAGACGACGATGTCGATTCGCCAGAGCGACGGCACGTTCGACGGCAAGAACATTGTCCTGTGGGCCACGCCCCTCGACGCCGAGCACCCTGGGCGCAAGACCGTAGCACGCGCGCACCTTGAGGAAGACGGCCGCCTTCTCCTCCATCGCCATTTCATGATCGATGACAAAGGAGAGGAGCGGATGATGATCGAGCTGCCGGATGACGCGGAAGTAGTTTCCCCATGGGGTAATTCGCCGCAGAAAAAAATCACGTGAGGATCATAGTGTTTCGCTTGAATCGTCCCGCCAGACCGCAGAACTCCGTTCTGCGCCAGCCCCGGCCGGATTTAAGTGCACACTCTTAAAAGCACCATCCTTCTAACCTGCTGACTACAAATGAGTTGTACGACGCTAAAAAACGGTAATGTACAACACACTTTTGTTGATTCTAAAGGACATTCCAGCTTTGGGCGAGTTTTCAACAGGATTATGTTGCTGATTCTAAATCACATTCCAGCTTTGGGGAGGGGGGGGAAGGGGGGGTATACGTTTTTTCGACCCTTTGGAGCTTGATTTTGGCCTGCAAACTTAGGCTCGGCGGAGAATCTCCAGGTCCGGTCTTCCTTCACGGGCCAAACATATCGATACGATACACTCCGTTCAGCCCAGCTGTCAAGGCCCGCATCGCGCAATCTAAAATGTTACCCGTGACCGATCGTCGCGCAATTTGAGAATGTTACCCGTCATGGAGACGGGTAACCGCATGAGTCGAGCGTCGAGAAGGGACGACTTGCAGCGCATTCATCCTCGCTATCAGAAGGCCCGCCGTCCGGGTCGGCAGCGCATTCGGGACGAGTTCTGCGCCCACGGCAGTGATCACCGCAAGCACGCCATCCGCTGGCGGAAGGGTCCGCTGCCCGCGGCGAAACCGGCACCGCGGCGGCGAGGGCGCGGCCAAACCTACGGCGCAAAAACGACGGCGGTGTTGAAGGCGGTTCGTGTCTCCAAAGTTCGCTCAAGAAATCAGCCCGCAAAGCAGGCGGCACAAAGCAGGCCCCGGCGTGAGCCGCATTAGGCGGCTGTCGACGAATCGATTGCCCTGAAATCGATTTACTTGAGGTGACAACCGCCCTAATCTGGTTCCTATGACTCTCAAGGAATTCCGCCATTCCGTGCTGCTCGAGGCGCCGCCGGGTCGTTTGAGCCTTGCCCTCACCGGCCTGTGGTGGGATGCCAAAGGCGATTGGAAGCAGGCTCATGAATCGGCCCAGCAGGACGAGGGTCCTGCAGGCTCGTGGGTTCATGCCTACCTGAACCGCAAAGAGGGAGACTCGTCCAACGCCGGTTACTGGTACGGGCGGGCTGGCAAGTCTCCAGCACAGAGTTCGCTTGAGCAAGAGTGGCTCGAGATCGCGGAGTCGCTATTGAACGATACCGAACCCGGCTAGCAGGACAAGACATCAAAGTAACGCCGGATTACGAGCCTCGTTCTACTCACGCGCATACCTTACGGAACATCCACGGTCACCCAGGTGCACCGGCAGACCCGCCATGACGGGGGTTAGCGCAGGCGCGCGGTCATCGTTACAGCACTTTGACACGTCATGGACTCCGACCGGTCACAACCCCTGAAGGCATAACGGGTAGATTGACGTGCGAGGGGCGCCCCCGGTCGTGGTAAACGGTGTTCAGCGCCGTCAGCTCGTGGGTTTGATGGCCGGGAGGCTCACCCGTGCTCGGATTGACATCGAAGAAGGGAAAGTTGCTGCTCGAGATGTCCACCCGGATGCGATGGCCGGTTTGGAAAAGGCTTGCCGTTCCGACGAGATCGATGGTCAGGTTGCGGATTTCACCAGGTTTCAGCAGTCTTCGGATGCCCACGTCGTCCCCCGAGCTGACCCGGATAATACGGTCAGCCAGATTCATGGCGTAGCCCCATGGATAGTCGCGGTTGGGCGGCGCAACGTCGATGAGTTTGGCTGTGAAATCGGTATCTGGGGCCGACGACGAGATCCAAAGATCGACTGTCACGGGACCCACAATCATCAGGTCGGACGCCAAAGGCGGCGTCTGAAACACCAGAATGTCACGACGGGAAGACAAAGGAAGGTCGTTGTCGCATCCGAAGATCCTCAGAGTGCACTTCTGGTCGCGGGGACCGTCGGGCGAGAACTCCTTGCCGGAATCAATTTGTCCGCCAATAGTGGGCACTGGATGCCGGGGATCGAACGAGAAGGTGCTCGGATCTTCGTCACTGGGCATGTGCTCGTTCAAACTGCCGTCCTCATGCAGGTAGTAGGCCCGGGACGATGCTCCCGGAGGGGGCCAAGCTGTTGTAGCGAGCCATCGGCCGCCGTCCTCCAGGAGGCCCTTCTCGGTCCGCGTCCCCTGGCCGCCGCCCATGATGAACAGCCGTACCGGGGGCTCCTCCAGGATGCCGGTCTCCTTGCCTTTCAATACCTGATCAAACCAGCGCTGCTGCTCCCCCAGCAGATCAACCGCGGCCGTGGGCCCGAAGTCCACGTCGCCCGAAGCGCGCGGCCCGATTCCGTGTACCCAGGGGCCCATCAGCAGTTTCGTTGGAGACTTGTGGCGGGACACGAGGCCCATGTAATTGTGCAGCGTGCCACGCTCGAACAGGTCGTACCAGCCGCTCAGGAAATAGATCGGGATATCCGGATCCTTGTCGTAGGCAACCTCGAAGTTGAACCCGTTCTGCTTCCAGTAGTCGTCGTAAAAGGGATGGTCGACGAAGTCTTGAAACCATCGCTCATTCACCGGAGAGAGAAGAAGAGGCGACGCATGGGGGCGGTAAGGATAAGCACGCAACCAACCCCCGAGCTGCTCATGCATGGCCTGGAGCATGGCGGTCCTCAACCATGGGTCCTTCTGGGCCTCCTGGCTGGTTGAAGCCAGGATCAACGGATACACGAGATTGTGCAACAGGGTGAATGCACCCCCGCGGTAAGCGCCCTCGTCGAAATAGTTGGAGGTCCCGACCATGACAAACATGGCCGCTAGATGAGGGGGCCTCAGGACCGCCAGAGCGTTCTGAGCCTGCGCCAGATAGGACCCGCCGTAAGTTCCCACTTTACCGTTGGACCAGGGTTGTTCCGCCGCCCACTCCACCGTGTCGTAGCCATCCTGGCCCTCGTTGATGTCGATGTAGAACGTACCTTGCGAATTGTAGCGCCCGCGGCAATCCTGCACCACAACCCCATAGCCGAGTTGGGCGAAGCGGTAGGCCGCGTTTTCCGAATCCGGCGCCGGGTCCTTGCCATAAGGAGTGCGCGACACTAACACCGGGTACTTGCCCGGCACGAGCGCTCCGCCGCGCGCCGGCCTGTACACGTCCGTTGCGAGTTTCACGCCGTCGCGCATGGAAACCATGATGTTCTTCGCGACCATCACGTCGTATTTCGGATTGGCCGGACCGGTTTGGGCGGAACAGAGTCCCGCCGAGGCCAGCAGCGCCCCGAGCGTCGGCCCGAAGAGTACGTACGACCGTCTCCAGTTCATCATCGCGCCTCCCGGCTCGCGCTAAAGTATATTCGCGCTCGGCGAGAACTGGAATTTCCTTCTTCAGAACGCTGACTTTCCTACGGCGCCCTAGCATTACTCGGCGGCGTCCTGGTTTGGCGAGTGCCTCTCACCCGGCAGCACTGTCATTCTGAGGAGCCGGAGATGATCGGGCTCTTTTCGCTCGGAATGTGCTAGTCCAGCTTCCACACTCATCCGCACCGGACTCCGCGCCTGCCCACACACACTCCGGGCCAGCGCGAAACTCGACTGCACGCCACGAGGTGCGCCTCGATCACGGCGGTCGAACGCGCGGTCATGGCTAGAGCCTTATTCCCGTAACGATAGGTCTCGGCAGGAGCCGCATAGCCCTTGCTCACAATTCGCCCGCGCGCGCGTCAACAGACACAGTAGCAAGCGGAATCGTGCCGGACGGCCAGTTTTCGAATCGATCGGGAACCGGCCGCAAGTCAGCTCCGTATGGCATTCAGGGGTGTGTAATGCACAAGCTGTTCAGCAACCTTCGCTATGCGGCGCGGCAATTCCGCCTGTCACCGATTTTCACGGTGGCGGCGGTTCTCACGCTGGCTCTGGGCATCGGGGGAACCACGGCCATCTTCACCTTAATTCATGCGGTAATGCTGCGCTCGCTGCCCGTGTCCGATCCCGGCAGTCTCTACCGCATCGGCGAGGGCGACGATTGCTGCGTGGAAGGAGGCCCTCAGGACCGCTGGGGATTCTACTCGTACCCGCTATTCGAACGACTGAAGGCGGCGGCGCCCGAATTCGAGGAACTGGCGGCCTTCCAGGCCGGCAACTGGACCCAGAGTGTGCGGCGCGAGAGCGAATCCGCGCCCCGGCCGTTGCGTGCCGAGTACGTCACCGGGAATTATTTCTCGATGCTGGGCGTGGGCGCCTTCGCCGGGCGAGTGTTCACCTCGGATGACGATAAGCCATCCGCGGCTCCGGTTGCAGTGCTCAGCCATCGTGCCTGGCAGATCACCTACGGTGGCGATCCTTCGATACTGGGTTCAAGCTTTGTGGTGAGCGGCCACCCGTTTACCGTGATCGGAGTGGCTCCTCCCGAATTCTTCGGCGACACCTTACGCAGTGATCCTCCCGACATCTGGCTTCCCCTGCATCAGGAACCCATGGTCGACGGCGAGAGAGCGCTACTACCCAAGTCGATCTCGGCATGGCTGCGCGTGGTAGGGCGCCTGAAGCCGGGGGCTTCGATTAACGGAATGTCCGCGCGCCTCACTGGAGTGCTGCGGCAGTGGCTGCAGTATGACTCCGGGTATCCGGCCAGCTGGATGCCAGACGTTATCCGCATGCTTCCCAAACAGGTGATCAATGTGATCCCGGCGGGCGCGGGCGTGGCCGAAATGAAAGAGGAGTACGGGCGCAGCCTGCAGATCCTGCTCGCGGTCTGCGGCCTGGTGCTGCTGATTGGCTGCGCCAACGTGGCGAATCTGCTGCTGGCGCGGGCCGTAGCGCGTCGCGGGCAAACCGCAGTGCGCCTGGCTATTGGCGCCACGCGGCGGCAGATTATTGGGCAGGCTCTCACGGAAAGCGTTCTTCTCGCGGTGGGCGGCGGCATCGCCGGACTTGTGGTAGCCGTAGCCGCTGCCCGCCTGCTGCTTACGCTTGCCTTCCGGAGCGCGCACTTCCTGCCCATCAACCCTATGCCGTCGCTTGCGGTATTGGCGTTCGCCTTCGGACTGGCGCTCCTGACGGGGATCATCTTCGGCGCGGCTCCTGCGTGGTTTGCCACGCGCACCGATCCCGCGGAAGCGCTGCGCGGGTCCGGCCGCAGCACGGGCGATCATTCCACATTCGCCCGCAAAGCGCTGCTGGTGGTGCAGGCCACCCTATCTGTTGTGCTCGTGGCCGGCGCCACTATGCTGGCGCGAAGCCTGAATAGACTTAAGAATCAAGATTTCGGATACCAGGTTCAGGGACGCGTGGAGGTGGGGCTGCTCAGTCCGCCGGCCAGTTACACGTTACCAAAACTAACCGCGCTCTACCGCGAGATCGAAGACCGCCTCGACAATTTGCCGGGTGTCCAGGGCAGCGGAATGGCGCTCTATAATCCGCTCACCGACAACTGGGGCGAACTGATCATGGTGGCGGGTCATCCTCAGGGCAAACTGAGCGAGGATTCAGGCGCGTCATGGGACCGAGTGAGCGCCGGTTATCTGCAGAATTTCGGAGTCCAGCTTGTGCGCGGGCGCTATTTTACAAAGGCCGATAACGAAAACACGGAGCCGGTAGCGATCGTCAACCAGGCTTTTGTGAAGCGCTTTTTCAAGAGCAACGAGAATCCGCTCGATCAGCACTTCGGACTCGACCTGCCCGAGAACGCAGGTACTTTCCGCATCGTGGGCGTAGCACGGGACGCGAAGTTTGCCGGTTGGAGCATGGCTCAGCACGCGCCCGCTATGTTCTACGTGCCGCTGGCCCAGTACGTGAACTACAAACAGGACATGATGAAGCAACTCGAGACCGGCTCGCATTTCATCGGCGGCATCATGCTGGTGACGAACACACCGCCCGGCGTGCTGGAGCCGTTGCTCACCAAGACGTTGGCGGAAATCGATCCGAACTTCACCATCACCAGCGTCCGAACTATGCAGCAGCAGATTGAGCTCTCTTCTGATCAGGAGCGCGCCGTGGCCAGTCTGGCGGGCCTGTTCGGAGTCGTTGCGCTGCTGCTGGCTGCAGTTGGACTCTACGGCGTCACGGCTTACACGGTGGCGCAGCGAACGAATGAAATCGGCATTCGCATGGCACTGGGCGCTGATCGGCTGGACGTAGTCCGACTGGTGCTGGGCGGAGCCTTTAAGCGCGTGCTGATTGGGCTGGCGCTCGGGCTGCCGCTTGCCGTGGGCGCCGGTCGTCTGATCTCAGCGCAGTTATACTCCGTTTCCAGTTGGGATCCGTTCGCGCTGACCGTGGCCGCCAGTGCGCTCGCCGCCTCCGCTTTCTTCGCTGCCCTGATTCCCGCCAGTCGCGCAGCCGGTATTTCACCGATGAATGCGCTGCGGGCTGAGTAGCGCACCCCGAGAAATCCCGATCGACCGTCGCGCCGTGCGAGCCTCACGTGCGAGGGGCTGGCGGCGTTTTTTCCCTAATTTGCACGAATTCCCAACCGAAACGGCCCTTGATACAGAGGTGCCCGCGCGTGACGCCGTTCTCGAGGGGTGACGTGACCCTCACAATCTTCTCATCCTGCACGTGCAGGCTAAGGGTGCAGCCCACCCCGCAGTAAGGGCAGATGGTGTCCGTCCGGGTTTGGCGCGCCTCGTCCCAGGTCCCCGCAAGGCGCATCTGGTATTCGCTGGCAAACATCAAGGCCCCGGTAGGACACACGCCGATGCAGTTCCCGCAGTAAACGCACGCCGAGCCGGGAAGCGGCACGGCATACTCGGTGGAAATTCGGGCATCGAAACCACGCCCGGCCACGGCGATGGCGAAGGTGTTCTGGGCGTCAGTCCCGCACGCTTCCACGCATTTGTAACAGAGGATGCACTTGCCGTAGTCGCGCACATAAAGTTCGTTGTCGGCCTTAACGGGTTGTGAGACAGCCCCCGCCCGCGAACCGTCACCGGGCGTGTGGAAGCCGGCGCGCGCGGCATCTCGCGCAGCAGACCGTTCCTGCTGCGGCCCGAACCGCTCCGGGCGCGCTCCGTAGTGCTCCACGTACGCTTCAATCTCGGCCGAGGTGGAAACGTCCACCGAAGATGCCAGAAACTCCAGCACCAACCGGCGGCTGAGGCGGACGCGATCCGAGTCCGTTCTCACCACCAT
>DATDGR010000348.1:0-22346 GCA_036521995.1 Terriglobia bacterium | reverse complement strand
CGTCGAGGTAGCGCGAGCTGGGCTGGAAGCCGGGAGCCTTGCGCAGGTCGATCCAGCGCCGGCGAGCCTTGGCCACGTTGCGCCGGCTGGCCTCGATTCGGGCGGGGCTGGCGGGACGCCTGGGACGCGGCTCGGCCGGACGGGCCTCGGCCGGCTGGGGTTCGCAACTCGCAGTCTGGAGCTCGGCACTCGCGGTCTGAGGCTCGGCGCTCATGATCGTCTCACATTCCCCCACTGTGGCAGGTGGAAATAGGAAGGTGGCAAAAAGGGAGACCGGTAAGAGGAAAAAGTTGGCCGGTTAGTTTGTGGGGATTAGGCTGTTGAAAAGGCGTGGGCGCAGCGCCAAGGCGAGATCAGCGGGCAAATTCTTTACACCGTCAAAAAGGGCACCGACGCCTGCGAAGAACCCACGGCGAGAAAGAGGCTCGCCGTGGCTACCACCGACCGCGCGGCACGAAAAGCCCACGGGAGAAAACGTCGTGGCTACCACTCAAAACGATGGAGGCTATATAGATAGCGTACTCCAGAACCCTACAAGAAGACTGTCACTTCAGGTTTAGGGTCAGGCCGAACATCGGGCCGGACGTAACGAGGTCGAGGGCCGCGCCTCCGGTGAGATAATCGATCTACAGATAGCGATAACCCGCCTGCAACGTGCCTTACGGCCGCGATTACGCGCGCCCGACTTCTTCATTCGAGTTTATGCACACTCCGGGGTTGGTTGATGTAGGGCCACACCTTTTGGATCACAGTGAACAGAAATGCGGTGGTGAGCCCGAACAGAATCCACCCATTCAATGCCTCAAGCGACCCCATGAGTTGCCAAATGCAATTCCAGATAAAGGTTCACATGGCCGAAGGCAGTCATGGCGTTCAGCGAATAGAGCGTAGCGGACTTTGGGTCAGGTAGCGCGCCGAGCAGAAGGTAGGCAGCGGCCCAAATGGACCCTTCAAAGCCGTGCAGGATAGTGACACAAAGCGCCGTGCCACCCATGATCAACACTGAGAACCTGCCGGGGGCACGATTCTTCCGGCTGCTGTCCAGGGCGAGGGCCACTCGCTGGTCGATCAGCCCCAACCCTAAGGAATGGATAACCACCGTCACGACAATGAGGGGCAGGCTCCACACCCAATCGGCTCCCCAGGGGGAAACAACATTCGGATCCATGAGAACACCTCCGTCGCGCTGTCCCAACTCCTGTTGGGACGACCTGTGGTTGCGATCACCGTTATCGGCCAGGCCGCGCAACAAGACGCGAGCGAGCGCGCGATAACGCACGCCCCCCTTTGTCCTGTGCAGCCGCGATTTAGTCGGTGCCAATGGCCTTGGGCATTTTGTTGAGATCCAGGGCGGGCACTGGGTTGTCCGGATGCTGAAGATCCGGAATCAAGTCGTTCGAGGCGCCACCCGGGAATCGCTTGATGCTCGGATACTTCATGATGGACTTGTCGAACTCCGTGAGCGCCATCGAAAACAGCGCAGCCGTCCAGCCGTTGTCTTGGCCTGCGTACTTGCCGGGGGAAGTGGACAGGGCGCGCATCGGCGCCGCCCCGTTGAAGATCATGTCGTACTTCTCATAGGGGTCCATGGTGAGGTTGTAGACTGCGGGGATAGAACCCAGATTTTGACTAGGTCCCAGCCACGAGTCTTTCGCCGTCCAGATGAACTTCCAGGCGATGTTGACCCAGGGCTCGTTGGGATCTCCGCCCATATCAACGCGTATGGCATTGAGATACTCGCCGTTGACAAAGATCCACGAGTTGCGCGCCGAGTGCTGTGACTTCCCCAGGATATAGGCGCTGTTGTCGATGCTGTCGAAGTAGATCGGCTTGCCGTTGTTGTCCTTCATTTCGCCAACAGGGGGAGGAGTGATGCCTGCCATCGCGGCCAGGGTTGACCAGCAGTCGATGTGGGACATCATTTCCCCGTATTGCACACCCGCCGGAATACGATTCGGCCACCACATGATGCCCGGTACGCGCCAGCCGCCTTCAAACGCCGAGCCCTTCTCACCGCGGAACGGCGTGGTGCCGGCATCGGGATAGGCGTCCAACCAGGCGCCGTTGTCGGCGGTCAGGATAACGATGGTGTTGGGCGCGTCGGCACGGATCTCATCCATGACCTTGCCGATGTCGGCATCCATTTCCATCAGGGAATCCGAATAGTCCCCGAGGTGCGACTTGCCCCTGAAGTCCGGCGCCGCATTGGTGGGGTTGTGCATCTTGATCCAATTGACATCCATGAAAAACGGTTTGCCGCTCGTGGCGTGGGCCTTGATGTACTCGACCGCGTAGTCGGCCATCCGTTCGTCCATCGTTGCCATGTAGTCGTAGGTGATCGTGCCAACCCTCTTGGCGGGCTGACCGGCCACGCCTTCCCACTCGCCCAGGTTCACCACCGAATCCCACATTTTCTCGAAATCCGGGTTGTAGGAAGGAAACCAGGGATGAAACCACTTGTCCGTATAGGGGTAGGAATAGACACCGGCGTAGTAAGCGGCGAATTCCTTCATTTCGTCAAAGCCATGTTCGGTCGGGTAAGCTTGAGGCTTATCGCCCAGATGCCACTTGCCTGAGAAATACGTCGAGTAACCGTTCTTCTTGAAAAACTCCGCAATGGTTGGAGTCTCCGGGCGGAGGTAGTTCTCGTCGCCCGGGGCAACGACGATGGAGAGCGCCGAGCGGATCGGGATTCGCCCGGTGATGAACGAAGCGCGGCCCGCCGTGCAGCTTGCCTGGCCGTACCAACTGGTGAAGACGGCACCCTCCTTGGCGAGGCGATCGACATTGGGCGTCGGATGGCCGTTGGTAGCGCCGCCAAGCGAATAGGCGCCGAAATCGTTCCAGCCGGTGTCGTCGGTCATCAGCATGACAATGTTGGGCTTCTGTTGTGCCGAGGCAGGTGTAATCGAAAGCGTCGCCGCCGCGACGATTGAGAGCAGTACGGGGAGTGACCACAATCTTGTTCTTTCTGCAATTCTCATGGATTCCTCCTGTCGAGTTTTCCGGGCGAGGTTATATGGCCCAAACCTGATCTTTCACTTGCAGCTTCGAGACCGTCTTGCTGATACGTATGCCGAGAAACTTGACCAGTTCGCCACGGCCCCATCAAAGTACACGGAGGCCGGGCGCGAGGGAACTGTCAAAACTGACAGTCGGCCTTCGCTGGCAGCCCGCACTGCTCGGTGCCTCCGTGTCGGCGCCATCTAGCGGAACCTCAGCAACCTCGGGATTTGGTTGTACTCAGCGCAAAATCATGCTAGCCTTGAAGATGTGACAAAAGGGAAAAAGCGATAAGGAGCGAGGAGACCAGCGGATGCCACTGACTCGGGAGACAAAGAAAGGTTTGATCAGCAAGTACCAGGTTCACTCCAAGGACGTTGGCTCTCCCGAGGTGCAGGTGGCCGTTCTGAGTGAAAGAATTACCTACTTGAACGAGCATTTCCGTGTCCATCGAAAGGACCATTCTTCCAGGCGTGGCTTGCTGACCATGGTCGGCAAGCGCAAGCGGCTGTTGGAATACCTGAGACGCCACGATCCTGCGCGTCATAAGCAGTTGATCGAGCGGCTGGGCATCCGCAAATAGCCCGGTTGTGATCCAAGGTTCCGGAACCAATGAGGTAAACCATTCTTCGGCCGGCGACGATGACGGCCCGAAGCCGGGAGGTACATCTCCGGTCAAGCTCTCTGGCGCGCGGCGGCGCCGCGGCTCGCCTGGTCTTTCGGGGCGAGCCCAGGTGGTTCTCCTCCCGATGGGCGTCTTCACAGACGCCTCGATCAGCGAATCCCCTCATCATCAACCTAGTCAGCCATGGCGGGCGACACCCGCCCCCGGCAGCGGACGTGGCGCCCAGCGATGGGCGGGCACGCGGCGCCGATGCGGCAGCCGCTAAGGGTACCGGGAGTGCGTAATTTTGGAGGAAAACAAAAATGGAGCAAGTAACGATATCCCTAGGTTCAAGCACCCTGACGATTGAAACCGGCAAACTCGCCAAGCAGGCGAATGGAGCCGCCTACGTGCGCTACGGTGACACCGTGGTGCTGGCCACGGCCTGTTCTTCAAAGCCCCGCGAGGGCATCGACTTTTTTCCGCTGACGGTGGACTACCGCGAATATAACTATGCTGCCGGCAAGATTCCCGGCGGCTTTTTCAAGCGCGAGGGACGTCCTACCGAGAAAGAGATCCTGACCAGCCGCCAGATCGACCGTCCGGTGCGGCCCCTTTTTCCCGACGGCTACCGCGATGAGACCCAGGTGATCGCCATGGTCCTCTCGGCGGATACGGACTACAACCCGGATGTGGTCGGCCTGGTGGCCGGCGCGGCGGCACTCTATCTTTCGGACATCCCTTTCCCGACGCCGATCGCGGCCGTGCGAGTGGGGCTGGTAGAAGGGCGCCTGGTGACGAATCCCACTTACAGCGAGATGAAGATCAGCCTGCTGAACCTGGTGGTGGCGGGCAGCGAAGAGGCCATCGTGATGGTGGAGTGCGCGGCTCGCGAGCTTTCCGAGGAGGCGATGATCGACGCCATTCAATACGGCCACGGCGAGATTCGCAAGATATTGGCGGGCCTGAAAGAGCTCTATCAGCGCTTGGGCGTGAAAAAGCGCCCGGTGGTGGCACCGGTGCGCAACGAGGCGCTTTATAAAGAAATCGCCAAGAAAGTGTCGGATGCGCTGCGCGACGCCATGGACACTTCCAAGTATCCAAAGCTCGAGAGCCAGCGCCGCATCGACGCCCTTCGCGAGGATCTGCTGGCCGGCTATCCGGAGGACGACGAGGATCTGCGCAAGGAAGTGTCGCACTCGTTTGAAGCTCTCTACGAGCGCCTCTTCCGGGATGACGTTCTGCTGAAGCGCCAGCGTCCCGACCACCGAGCCTTCGACCAGGTGCGTCCGATTACCTGCGAAGTAGGCCTTTTGCCGCGCACGCACGGCTCGGCACTGTTTACCCGCGGCGAGACCCAGGCCCTGGTGACCGCCACGCTCGGCACGGCCGAAGATCAGCAGCGGCTGGACGTGCTGGAAGGGGAGAGCTTCAAGCGCTTCATGCTGCACTATAACTTTCCGCCCTTCAGCGTGGGCGAGACGGGCTTCCTGCGCGGGCCCGGGCGGCGCGAGATCGGGCACGGTAACTTGGCCGAACGCGCCCTGCTCTCCGTGGTCCCGGAAGAAGACGCTTTCCCTTACACCCTCCGCGTGGTCTCCGACATTCTGGAGTCCAACGGGTCCTCGTCCATGGCCACGGTCTGCGGCGGATGCCTGGCTTTAATGGACGCCGGGGTCCCCATCGCGTCGCCGGTGGCCGGCATTGCTATGGGTCTCGTAAAGGAGGGCGATCACTACGCCATCCTGACGGACATTGCGGGCGCCGAGGACCATTACGGCGATATGGACTTCAAGGTCGCTGGCACCGCCAAGGGCATCACCGCGCTGCAGATGGACATCAAGATCGGCGGCATCACTACGGCCATCATGCGCGAAGCCATGGCGCAGGCCAAGGCCGGGCGGCTGCACGTGCTCGGCAAGATGCTGGAGGCGCTGCCCGAACCGCGCACCACCGTGTCGGCCTTCGCGCCCCGCATCTACACCCTCAGGATCAACCCCAGCAAGATCGGTGAGCTGATCGGACCGGGTGGCAAGACGATCCGCGGCATCATCGAGCAGACCGGGGTGAAGATCGACGTGGAAGACGACGGGCGGGTGAACGTGGCCGCCACGGACTCCGAGTCGGCCGACAAAGCCTTGAAGATCATCAAGGACATGATGGCCGAAGCCGAGCTCCACAAGACGTATCTGGGCAAGGTGGTTCGCCTAGCCGAGTTCGGCGCCTTTGTGGAGATCTTTCCCGGCACCGACGGGCTGCTCCACATCAGCGAGGTGGCTGAACACCGCATCCAGGACATTCGCAAGGAGCTCAAGGAAGGCGACCAGATCCTGGTGAAGGTGATCTCGATCGACGGCAATAAGATCCGACTGAGCCGCAAGGCGGTGCTGCGCGACCAGCGTCAGAAGGCCGCCGTGCAGCAACCCAAGCAGGCCTAGCAGCCGTAGCGCAAACGAGAGACCAGAGTCAGAAGCTCGAAATCTCGGCGAACCTACGGCTGGGGCGCAAACACGCGAGGCTCCGTCTAGTTTCTGGCTTCTGACTCCCGGGCCCTTCTTATGCCCTTGCACATGGTCGAAAAGCTGGCGGGCAACGTGATGGTGCTGGATGCCCGCGGCCGGATCACGCTCGGTCGCGAGACGGAAGCGCTTCGCGAGCGCATCAAGAGCCTGACCGAGGCCGGACACACCCGTATCGTTCTCGACCTCGCCGGGGTCGATTACATTGACAGCGCCGGACTGGGCGTCCTGGTGGCAGGATCGGTATCCGTGAAACAAGCAGGCGGCGTACTGAAACTTGCCAACCTGACAGAGCGCATCCGAGGGCTGATTCAGATCACGCGCTTGAGCACATTGTTCGAAGTCTACGATAGCCTCGAAAAAGCCCGGCTCTCCTTTGCTCCACCTCTCATCTAGAATGGGCGGCTCCTAATGTGGTGCCACTGCAGTTTTCCCCGGCCGTTCTTCACTTCTTCCCCATACCAGTCAAGAACGGTTGCATTTCGAACGCCGGCAGCAGATCATCCGAGTCTTCAGGGGTGAGGAAAGTTCGCTTGCGCATTCAACAGGATTCGAATTTCGTTTTCCGGGGAATCGTTGTGCTGGCTTGGGGGCTGAGCTGCCCGGCGCTGGCTCAGGCGTCTGGGCAGGAGGTTCCCAACCTCGATGGTCGGGTTCTGAACGAGCAGAACGCTCCGATTGAGGGAGCCGTCTGCACCTTGACGGGCAGCTTGCTGCCGTCAGGTGGAATCACCGTCAGCACAGACCGCCAAGGCAGGTTTCACTTCATTTCCGTTTCCCCGGGAAGCTACAAGCTGGCGTGCGCGGCCATGTCTTACCGGCCGGTCGAGAAGGAACTGGACACCGGCCAGGGGGTCGCGTCGATCGAAGTCGTGCTGCCGGTCGAGGGAGTCCTGCAGCAGGCCGTCGAGGTCCGCGCCCGGGCCCCCACCGAGGCCCTCGAGGGGGGGGCTCCACCGGTCAATCTCGGCTCGCGCCAAATCGCAGATCTGCCGATGACTGAGCAGAAATTCAAGGCGGCGCTGCCCTTGATTCCCGGGGTTATTCGCACTCCCGACGGCAAGATCAACATCAAGGGCACACCAGAGAGCCAGGGCTTGTTGCTGCTGGATGGCGCCGAAAATGTCGATCCTGTAACCGGCAGTTTTTCCGTTGACGTGCCCTTCCAAGCCATCGAGTCGTTGCAGGTGTACAAGAACGCCTATCGCGCCGATTACGGAGGTTTCTCCGGCGGGCTCACCACCATTAACACCAAGCCGCCCTCCAGCCAGTGGCACTATGAAATAGAAGACATCACGCCCAACCCCCAGTTCGAAACCGGATCCCTGGTGGGAATCGCGGACTTTAATCCGCGGTTCTACATCACGGGTCCCATCCTCGCTAATCGTCTGAACTTTTCCGAGGCCTTGGCCTACGACACGGACAAACAGCCCGTGCGCGGACTCGCCTGGCCGAACGATTTGATCAAAAGCCACGATTTCAACTCCTTCACCAGCTTCCAGTACATTTTCTCCGCGCAGCACCTCACTACCGTGCAGGCGAACGTTTTTCCGCTGGCGCGGGAGTTTGCCGACATCAGTTCCCTGGTTCCTCAAACGGCCTCTTCCAACTACGGGCAGCAGGGATTTTCCGTCGCCCTGACGGATCGCTACCTGACCGCTTCCGGCGTGGTCTTTACCACGGTGGCGGAAGGGATGCGGTTCGACAGTTACGGGCACGGGCAGGGCCCCGAGAACATGTTGCTGACTCCGAACGGCTGGGGAGGGAACTTCTTCAACGCCTACGACCGCGAGAGCAACGAAGAACAGATCGGGGAGACTGTTACCCTGACCTCCCGCACCTGGTACGGCAAGCACGATCTCACGGTGGGAGGCAGCTTCATCCAGCGGGCTTTTGGAGGGTCGAGCCAGTCCCAGCCGGTGCAGATCCTGAGGTCCGACGGCACGCCGGCCGAGCAAATCAACTTCACAGGCTCAGGTCAGATGTCGGCCAGCGACGCCGAAGGTAATGGCTTCGTTCAGGACCATTGGATGATGTTGGAGCAACTGGGCGTGGATCTGGGTTTACGTTTCACCGGGCAGACGCTCGGCACTCCCTTGAACTTCGCCCCGCGACTGGGTGTGGTCTACTCACCCGGAACCAGCGGGAAAACGGTCCTGCGGGCGGGTTTTGGCGTCTTCTACAGCCACGTTCCGTTGCTGCTCGGAGGTTTCACGGGAAACCCGGTTCGTGAGGTGACCCTCTTCGACGTTCAGGGGAAGCCGTTGGGCGCGTCGGTGGCGTTCCCGAACTTCTACGGGAATCTGGGCAATCCGAAAGGCCCGGATCTTTCCCTGGAGCCGCCTGACCGCACTCCGTATAACCTAACGTACAGCCTGGAAGTGGATCGTGAGCTTCTGCCGAAGGTTACGCTGCGGATAAGCGCTCTCTCCAGCCGCTCCCGCAGCGAGTACATCGTGGATCCGTTGTTGGGCCCACCTGGCCCGGCGCTCGTGGCTTCACCGACGGGGACCTCCGATTACCGGGAGTTCGAAAGTACGCTGCGCATTCGCCTCAGCAGCAGTACCGAGTGGAACCTCTCGTACATCAACAGTCGGGCCCGGGGGGACCTGAATACCCTGACTCAGATCTACGTCCCCTTCGAAGCGCCCGTCGTCCGGCCGGATGCGTACGCCGCTCTGCCTTCGGACGTACCGAACCGGCTCATCGCCTGGGGCCGGTTCCAGACGCGCGTCTGGGGGATTCAGGCCAGTCCCGTGATCGACTGGCATTCGGGTTTCCCTTACTCGTTTCTGGATCAGTATCAGAACTATGTCGGTACTCCCAATGGGGAACGCTTCCCTCGTTTCTTTTCGCTCGACCTCAAGCTCGGCAAGGAGTTCCGTCTGCCGCTGCCCTTGATCCGGAAACATCTGCTGCGGGGCTCGCTCACGGTTTTTAACCTCACGAACCATTTCAACCCCCGCGATGTCTATAACAACATTGGCTCGACCTACTTCAACCACTTCGCCGGGCTTCAGCACCGCTTCTTCGACTCCAGCCTCGATATTGTTTACTGAAGGTTCGTATCCGCTGTACCCAACCGAGATGCTGGAGCCGCGCTGGCTTGATTTGACATCCCATCCCGTGAATGATAACTTCCGCCGAGAGGTGCTTTCGATGGTGCCGAGCAACGGCCGGCGCTTCGACTTCGTGTTCAATACGTTCTCGACGGCCGCCACGCTGGGGTTGCCGGCGAAGCTCGCGGTCCTGGGATTTGTCCTTCTCCTTCCGTGCGGGCTCCCTGCTCAGGAGGGACGGTTGACGCCGGGTCAGGTTGACCTCAACGGCCGCGTGCGAACGGACCAGGGGGGCACGGTAAAGTCAGCTAGGGTTCGCCTTGAAACGCTCGATAGTGAAGCGGTGGCCGACCAGCCCGTGACCACGGCTGGAGAGTTTTATTTCCCGGCCGTTGCGAAACGAGTTTACTACTTGATTGTGACCGCCGAAGGCTTCGAGACCTACCGTGAGCAACTCGACCTGGGTGCGGGTCCCAACGTATTCAGCGTTACCGTCACCCTGATACCCGCAAACAAGATGCCTGAGCGCAGCGCGCCGCCGCCCGCACTTTCTGACGCCCAGGCACCGAAGGAAGCCAAGCGTGAGTATGAGAAGGGCGTGAAGGCGCTCCAATCTCGTAAGCTTGGCGACGCCCGAAAGCATCTGGAGGCTGCGGTCGGAGTGTATCCGTGTTACGCCCGCGCTCAGACGGACCTCGGCGTGCTTTTGAGCCAGGAGAAGGACTACAAGGGTTCGGAGGCGGCTCTGCAGAAATCCGTGACTTGTGATCCCGGATATGTCGACGCCTACTCCGAGCTGGGAGCATTGTTGAACGCCGAGCGGCGATACGATGAGGCCGTGGCAGTGCTCGACCAGGGCGTGCGTCAGGCGCCCGGCTCGTGGCAGTTCTATTACCAGATGGGCGTCGCGCAATACGGATTGAAGCACTACGACCTCGCCGAGCAGCAATACACCAAGGCCCAATCCTTGGCTCCTAACCCTCCACCCGAACTGGACGCCAAGCTGGCCGATGTCTACCTGAGAGAGAATTCCTTCCAGAAAGCTTACGCGGCCATGCAGGGCTATCTCAAGGCTCAGCCAGACGGCCGCCTCGCTCCGCGGATCAAGGAGATCATGAAACAGATGGAATCAAGCGGAGTCCTGCAAGCTCAGCAGACCAAGCCCTCGCCCGTTCCCCAACAGCCTTGATCCCAGCGTGGGACCGCGACTCTTTGTTACCCGAGACCAGAGAAGCCGAGGAACCCGGAGAGCGGGGCGATTTGCGCGGGGCGCAGCACCGCTGCTATCCTGAGATGACCGCTCGCTTGCCGGCACGCAAGCGAGCCGCTCTGCTCATGGAAATTCGCGCCCCACAGTTCACCATCAGCTTCGGCGGGAAGCGCCCGTTGCACCCGGTGGGCCGCATGCAAAAGGCGGCCAACTGGCTGCTGCTTCTCATCGCCGCAGGCTTGCTTTTGCCTGCCCGCTCTTGGGCGCAGGGACAGTCTCCGGGAACGCCCGTCGGCCCGGGGACATCGGCCGCAGCGAGGCAGGGGACTCGGCCAGACGATGTGGCGGAAGCCCAACGGATCGCCGCTGACGCCCAGGCCGCCACGGCCGAAGGAGATCACGCGAGAGAGATCGCCGACTATGAGAAACTGGCCAAGTTGATGCCCAAGGTCGCGGAAGTCCACGCTAATCTCGCCACCGCCTGCTACTTCGCGGGCCGGTTCGATGAGGCGGTGCAGGAAGCGCAGTTAGCTCTGAAGCTGAAGCCCTCGCTGGTGAACGCGCACTATTTTCTGGGCCTGAGCCTGGCGGAGGGCGGCCGATGTTCGGATGCCGTCCCTTATCTGGAGAAAGACTACGCCCGCGTTCCCGATCCGAGGCTGAAGGTGGTGATCGGCACCGACGGGTTGCGCTGCGCCATGACCAGCGGGGGAAGTGACGAAGCCTTGCAGTTCGCACGCTCCTTGGGTCGCGATTTCCCGAACGACCCTGACGCCTTGTACCTGAGCAGCCATCTGTTCTCGGCCCTTGCCAACAATGCCTCCCAGCGGCTGCTCGAGTCCGCTCCGGGCTCCTACCAGGCTCACCAGATGAGCGCGGAGGTTCTCACCATTCAGGGCAAGGCGAGCGACGCGGCGGATGAATACCGCAAGGTGCTTGAACTCAATCCGCACCTTGCCGGAATCCACTACGAGCTCGGCCTCCTGCTGCTCGCCGGTACGCCGAGCCCCGAGAATCTCGAGCAGGCCCGGCGCGAATTTGAAGAGGAGTTGAAGATCGATCCCCATAACGCTTCGGCGGAGTTTCAACTCGGTGACATGGCCTGGCAGGCGCGCGAGTGGAATGACGCCATCGCTCACTTCCAGCGCGCCTCCGAGCTGGAGCCCGGTTATACGGACGCGCTGGTGGGCCTTGGCAAATCGCTGGTCTCGGCCGGGCGCCCGCAGGACGCGGTAGCCCCGCTGGAAAGGGCGGTCCAGCTTCAGCCGGGCGACCCGAGCGCGCATTACCAATTGTCATTCGCCTATCGGCGCCTGGGCAAGGACGCCGAAGCCGAAAAGGAAATGGCGGTCTACCGTCAGACCCACGATCAGTTGCAGCAGTCCAGGCAGGCGATTCGATCCGGGATCATGGGGGACATGACCTCGAAGCCGCAAAATCAATAGTTCTTGCATGACCCGCAGGCAATTCTTCCGCTCCACTCTGTGCTCGGCTCTTAGCGCCGGGCTCGCGGTCAAGGGCGCCCGCCGACTCAGCGCTCAAGGCATGCAGTCCCGCGGGGTCAAGCCCGCGCCGCGCCCCAAGTTCTCGGGCCGGCCCTGGCCGGTAACCTTCCAAAACGTAGCGGCCGGCGCCGGCCTGACCACGCCCACCGTCTACGGGCAAGAATTCGTCAAGCGCTATATCTTCGAGGCCAACGGACCCGGCATCGCCTTTTATGATTACGACCACGACGGCTGGCTCGACATCTTTGTGCCGAGCGGCACGCATCTCGAGGGCTTCCCGCCCGGCCAGGGTCCCACGAATCACCTCTATCACAACAATCGCGACGGCACCTTTACCGACGTGACCGAGAAGGCGGGACTCGGCCGCACGGGGTGGTGTTGCGGCGTTTGTGTGGGTGATTACGACAACGATGGACATGACGATCTGTTCCTGACGTACTACGGCGGCAACGTTCTGTATCACAACAACGGCGATGGAACCTTTACCGACGTCACCGGCAAGGCTGGCCTTGGCGAAGCGCGCACCCGCTATTCAACCGGCTGCACGTTTGTGGACTACGACCGTGACGGGCATCTCGATTTGTTTGTCTCCCGCTACATCGACCTCGATCTCGCCAAGACCCCCGTGGGCGGCGCCAACCGCTACTGCCAGTATCGCGGCGTGTCGGTGAACTGTGGCCCGCTGGGCCTCCCCAAGGAAACCTGTTCTCTGTATCACAACAATGGCGACGGTACGTTCACCGACGTCACCGTCAAGGCCGGAATTCTGAAACCGGGTGGCCGCTGGGGTCTGGGCGCGGTGGCGTTCGATTACAACAACGACGGCTGGCCTGACCTTTTCGTGGCCTGCGACTCCTCGCCCAACCTGCTGTTTCGCAACAACCGCGACGGCACCTTCACCGAAGCCGGCGTGGAAACGGGATGCGCGCTCAGCAGCGACGGCCAGGAGCAGGCCAACATGGGCGTGGGCGTGGGAGATTACGATGGCGACGGCTATCTCGATCTGTTTCTGCCTCACTTCAGCGACGACGTGCCGGCGCTTTACCACAATCTGAAGGGAGAATTCTTCGACGACGTCACTTACGCCGCCGGCCTCGCCGTCAACACCAAGTACGTCTGCTGGGGCGTGGATTTCACCGATCTCGACAATGATGGCTGGCTCGATATCTTTCACGTCTCGGGCACTGTCTATCCGGAAGTTGAAAAGGTTTTTCCCGATTATCCTTACAAGACCCAACGCACGGTGTATCGCAATCTCGCCAATGGCACCTTCGAAGAGGTTTCGGACCTCTGCGGCGCGGCCGTGCTGGAAAAACATTCGAGCCGCGGTTGCGCCTTTGGCGATTTCAACAACGACGGCGCGGTGGACGTCCTGATCCTCAACATGAGTGAGCCGCCCTCGCTGTTGCTCAACCAGATTCAGCGGGACCGTCATGGCTCCCACTGGTTGAACGTGAAGTGCGTCGGCACGCGCTCGAACCGCTCCGCCATTGGAGCGCGCGTGACCGTTGAGGCCGGCGGACGGCGCCAGATTCGCGAGGTCCTGAGCGGATCGAGCTACCTTTCACAAAGCGATCTGCGGCAGCACTTCGGCCTCAGCGAGGCGCGCAAAGCCGATCAGGTGGAAGTGCGCTGGCCGAGCGGCCAGGTGGATCGGATCTCGAACGTGGACGCGGATCAGTTTATTATCATCGAGGAAGGGCGCGGGTTGGTGAAGCGCTAGCGGCTGCCGGCACCATTACAATCGGGGCGGGTGGCGCAGACATGCGCGGTCCGGCATGTTCTTGCGCTTACGGCGCGTTACTTGCTACGGATCGCTTGTTTCGAGACTTCAGGCAGGCCGCGTCGAAACGCGCAGACCTGCGAACGTCTGCGACAGCCGCGGCCTCTAAATCAGAAGGGCGCTGGCGGTGGCCGGCTCTCGGACGGCAACATGCGGATATCCTCGCCCTGGTGGTCAGGGACGGTTACGGTTCGGCCGTCCGGGTGCCGAAAGAACTTGTGGCTTCCCTTCTGACGAACCTGATGAAAAGCAAGGCCTTCAAGAAATCGAATGACTTGGCGCGCGCGAGCAGGGTGCAATCGCGTCAAGCGCTGACCTCGACTTGCTGCAGGGCGATGAACTTCATGCGGGGCGCCTTCCGCTCTGCGAGGCACAACGCGATCACCTCGCGAATGCGGGGCGCCAGTTTCTCCAGGGTGGGGGCTTGGGTGTAGCAACTCGGCAGCGAGGGCACAGTGGCTACATAGTAGCCGTCCTCGTCCTGCTCGATAACCACGGTGAACTCCAACGTCCGGGCTTTACGCGCTCCTCTTTTCATGAGGTTAGTATAGCAAGTGTGGCGCGGACCTGTCTTCCAAGGTCCGCGGTTGTGGGGCCGTCGAATACAAAAGCCGCAGCCCTTGGGAAACAGGGCTGCGCTACTACTCTCGCGGGTGGCGCATACATCGTTTTGTATGTATGCGACACCGCGCCCTCCCTTCGCCTCGATTTCCAAGGCATCCTGTCCATCCCCAGGCTTGAACTGCCTTCCAGGTGGTCGGACGGTTCAGTTCAGGTCGGGTCGCGGCGGCAACGACATAAATAGCAATGTCGTCGCCACCCGCGGTGCGGGGGGGGTGCGGACAGTGCAGCATGTCTCGCGACGATGGCCACGGCGAGCGTATCTTCTCGCCGTGGGCCTTTGTTCCGACGTCCAAAGAACCTACGACGAGAAAAGCGCTCGTCGAGGCTACCTCGCTCTGCCAGCTCCTCGACGACGAGTCCCGAATAATTGACCGACGATTGACCAAGGCTTGACTTGAGTTCTCAACTCCTGCGCCCGATCATGAACTTGCCCGGCCGTGCCCAGCCGCGCCTACATCATAAGACGACGTAGGCGCCACCCGGGAATAGCTGGAACCTGAACTTGAACGGCCAAGAAGGCCTATGAAGGAGACCGCTTATGTCGATGGTCAAATCGCCTACGCTCGCCGCCGCCAAGCTGGCGGCAAATCGCGAGCGTTCGCCTGCATCCCTGTCTGGCGTTCGGTATCGGGTCCGGGAGGGCAGCGCGAAAATTTTATCGAAAAATGTACGATCGAAGCCAAGAGGTCCTTTAGAATCAACAGAAGTTTGCCAGAGGCGTCGAACGAACCCAGCATCTTATTGATAGGGAATGACTTAGGGATGATCTTAGGAATATCCCAGCAAGTTAATGATACGGAAAGGGTTATCTTATGAAGTCGCACTCAGGCCGCCCGTTGTGAGGCAAAAACGGGTCGGTTTTGGCCAGTTTTGGCCGGTTTTGCCAGGTTTCGGGCCCCGGACGCTCGACCGTTGGTGGCAGGCCGGTCTGATCCGTGCCAAGCAGCATTTCCGGGAGTTCAATTGTGCCCGGGAGGACGATTCAAGGTTACGAAACCATGCACAAGATTGGGAAGGGCCAGGTTCCGTGGGTGACAAGGGGAGACATCCGAGTGCAGAACAGGTTCATCGATCGCACGTTCGGCCTCGGTGCCTGAACTCGCTCCTCGGTGGCCGTCCGAGCCGATCCTCGTCCTGTCTCCAATCTTTGCCACACACCCCAAAACTGTAGCAAAGGACGGCCCCGTCGGTCCTACCGCTTTTTCGTCACGGTGATTGGCACCGAAGTCGAGCTTCCGTAGACCGGAACCGGTGGTCCCGATACAGGACAACACGGCGCAATCGAATTCCCCGAGTACACTGCCGTTAAGGTGTTGGCGCCTGGCGCGAGCTGTGTCGCGCTAAGCGGCAGGCTTGCCGCAGACTCGGTGGCGCCGGCCGGCAGCAGCGTTTGCTCTTGCAGCAAGGTCGACCCAAGCATTACGTCCACCGTACCGCTCGGCACGCCGCCGCCGCCGGGACTGGCGGACACCGTGACCGTCAGAGTGGTCGACTGACCCGGCAGGAGAGTGTACGTCCCGGCGGTGAGATTCACGGTCAGTGAGTTCTCGAGTGTGACTCCCGTGTTTTCGTAGGCGCCAATGTCAATGTTCGAGGCGTTCGTGCGGGGGTTCCCGATATAGTCGGTGCTGCCATAGATGGAGTTGGGGGAGCTACCGTTGGGATCGCACCAGCCAACGCTGCACGAGAGACCGGTGCTGCCGGCGCCCACGGCCGGAGAAGAGGGGACCGTGTCAAAGTCGGGAGGCGTGCCTTCCAATTGGACAAAGAGGGGATCGGTGTTCAAGGAGTTTGCGTCTTCCCCGCCGGAAGTCTGCCAACTTGCGAAACTCGTGTAGGTGTTCACATCACCCCACCAGATCGACGTTCCTTCCACGTACCCTGCGGCCGAATTGTACAGGTTCCAATTGAGGGTCGCCGGCGGGGCAGGGTACCTCTGCGAAAAGGGGACGTAGCTGAAGATCCAGGTATTGTATGGACCGGCGTAGACAACGTTGTTTTCGTAGATGTCCCCCTGAGCGCTGCCCACCTGATACTGAATCTGGAATTCGCCGGTTGCGCCGCCTTCCGATGGGTTGCCCGGTTGGGTCGCGTTGTTGTACAGAGTGTTGTTCACGAACACGTCGTGGTAGCTGCTGCCTCCTCCATTGCTCGGGCCGCCGTTCCGCGACGCGGCCGCATAACCGCCGATCGAGTTGCCGCAGGCATTGGAGTTGTAGAAGATGTTGTTGCGCACGGTAGCGTACCTGCCGTAGCACGGGAACTTGCCCTTACCTGGGGTTCCGGTACTGTTTGGCCCGGACCACTCGGTCCCGTTGGCCTGGCATACTTGATTTTCGCTGGTGGTCTCGATGCCGTAGTCGACCTGGAAGATCAGGTTCCGCTCGAACGTGACATAGGCGCACCCGTCGCAGTAGAGTCCGTCGGCGTCGTATTCGTAGCCCTCACCGGGATTCGTGATTCCGCTGATGTTATAGATCGTATTCCCGCTGACCTCGCCGTACATGGCCTCGTCGTAGCCGACGGGACCCACGCCTTCATATCCAATCACGTCGATGCCGATGTTGTCGTTGTCATGTACGAGGTTATTGGTGATGGCGAAGTACGTCACGTTCCCATCCACGTTCACCGATTCGCTCTCGCCGGTTCTCAGGTCGTATACCTCGTTGCCGCTGATGACCAACTGCGTGATGGGCGTTTTCGAGGTCCCGTAAACGGAGATGCCGAAAGCGTTGCCGTTCTCTTCCGATGAGGTCGTGATGTTGTGCACCAGATTGTTCAGAATCCGGACGCCAGTACCCGAGCCCGTGATCCAGACGCCAGACGGAACGTACGCGGGATTGTTGGTCGTGAAATCGCGGATCTCAAATCCACTGATCGTGAGATAACTTTGGTTGACGATAGTAATGAGACCCTCTGTCCCGTTCGACGTGCAGCAGCTCACGCCGGTCCCGTCAATCACCGCAGTCTGTCCGGGATAGCTGCGGAATGTGATCCGAGCTGAGGCCGTTCCAGACCTCGGAAAACTGACAGCCTCGTGGTAGACTCCCGCGAAGACGTAGACCGTGGCGCCTGCCGAGACCGAATTCGCTGCGTGCTGGATGGTGAGCCAAGGTGCGCCGATGGTCCCGGGATTACTGTTGCTGCCTGTTTTTGACACATAGTAGGTAGCGCCAACTTGTGCGGCAAGTGACTGGGCCAGCGTCAGGACAAACACCACGGCCACGGCATGTGCAAGGCCTAGGTTCGGCATAATCGACGGATCGCGTTTCATGAGCTTTTCTCCTTGGAAGCCAGTACCTCACGCCTTGAAAAGCACGTCTTCGTTACGAATTCTCAATAATCATATCCCACTCGGACGTTTCATGAACATTCGGATGTAGCGACCAGACAGACCGAACCCGGCAAGGCGTTTTCGTCCGCGACGCCGCGGTTGAGCCGGTTTGACCGTTCCGTTGGCTCCTCGGAGGGCAGCGACATGAGTGGCCGTGGGCGAAACCCACGGTCAGCTTAAAAGCCTCTCGGCCCTGGTGGGGCCGAACGGTTCGACCCCTTCAGGGTCGGTCAGACTCAGGGGGCGTTATCCGTGGGCGGCGGGCACCAAAAGCGTGCCCTTGCCCACGGCTACTCAATTGGAACCCTGCGGGGTTCCGAGCGCAAGGGTACTGGAAAGCAAGCGCGGGATGCCAGTGACCGCCTTGGAGGCGGCCCACTCATCAAGGTACCCGCCATCCGCGTGGGTCAGGTGATTCGGCTGCACGCCGAAGTTACCCGAGCTTTTCACACCTCCATGGGTTGCGCTCGATGTCCTAAAATGTCGGACTAATGTCATTGCTGACGCCAGGCTCATGCCTTACCCTGAAGGACGTTGGGCCCGTTCGGGAGAGGAGCGAATCACATGAAACGCCGACAATTCATTCATGAATCGGGCGCGTTTGCGGCGCTGGTCGCAATTCCGGCTTTCTGCCAAAGCGGGCTGTTACCCGTCACGG
This sequence comes from Terriglobia bacterium, assembly GCA_036521995.1. Lineage (GTDB taxonomy): Bacteria > Acidobacteriota > Terriglobia > UBA7540 > UBA7540 > Gp13-AA77. Next base: position 4,047 of record DATDGR010000348.1, on the reverse strand, counting down.
CCAAATCTCATCAGGAAGCCAGCAACGCACCCGATGGCGTTCTGAACCCGCTGACGCCGCCGCGCAACGGGCAAATTCCTGTCGCATTCGTGATCTCCACCGGCACGGTGATGATCGACCTCGCCGGCCCCTGGCAGGTGTTTCAGGATGTGTGGGTCCCATCACGCGGCCGGACTATGGACGAGCAAATGCCTTTCCGCTTGTTCACCGTGGCCGAGACCATGGCCACCGTCAAGACCTCAGGTGGGATGAAGATTACCCCGGACTATACATTTGCCAGCGCTCCGGCACCGAGAGTCATTGTGATTCCCGCGCAAAACGGCGGCAGCGAGGCCATGCTGAAGTGGATCAGGACTGCTTCACGTCACGCCGATGTCACGATGTCGGTTTGTACGGGAGCGTTTATTCTTGCCAAGACCGGATTGTTATCGGGCAAAGCGGCCACCACTCACCACAGCGAATACGGTGAATTTGCAATGCAATTCCCGGATATTCAAGTCAAGCGCGGAGTGAGGTTCGTCGAAGCGGGAAACGTCGCGACTTCCGGTGGGCTTTCCTCGGGCATTGACCTGGCATTACGCGTGGTTGAGCGCTATTTCGGGCACAAGGCTGCCGCCGACACGGCCTACAACATGGAATACCAGGGACAGGGATGGATGGATCCTGGCGTTAACGCAGTTTATTTGAAAGCCGCCGTTTCTACGGACGAGCATCCGCTCTGTCCGGTATGCTTCATGGAGGTTGACCGCGCGACGTCGCCGACTTCCGTCTATGAAGGTCGGACCTACTATTTTTGTTCCCCCGGTCACAAGGCCGCTTTTGATGCGGCGCCGGAGAAGTGGCTCTGAACCGATGGCTGCTCAACCTAGGCAGGCATTCTCGACCAAGAAAACGATTGGCATTCTCGGTTACGATGGTGTACAGGCGCTCGACATCGTTGGGCCGATGGATGCCTTCAGCATTGCGTCATCGCACCTGGCTTCCAAGCGGCCTGACCCCGCGCCAGCCTACGAAGTCCTAGTGCTGGGACTGAGCCGCCGCGCCTTCGTCGCGGAGTCGGGAATAGCAATCCGCCCGCATCGCATCCTCGCAGCCGCCCCACCGCTGGATACCGTCATCGTTCCGGGAGGAAAGGCGCTGCGGCTGCATCCGGCAACCAATGCGCGGGTTGCACACTGGCTGAGAACCCGCGCCCCCCGCATCCGGCGCGTGGCTTCGGTGTGCACCGGCATTTATGCGCTGGCGCCCACCGGGTTGCTGGATGGGCGGCGGGTGACCACGCACTGGCGCTTCACCAGCGAGATTGCCAGACTTTTTCCCAAACTGCGCCTCGACCCCAATCCGCTGTTTATCAAGGATGATCAGTTTTATACGTCTGCCGGCATCACTGCCGGAATCGATCTGGCGCTGGCATTGATCGAGGAAGATCACGGTCCCCAGATCGCCCTGGCCGTCGCTCGCGACCTGGTGGTGTACCTGAAGCGTCCAGGGGGACAGGAGCAATATTCCGAGCCTCTGCGGTTTCAGATGAATTCGAACGACCGCCTCTCCGACCTGGCGCCATGGATCACCACCCATCTTCACCAAGACCTATCGGTGGAGACGCTGGCTGCAAAGGCTTGCCTCTCGCCGCGCCAATTTACGCGGCGTTTCAAAAGCGCCTTCGGAGTTACTCCCGGAGAATTTGTGGAGAACCTGCGGCTCGACGAAGCGCGTCGCCGCTTATCGTCTTCGAGCGTCACCATTGAAGGGGTTGGCGACTCGGTCGGCTTTGCGAGCGCCGATAGTTTTCGCCGCGCCTTTGAGCGCCACTTTGGCATCGCTCCCAGCATCTATCGGGGGCGCTTTAGCGCGGCCTGATGCCACTTTCAGCCGTACCGCCAGAGTTCGGCGTTCGCGACTCGGGAATGCGGCTCTCGAATGTGACAGCGGGAGTGGACCGGCGCGCAAAGCTGACATTGTCGGCGTCTCGAAAGCGGCTCTGTTGAACGACCGTGACTGTTGGGAAATCCCCATTCCCACAACCCATCTGGGTTCACGGTCATGCCACAGCGCTTAGAGTTTCAGAAAGAGCAGCTGGGCCGCGAATCCCATGCGTTTTACCTTGACGTGTAGTCGAAACTAACCGGCGATGTGGTCTGCGCTGTCATTTCTGACGGTATTGCTTGAATGACGGGGCACTCGGAAACTAACGCCCGCCGCCGGCAAGGGGCCCCCGTGGATGGTGTGTCGCTCGAAATACGCACGCGAACTTCTGAAACGGCTAAGGCTAGGGAGAGGGCTCCTTAGCAGGCTTCAGCAGCTCGTTCAGGCGCCCGAACAGCGTGGCCGCGCCCTGCACCTGAGGATCTCCCTCCGTATCCGCCTCGTCGCCGACCTGAAGTCCGTAGACCACGTTCATGAGCTCCACGCGGATGCGCAGCTTCAAATAATCACGGTCCCGATCCCAGTACTCCTCCGGCGTCCGCACGCCGCCGCGATGCAGGAAGTCCTGGAAGTCGCCGAGCGTCTGATCATCGGGCTGAAAGGAGAGCGGAACCTGCTCGTGCACGCTGCGGTAGTCAAGGGCGAAATCGGTGAAGGCGCCGCGCTGCTCGAGGAACTGAACCCAGGGATCGAGGCTGCGGCCAGGCAGGATCACGTCCGGGGTGACGCCGCCTCCGGCCGCAAGCTCACGGCCGTCGTCGGTGCGGAATCCGGAAGACTCGCCGGTCCGGCTGGTCGCCATCGCCTCGAGCGCGGTGCCGGGAATCGGGCGCTGGATAGAGCGGCCGCTCGGAGTGAAATACTGCGCCGTCGTGAGCGCCAGACCCGTGGCGTCACTGAGCGGGATCACGTTCTGCACCACGCCTTTGCCATAGGTGGGCTCACCCGCGATCACGGCGCGGTCGTGCTCCTCGAGCGCCGCCGCCGCCACCTCCGCGGCGCTGGCCGTCTCGCCGTTCACCAGTACCACCAGCGGTCCGCGGTAAGTGTGGTAGGACTTCGGAGGCTCGGCGGTGGTTGCTGTCTGGGGTGGCTGCACGCGGCCGCGAATCGTCAGCACGGAAAGCCCCGGCGGCAGAAACAGGCTGGCCACGCCGAGCGCCGAATCGACCAAGCCGCCGTGATTGTTGCGCAGGTCCAGGATGAGCCCCCGAAGCTGGGGGGTAGAACCCGCCTGCGAACCCGGCCGGCTGGTCTTTTCTTGGGCCACGGCGGGGTTCGGAGCCGGCGCGGGCTCTGCCCTTTCGAGCCGCTCAAGGGCCTGCGACAGTTCGTCAGGCGTCTTCGACTCAAAGCTCGTCAGGTGGACGTAGCCGATATCGGGCTTCAGACGAAAGGCCTTGTCGACGGTGGGCAAGGCAACCTCGGCCGGCTTCAGATTCATATCCTCAGACACGACCCGGCCGGGATGCAGCACACTGAGCCGCACCGGGCCGGAGCGGGCACCCTGCAGCACGCTGATCAGCGATTGCAGGTCGAGGCCGGCGATGCGCGTGCCGTTAACGGCCACGATTTCGTCTCCTGGCGCTATTCCTGCGCGGGAGGAGGGTGAGCCTTGGGCAGCGGAAATCACCAGGACCTTGCCAGGCTGCAAGTAGAGGATGGACCCGAAGCCCAGCGTCTGACCTCGCTGCTGCTCCTGAAGTTGCCGGAATTGGTCGCGATCAAAAAACGAGGAGAACGGATCGAGCCGGGCGAGGGCCTGTCGAATGGCGCCGTCCAAGAGAGCCCGGTCAGGATCGACTGGCTCCAGGTAGTTGCCTTCCACGGCTGCGTATACGCGGGCGACTTGGGCGGCGAGGCTTGCCACCGGGTCATCGGACGCGATATTCGCAGCCCCACTGGGCGCAGCCGCGCTTTGCTGGCTGCCGCCTGCTGGCGTCGACACCTGTTGAGGAGAGCCTGACCTCCCGGGAGGCTTGGCGGCGAGCGAGGCGTAGCCGCCAGCGCGCAGCAACGACGCAGCGAGTACGGCCACCGGCACCATCAGTCTTAGCCAGGATATCGAGGGCTGCGCTGGCTGCGCGGGCTTGTGAGCGCTAGCGGCCATCGCTGTGTTCC
>DATDGR010000347.1:0-3580 GCA_036521995.1 Terriglobia bacterium | reverse complement strand
GTTGCGGCAAGAGCACGCCCAGTGCGGGCGATGATGACGCGACACCGGCCCTGACCGACAATACAACGCAGCACCTGATCGACGACGTGTCGGCGCTGCGCCACGAACTGAACATCAACGGCAAGATGCACGTTTTTGGCGGCAGCTGGGGCAGCACCCTTGCCCTGGCCTACGCCATCGCGCATCCCGCAACGGTGCAGACACTGATCCTGCGCGGCGTCTTTTTGTGCCGCAGGGCGGATGTCGACTATTTCTTCCAGGGCAATGCCGCCGAATTCGCGGCAGATCCGCTCTCCATGCCGGCGCCCGGCGCCTATCTCGACTTTCCGACGGCTTGGCGGCACTTCGTCGAGGTCATTCCGCCGGAGGATCGCGGCGATGTCGTCAAGGGGCTGGCTAAGGCTCTCTCCGCGCGACCGCGGACCGACGCAGAGGGGGAGCGCCTGGTGAACGCCGCAACGGCCTGTGTCGCCTGGGAAGGCAGCGCCAGCCGCCTTAACCGCGATGAAAACAGCCACGCTCTGCCGAACCAGAAATACGCCCTAACTGCGGCCCGGATCCTCGTCCACTACATGATCAATGGCGGATTCCTTGGCGCCGGCGGCGCGGCGGATCGCGATAACAACTATTTTTTCGACCACATCGCCAAACTGCAAGACATCCCCGTTCATGTCGTGCATGGGCGCTACGACCGGGTGTGCCATCTCTACCAGGCCGAAGCCCTGGTGCGGGCCTTGCGCGATGCCGGCAATGACGCAGTCAATTATTTTATCACGACGGCTGGGCACAGCAGCGTTGAGCCCGAAACCGACACCCGGCTCCGAAGGATCATGAACGAGCTGCCGCCGATGACCTCGCCCGAGACGGCCTCGCTTCGGTGTGGCGAGATGATGGGACACGCCGCAGAGCCGTCCGTGGCTGGCTGCTAACGCCAGCATCACCTGCTGGCTATGGAGCACGGAGGTCGGCGCCCAAGACGAAACCGGTCAAGCCCCGGAGCACCACAACTCCACACCGGCAAGGTCTACGAGCATGGCGTCAGGACGTCTCGGGCCGGTAATCTGATTTTGGGTCTGAAGGAAGAGCGCTAAGGGGAACTTTATTTATCGGCGCGGATATCATTCCTCGGACGTCGAAACCTCCTCGCTCTAGCACCGATGCTCTTGGGAGCGCCCCCCGGTGCGCGCTGGTGAGCGTGGTCTTGCGTTCTCCTGGAACGAAGTTTGTTTTTGGGAGTTTGCCAGCAAGTACCGGATCATTATTGTCGGGGAGACAGCTCGAATGGGCGAACTGGACAAAACCAGAGCCGTTGGTCTCTTGAACCGTATTCTGGAAGCAGAACTTGCCGGAGTGGTTCGATATACTCATTACTCGTTTCTTGTATTCGGACATAATCGAATTCCGATTGTTTCCTGGTTGCGGGAACAGGCTGCCGAGTCTCTGACTCATGCCCAGCAAGCAGGAGAAATGATCACGCTGCTCGGCGAATATCCGTCGTTGGCGATCGGCCCTCTACTTGACAACCATCAGCACGATATCAGTGCGATCATGCAGGAGTCGCTGGAAACCGAAGCGAAAGCGCTCTCCCTCTATCGCGAGCTGCTCAAGTGCGCCGAAGGCCGCGCCGTTATTATCGAGGAGTACGCCCGGCAAATGGTCTACGCCGAGGAACTGCACGCGAGCGAGGTTGACAAGATGCTCCGCAAGCCTGGCGAAGTCACCGCCTTCCGCCCGCAAACCGCCTAACCCAGGGAGTGTTCAATGCTGTCGGTGGTCCGGGATTCGCGCGCCATTGCTCAGCAGCCGGGGACGCCTTCGCCCCCGGGCACGCCGCCGGTGATACCAACCGACCCATCCACGCCGCCGCCTTACGAGGATCCGCCGCGGCCGATCCCGATCCCACGCCCGGACTACCCACCCGATGTAATCGACGACCCTCCGCCCAACCCAAAATCGGCCCAATAGGTGTGGCGCCATAGCGCCTCGCTAAAGGCCCGTGCAATCCTCGTCGCGAAGTCAGGCTGGTGAAGTTCGGTTATATTGCGCCGAACGGCACCCACGTTCAGGGCGGCAGATGAAGCGGGGCGCGTGATGGGACGGAACAACAAAGTCTGACTTTCGCGGGGGGATTACTTGACCACGGCGGTATCCGGGCCCGTCTCGCCGAGAAGCAGCATGGGTGAGAACGGCTGACATTCGCCCGGCGCGTCAGGCCGTGACGCCACAAATCCACCCCACCTTCCCGCCTCAACCTGTCCCGCGCGATGTGTTAGCGTGTTCGAGGCTGGTTCGCCAGCGCGCTAGTTTGGAGCAAATGGAAAGGCCGCACGGCCAATTCCCCGAGGGCGAGACATCGATGTGAGAGTCGGCAGCTAATTGCCGACTACCGGCGTTAGCGATGCAGAGCGGGTCGCTGCGACGAAAGGCGAACTTTGCACCTCCTTGATTCCCTCCATTTCGCAACCTGGCTGCAACATCTGAGAAGCCTTTTGGCCTCGCCCGCTGTCCTCGAGCCGTTGGCGGCGCAGCTGATCGTGATCGCCATCGCCTTCGCCGCAGCATGGGGAACGCGGGTAGCGACACGGATCTGGATCGCCAGGGTTGCCGGACTCCTCGCTGCACGCTATCCCGCGCTTCGCATCCCTGATGGGCTGCTGCGGCTGTCGGTATTTTGCTACGCGTGGTTGGTGCTAGCGATCACCGGGCACGTATTGGCCCAATTCGACGCCCCATATCGTCTGATCGATATCGCCGCCACCCTGACAGGCCTATGGATCGTGATTAGGGCGTCGGCGTTGCTGCTGCGCAACCCGCTGCTCGCTCGCGCTGTGGCGACAGTCGCATGGATCGTCGCGGCGCTTGACGTCACAGGTCTGTTGTCGCCGGCGGAAGGGGGGCTGGATAGCCTCGCCATCACACTCGGCACCTTGCGGATCTCCGTCCTCCTCGTCCTCAAGGCGGTGGTCATTGTCGCGATCCTGTTGTGGATTGCGGTTGGCCTCGCCCGCTTGATCGACGCCAGGCTTCAGCGTGCTTCTGCCTTAAGTCCCACCATTCGGGCCCTCAGTAGCAATCTGACGCGCATCGTGCTGATTTCGGTCGCATTGCTGATTGGTCTCAATCTCGCCGGCATCGATCTGACGGCGTTCACCGTGTTTAGCGGGGCCGTCGGCGTTGGCGTTGGCTTCGGCCTGCAAAAGATCGTATCGAACTTTGTCAGCGGTATCATTCTGCTTCTGGAGCGCTCGATAAAGCCCGGAGACATTATCGAGGTTGGCAGCACTTTTGGATCGGTTGTCTATCTCGGTGCACGCTATGCTTCAGTTCGCGGCCGAGACGGCAAGGAATACCTGATTCCCAACGAGAATCTGATCACAAACCAAGTGATCAACTGGTCTTACTCCAATTCGTTGGTCAGGCTCGATACCGAGTTTGGCGTCGCCTACAGCAGTGACCTGCACGCGGTGCGCGAGCTAGCGATCGAGGTGGCCAGGCGGACCAAGCGGGTGCTATCGCGGCCCGCACCCGTCTGCCATGTCACGGGGTTTGGCGATAGCGCGGTCAATTTGCTTCTGCGCTT
>DATDGR010000346.1:0-19118 GCA_036521995.1 Terriglobia bacterium | reverse complement strand
GCCTCAAGGGTCTGCGATGAACGGTCCGGCGAAAAGCAAGAGCGCCGGACCGCCCTTGACCCCGCGCCCGCACGCAGACGGGGTGGTGTCCCTAAATTCTGCTTGACAGGGCCGACGCCATTATAGATGCGCTACCTGGCTGCTGGTCTACAGTCCTCCCCGGGGCAGGCAGCCGACCTCAGAGTACCTCATCACTATCCGGCGGATTGGACGGACTTAGGCCGGTAGCCGCTCCGCGTCCGAATGCGATAACTCTTCGCCTGCTGGCCCATGACCTTCACCGTGATGCGGCGCCAGCCACGGTTAGGATTGGGCTGCGGATAGTAGCTGAACGAGTAAAGGTGCCCCAGGTCGTCCCGAATCGAACCGAAGGCCTTTTGTTGTTCTCTCCAATTCTTGGCGAAATAGGCCTTGCCGCCCGTGCTGGCGCTCATGCGCCGGAAGACGGCGCTCGAAACCGGCTCCAGCTTGGCTTCCTGGGTGCTGATCATGTAAATCGTAATCCCTTCGGACTGGGCCAGTTCGCGAACGTCTTCGGGCGCGACTACACTGGCGTTGTCGGGGCCATTGGAAAAGACCACCACCACTCTCCGGCCCGAAAGCTGGGCGGCATCTTTGACCGTCAGCAGCAGGGCGTTATAGAGCGCGGCGTCGTCTCCGGCCACGGTCGATCGGAGCCCGCGCAAGACCAGCGAGCGGTCAGGGGTGAGCGGCGAGGCGCGGGAAAAATCCCGGCTGTAGGAGTAGAAGGCGACCCGGTCCGGGTGATCCAGGGATCGAACGAATTCAGCGATCGCATCCTGCGCGAACACAAAGCCACGGTACATGTAATTGCTGGTGTCGAAGAGGATAAAGACGCTGGCTCCGGTCACTGGGGAGCGGGCCCCACCCGGCGATTCCTGAAAGGATCCGTGCGGCGAACCGGAGGCCAGGGTGGAGTTCGGTCCGCCTTCTCCCGCCGCCGAGGCGACCAAGGTTTCCGGGACGTCCCTCACTTCTTCGAAGGTAGCAACTTTTTGTGGAATCCCATCCTCGAAGATGGCGAAGTCTGGGGCGCCCAGACCAGTGACGTAGTCTCCCTTCTTATCGGTCACGGCCACGTCCAACTGCACCAGTTCGACGGTTCGGCGAATGACGGTAGCGTCGGACCCGCCCTGCTGCGCCACCGCTCCGGTAGCGGCGCCCAAGTGCGCCGTCAAAAACAAAAAGTAGATAAGCCATCGCGAGTTGTGCTTGGTCATATATCACCCGTCGCTTTTTCGAAGCCGACAAGTCAGTCCTATCGGTCTTGAAGATGGTTGCCAGGGCTAGAGCCCTGCGGTCCTGCCTTCCTTCGGCAGCGAGGCAATCTTGCCGCTCCGAAACTCCTCTCCGGTTTCTTGCAAAGCGCGAAGCAAAGCCGGCCAATCATCTAAGTCGGTCGCGAAAATATTTTCGATCATGCGACGCGTCAGTTCCGGGATCAGGCGCTGAAGCATCGCCGGTGAATAGCCCATTTCGTCCGTCAGACGGGCCCAGTACAGATTGCTGGAATCCCAGGACTCAGCCAGCAGGCGGCTGGAGTAACCCAGGAAGGTTGGAAACGGCTTCACATTCAGCAACTCGAGAGAGTAGGTTTGCGCGAGTGCCGGATGCGGCACGCCAAAGTCCTCCGAGATTCGCTCCCAACTGACCTCGTTGGGGTGGCGCTCGGCGAGCGTCTCCAGGTCCTGCCCGGCCTGGCCTGAGCTGTGGGCCTCTTGCGGAAATCGTCTGCGGAACTCGGCCGCCAGGTAAAAGGTCTCGGCGGGGGTCAGGCGGGAAAGCGCCGCCTCGGGGTGCCCGGCGCGTAGAGCCGCGTCGACCTGCTCGAACCTCCGGGGGAGCAAGCGAGTGGAAAGGATATCCAGGGTCCTCTCACGCACCTGTTCATTCTGCGCCGCGGCGGTCAGGAGTTCCTCTCCAGAGCGCTGGTAGAGGGCGACGGCGTGCAGCTCATTCGGAGACACACGCCACCAGCGCGGCAGCACGGCGCTGGTCACGAGGCACGGCACCAGGTCCTGCCAGATGAGGGATTGAGTGTTTTCCGGCACCATGAAGTCCTGCTCGACCTGCGCCAGAACGTAGGGCAGGTCCGCCAGCGAGCCGGCCAGATGGGCGCCGCCGCTCGCCGTCCAACCGCGGCCGAATATGGTCGGTGTCTGCCACACCTGGTCCCCGGTCATCGTCATTTCCCCCGCGAAGTCGTGAGCGCGGACGAAGAGCGGATTATGGAGGATCATCTGAGCTCCCGGCGGCTCATAGTAGGCGTAGTTCAGTCCCACCAGCGTGTCCCTCAGGAAGGGGGCCAGCTGGCCGCGAGCTTCCTCCAATTGGTTGGGAGATTTCGGGGACTTGATGACTCTGGTCAGATCGGTTCGCATCTCAATTTGGGTGTGAGGATCATTATAAAGTCCCGAGACCCATTCGGCTCTTTCTTGCGCGGTGAAGATCGGCTTGGGCAACTGGAACTCGCGCAACTCGCCGGCGAGAGCGATCATCCGGTCAGGCGTACCTCTTTGCTGGGCCATCTGATTCAGGCCGTCCGCCAGTGTCAGGAGTGTATCGAGAGAGACCAGGCGCTGCGCTTCCAAGACCGAACGGATCTGGTTGCCCAGCTCTTGCCTCACTCGCTGGCCTTCGGGACTGGTCTGCTGAGGGCCGGATAGCAGGCCGATGATTCCGTCCTGAGACGGATCAGGTTTGCCGGTCGCGGCCTGAAACAGCTCGCCAAGCGAGCTGCGCCCGGCGTCGAAAAGTTGGGCTGAGGTCCGGATGTGGCCGAAAGGACTGATCACGCGCTGCCAGGAATCATTCCAGCTCGCCTCGGGTATCTGCCCCTGCCGGGCCAGGATTTGCCAGAGTCCCACGTTCGCCTGAAAGATTCCCAGGGCGTCGGCTCGAACGCTGCGGTCCTGGATCCGGTTCACGGCCTGTGCCTGATCGAGAAACCGCGCAATGGAGGCATCGTTCAGACCGTGAAACTCCGAAAAGATCAGATACTGGTTGTGAAAGCGCGCGAAATGTTCCGCCAGCAGGCTGACGGTTTGCGGACTCAAGCGCTGCCCCGCCGCGCGTCCCCGATCGATTTCACTCAGTGTCAGGTAAACCTGCACTGACCCGTTCTCCGACGCCACTCGGGAAAGGGCAAACATGCCCTCCAGCAACTGCTCGGAATTGTCCCAGTGGCTGGCTTGCTTGGACCATTGCCGCGCGGTCTTGGAATCGCTCTGGCGAGCCACGATCTGTTTCCACGCGTCCAGGTTGCCGGGGACGTGCGGCTGACCGTTGGGATCGAGCTGGAGCCGCGTCGCCAGCAGCAGCAGGCCAGCGTCCGGCCGGAATACCGTTCGTGCCGCGCCAGGGGAAAGTTCCTGACCTCGCAACGCTTCATAGCAACGCGGCAAGCGATGGGGTTCCGTAAAGTAAGCCTGCTGGGTCCCATTGACCCGCGCCAGAGCGTCATAATAGGCAACCAACCAGCCCTGGTCTTTGGCGAGCAACCGGGTGACGAATTCTCCGGGCGCGTCCGGGCTGGCCCCCACCAGATTTTTCCAGGCGGATTCGGCCGTGGATCCTCCAGGCACCACCACCCGCCCGGATCGGACGTAAATGTGACTTCCGTAAAAGTCAAGGGGAGCCGCCAGGGGCAGGAGCTTCGCGGGTCCTTGAGATTGCCATAGGAATGCTCGGGTATTCGCATCGACCTGAGACAGAGCCCAGTAAAGACGGGCCAAGCCTGGGTCGCGCAAGATCACGTCGACCAGGTCATCCTTGTCTCTTTGATACTTGTCATGCACCTTCCAATCGTTGGGGCCGAACAGTATGGGTACCTGGCCGCTCGCGAACGGAACCTCGAAGCTTTTGTCTCCCCGAAGCGCCTCTTCCAGGCTGGCCAGCGGGAATCCCGAATCGATGGTGAGGAAGGCCCTTTCCGGATCGGCGGTTTCCAGGGACGTGTTGGGCCCGCACTCTTCGCGAAGCCGGTAGCCGATAATGGTGAGCAGTTTCTCCGCCTGGCTGCAACTGGGAACGCGAATGACACCTTCAGGGCCGGCGAGCGCCTGCAGCTCACGGGCTTGGTCGAGGTATCGCCTCAACAGGATCAGATACTCTGTGGGCTTTCGGGAGTCGCCTTGCCCTGTGTAGCCGCCCACCACCACGTTGCGCGCGAGCAGCGGGAGCACCTCTTCCGGCAGGACCTTCTGGCTGATGGCCGCCATGCGCAGAAAGGAGCGCATGGGGCCTGGAATGGTGACACCGGCCGCGGATTCAGGAAGTTTTTCCGCGGACGACTGTGGCCCGTTCGAGGAGGCCGACGGAGGAACGGGACTTGAGCTCCAGGCTCTGCCAGGCAAGCAAGACCAGAAAAATAGAAAAGCTGGTATAAGGAATCCCCACCGGTGAGAAGGATGTCTCATGGCTCAAGCCTCCTCCGAGCAAACCTAGAAACCTGACACGCTGGGCCAGAAGCTTCGGTTCGACAGGAGAGCATACGCCAGACGGCTCTCCAATTCAATCCCGAGTCGCGCCGCGCACCGCCCGAAGATCGTGCGGAGGAGATCGCCGTGACAGGCCGGAGCACCTCGATCTGGAGTCAAGCGTGGATCGCGGAGGAGTTGGGCTGGGCTTGGTCACGCTTGGCCCAGCCGTAAGCGGCGATGGAGTTCGTCCAGAAGAACTTCTCCGCAGCGGATAAACCCTTGCCGGTAAAGTACTTGTGGACCACGCTTAGCACCTGGTGGTAGGACCCCCAGTGATCGCTGTTCGGCCAGTCGCTGCCATACATCAGCCGGTCCTCGCCAAAAATGTCCCAGATTTCATCCAGCGCGGATTGATAGAAGCTGAGGTCATCCGGCACTTGACCGCCGACGCGGCGCAGAACCTCGGAGACCTTGACGAAAACCTGGGGCCGTTTGCCAAGCTCCCTCAGATTCGTCTCGACGGCGCTACGATTCTGCCATTCCGCAGGCGGTCCCATTTGCGGCAGGTGATCGATGACCACCCGCAAGCTCGGAACCCGGTCCGTGAGCCGCACCACCGCCGCGATCAGCGCCGGGTCCGGATTGGCGGTATCCAGTTCCAGGCCGGCATCGGCCAGCGCTTTAAGATCCGAAATGAACTCCGGTCTCGAAAGCTGGTCGCCGAGATCCCTCCCCCACAGATTTCCGTACCGGATGCCGCGAAACAAGGGGTTCCGTTGAAAGCGCTCCAGATGCTTGCGGAAGTCAGGCTTGCCCGGCTCCAGATTCCCAACCGTGCCGACCACCAGGGTGTCCTTGGCAGCGACGTCGAGAACCCACTGGTTGTCATCGAGCCAGGGGCTGCACTCAACCTCGATCGCGCCCACCACCCCGAGTCCCTTCGTCACCCGCCGGTAGCGGTCGGGCAGCGCCGGCTGGTATAGAATCGCGTCGCCCTTGTCAGGCCAGGGCACGCCCTGCGGGCGTGTTGGGTCGAACAGATGAATGTGCGTGTCAACGATCGGCATGGTGGCTCTCTCTGCGCTCGCGGCCAGGCCGGCGACTCCGATCGCCGCCTCCAGAAAGGTCCTTCGATTCACGGTTGGATTCTATCACGCGTATCTCTTCGCCATTCCGCCCAAAGGCCTCGAAAGCGAACCGAGATATGCCATGTTGAGATGAAAGACGCAGGGATGGAATAAGTGCTGGGGGCACGCTGGCAGTTCTGGCGGACGGCGGAGCCAGCCCGAGCTAGCCCCCGATGGGATTATCGTTCGGGCCCGCTTCGTGTGAGGTGTTGACGTGAATCAAGCCCGCCTGGTCCACAAAATAATAGGTCTTACCCGTCTCGCCGGGCTTCACCGGGTTAGCCTTGAGGGTGTAGGTCTCGATGCGGCCGTTTTCGCCCGGCGCACCGGCCGCGTAAACGAAGGAATAGCCTTCCTTCAACCCTTCCGCCAGCTCGCTATCGACGTACCCGGCTAGCGACGACGTCGGCATCGCGTCGGGCGGCGGCCCGAGGGTGGAGAGCGACGCTGAGTAGCCGGTGCCGTAGGCCTGCGCGTAGTTGGTTTCGGCCGCGATGATGGATCGGATCGAGCGTACCGCCGCGGTCTCGTCGATCGTGGTCTTTGATTTCCAGAGATTGGGCACGAGAACGCCCGCCGTCAAGACGATGATGACAATCACAATGATGATTTCGAGCCACGAGAATCCGTGTGAATCCTTCCGCATTTCCCCTCCCTGATGCTCAGTGCGTCTGGTTATCGGCCAGCGCGCGCCCCTTCTGCTGCCTCCATCGCAGAACAACTCCGATTCGCCTGGCAACCCTCGAACGTTCCGGCCTTCCGCGTTCCGGACGCCTCCAGGCCGCTCGAATCAGATCCGTATGAAGGAGCCTTATTCTACGATAAGCACCCGCCTTCGGCCAAGTAGCTTCCCAGGTGTTCATCACCTGGGTAAGGGTAACCGCGAGAGTGATTCCGATGTTGCACCATCGATGGGTCCTGTCAACCCATGCAAAACGCCGTCCACATGTCCGGTGCCGCTCAAGCCGCTGGATTCCCGCTTGCGAGGGGAACGACCGAAGGCACATTCCTCTCGACAGCACTGCAAGGCTGTGCGACGCTGAGAGCGCGGAGGATCTATGGAAGTCAAGAAGGCCTTCAAATCGTTCCGATACCCGGCCACGGTGGTCTGGACAGCCGCCCGGCGCGGCCGGGGCTCCACGCCCGGCAAGCCTGAGATCGAGGTCGGAAGCCCGCCGGAGTTCCGGGGCGAGGAGTCGGTGTGGTCACCGGAGCATCTGTTTGTGACCTCGCTCAACACCTGCCTCATGCTGACGTTTCTCAGCCTGGCTGAGCGCCGGCGCCTGGAGGTGGCCGCTTACCAAAGCAGCGCCGAGGGTCTGCTGGAGAACGTCGACGGACGATACAAGATCACCGCCATCACCGTGCGACCGCAGGTGACGCTGAAATCCGAGACTGCGCTCGACGCCGCGCGCGAAATCATGGGCAAGGTGGAGGAGAACTGCTTCATCTCGAATTCCATCACCTCCAAGGTGGATCTGCAGGCGGAGTTTCGGGTGGCATGAAGCCCACCCCGAAAAGTTTTCCCTTCTTGACAACTGCCGATAGCCAGCATAGAGCGTCTATAAGGCCAGACCTGTCTTGTAGTTGAGCGGCTTTGAACCTCTCATCCCACCCTTCCAACGTTGTGTCAATAGAACCCTGGGCAAAATGCAACAAAAGAGCCAAAAACAGCCCATTTCCAGGCGTTTCTGACTCCGGTCTAAACCCTTAAGATTGACTTAAGACTTTATTTATCAACAAGTCGCTGGGTTATTACGATAACTCACGATATTTCAATAGCTTGCTGGGTTGCCCTTATTTCGACGCTGATTCTAAAGGGCTTTTAGGCTTCGAACGTAGTAAATCGAAATTTTTCATGTCCACTCTCACGGCGGAGGACCAATTTTCGACTTCCACAACAGGTCTTCGGACGGGGTCCGGCTCGAGCGGAGTGTCGGAATCGGAGAGAAAACAATTCAACATGCCGGCGACGTGCGGCAGAGCGAGCTGCGCCGGGGTCATGTACGCACGCGCCATCCGGATCACGCCGCAAGGCGGCGCCTGCAGAAGGACGCTCCACAGCAACTCGTAGGTCTTCGACCTCCCACCGTGCCGGAGGGCGTTCAAAGAAGACCGGGCCTTGCCGGCGGCCGTCGGTGGGCCCGTAGACTTGAGGGCGCTGCGGCGGTTCGCAGCCAGGCGCGCCGGAGTGACGGTCCGTTTGAGCAGAGACATGCCTTGCTTACCCTCCCCGATTTTCCTCATTTATATATGATAGGAGGGTAATCTGTCAAGCGATTTCTATCTTGGGCCCCGGAACTCTGCAGAGAGGCAGAACGGGTGCTTGTGAGGATTGCAAGGTCGCACCGACCGTCCCAAGCCCGACTGGCCGTTGCACGCAGAGACGCGCAGGCGTATGCTTGACGGTCGGCAAAGAATTAAAATGGAAATTCTGGTTTATATGCCGATAACCAAAACTCAGAAAAAGAGTTAATCTGAACGAGCTTCGGTGATCCGTTTGCCTCGTCCACGTCTCACGAGGGGTGTATGCAAACGCTCTGGCAGGATTTGCGTTACGCGCTGCGCATGTTGGCCAAGTCGCCCGGCTTCGCCGCCGTCGCCATCCTGACCCTTGCTCTCGGCATCGGCGCCAACGCCGCCATCTTCCAATTGATCGACGCCGTCCGCCTGCGCACGCTCCCCGTCCACGATCCAAGCACCCTCGCCGTTGTCCATCTCAACACTGACCACTGGGGTAGCGGCAACTTCACCGGGCCGTACAGCGAATTTACGTTCCCGCTCTGGCAGCAAGTCCAGAAGCGGCAGCAAGCTTTTTCGTCGATCGCTGCCTGGGGTGGCACTCAACTGAACCTTGCTAAAGGCGGCGAGGTCGATAATGCCCAGGCCATTTGGATCAGCGGCCGGTTCTTCCAAGTGCTGGGCGTGCAGCCGATCCTCGGCCGTCTGATTTCCCCGGCCGATGATCCGGAAGATGAGCAAGCCGGGTGTTCGGGAGCGGTGAACCTCAGCTACGCCTTCTGGCAGCGCCGCTACGGCGGTGACGCCTCAGTGATCGGCAAGACGCTTACTCTCGAAGGCCATCCCTTCCCCATCGTGGGAGTGACACCGCCTTATTTCTTCGGCGTCTCAGTCGGTGATCGCTTCGATTTGGCCGTACCGATCTGTGCGGAACCTCTGATCAACGCCCAATACAGTTTCATAACCGGCCCTCGGCCGCGCGAGACGTGGTGGCTGGCGCTCCTCGGTCGCCTCAAGCCCGGCTGGACACTCCCCCGTGCCGGCGCGCAACTCGAGTCGTTTGCACCCGCGGCGTTGCACGAAACCGTTCCTCCGCAATACGACGCCGAAGGCGTAAAGCATTATCTGGGATACAAACTGGAAGCGCACCCCGCAGCAAACGGCTTTTCCAATATGCGGCAAGACGCATCCGACCCGCTCTATCTTCTGCTTGGGCTCTCTGGTCTCGTCCTGCTGATCGCCTGCGCCAATCTCGCCAACCTGCTCCTCGCCCGCGCCAGCGCCCGTGAACGCGAGGTGGCTGTGCGCCTCGCATTGGGAGCTTCGCGCGCCCGCCTCATTCGCCAGTTGCTCTCGGAGAGCGCGCTGCTGGCCGCTGCCGGCGCTATTGCTGGCGGTTTTCTCGCGGCCGCACTCAGCCGAGCGCTCATCGCCTTCGTCAGCACGCCGGATAGCCCTGTCTTTCTCGATATGCCCACGGACTGGCGCGTCCTCGGTTTTGCCGCCGCCCTGGCTATCTTGACGACCCTGCTCTTTGGCCTTGTCCCCGCTCTGCGCGCGGGAAATGTCGCCCCTGGATCGGTCCTGAAGACCGGTGGGCGCGGCATGACCGCTGGCCGCGAACATTTCCGCTTGCAGCGCATCCTGGTCGCCTCGCAAGTTGCGCTTTCGGTCGTCTTGCTCGCGGGGGCTCTGCTCTTCGCGCGCAGCCTCCAAAATCTGATGACGCGCAATCCGGGCTTTCAGCAAAAGGGTGTGCTCATCGCTAACCTGGACACCAGTCCCCTCAACTTGTCGCTCCAGCAGGGCCCCAGCCTCGAACAAAATCTCCTGGAACACATTCGCGCTCTGCCCGGTGTCGCCGCCGCCGCGATTGCGGAACGCTCCCCCGTAAGCGGCAGCAGCAGCAATGACTGGGTCCTCGACGCCAAAGGCGATCATCCCAACGGCGCCTCTTGGGAGGACTACATCAGCCCTGGATACTTCGAAACCCTGGCGATGCCGCTGATGGCCGGGCGCGATTTCACTATCGGCGACAACGCCACCTCGCCGAAAGTAGCGATCGTCAACCAGACGTTCGTCCATAAGTTTCTTGGCGGCACGACGCATCCCATCGGCGAGCAGTTCCGCGTTTGGGCTCCGCCGGGAAAGCCCCCACGCTACTACCAGGTGGTTGGCTTGGTGAAGGATTCCGTTTACGAGGACATGCACGAGCCCATGGTGCCGGTCATGTACTTCGCGCGGGCGCAGAGCGATGAACCGCAACTATTCACCGGGCCTCACCTCCTGGTTCGCTCCCGAGGCGGTTTTGCCGGTCTGCTGAATTCCGTTAAGGACGAAATCGTCAGTGTGAATCCCGAGATCAACATCCAATTCAAGCTGCTTCGCACCCAGATTCACGATTCGCTGCTTCAGGACGAGGAGATGGCCACCCTCTGCGGCTTCTTCGGTGGCCTGGCATTGCTCCTCGCCGCAGTCGGACTGTACGGCGTGATTTCCTACACCGTTGCCCAGCGGACCAACGAAATCGGCATCCGCATGGCTCTCGGATCGCAACGCGCCGGAGTGATCCGTCTTATCCTCAGCGAAGTGGCTATTCTCGTCGCCATCGGCTTGGCCGTCGGCCTCGGACTCACGCTCGCCGGAAGCAAAGCCGCCGGTTCCATGCTTTTCGGTCTGAAACCACGCGACCCGCTCACTCTTGCGCTAACGGTGCTCATCCTTGCCGCCATCGGCTTCGCCGCCAGCTACCTGCCCGCTCACCGCGCCTCGCGCCTGGATCCCATGACCGCCCTCCGCTACGAGTAGCCGCGGCCAATCGGTTCGTGCAGTTCGGGCGTAGCACTACGCAGTCCCGGCGGGGTTTCGCCTGATGGTCACTAACGCTATCCGATCGAGCGGGGGATTTTGGTAGGGTATCGGATGAGGACCAAGAGCTGCCGAGAGCGGTCGAGCTCTGGACCGAAATGACATCGAACCCGACAACCCGACGAGCCGGTCTGATCCTGCTGGGTGGAGCGGCGATTTGGCTGATAACGAGCGCAGCAGGCCGGCGTGCAAGTGAAGCCAGGACCGCCCAGCAGGGAGCCAAAGCGACGACCGGCGACCAGTTCGTCGATGTGGCCGCCAAGGCCGGCATCCACTTCACCCTCACCAGCGGCGGGCCGGAGAAGCGGTATATTATCGAGGCCAAGGGCGGCGGAGGGATCGCCTGGATCGACTACAACAACGACGGATTCCCGGACCTGTTCCTGGTCAACGGCTCGACCTTCGAAGACTGGAAGCGCCGCGACTCTCCGCGCTCGCGCCTGTACCGCAACAACGGCGACGGCACGTTCACCGATGTTAGCGATCACTCCGGGCTTGATCGCACCGGCTGGGGCATGGGCGCCTGCGTCGGCGACTACGACAACGACGGCTTCGACGATCTTTACGTCACCTACTATGGCGGCAACGTTCTTTACCACAACAACGGAGACGGAACCTTCACCGACGTCACGGGCAAGACCGGGACCGGCGGACCTGGAGGACACACCTGGTCGATGGGCTGCGCCTTCGGCGACTACGACCGCGACGGCTACCTTGATCTTTATGTGGCCAATTACCTGGACGTGGACATCGAGAAGCTCGGAGAACCAGGGAGCGCGCCGAACTGCACTTACCGCGGGATCGCAACTTTTTGCGGTCCGCGCGGCTTGCCGGGCGGTCGCGACATGCTGTTCCATAACAATCGCAACGGCACCTTCACCGACGTGACCGAACACGCCGGGATCGATCCGGAGCGCTACGCCGGGCTCGGCGTCGTGTGGTGCGATTACGATCGCGACGGCCATCCCGACATCTACGTGGCCAATGATTCCACTCCCAGTTCGCTTTATCACAACAATGGCGATGGAACTTTCACGGACGTTGCCGTCCAGGCGGGCGTGGCCTACAGCGCCGAAGGCCAGGAAGAAGCCGGCATGGGGACGGACTTCGCCGACTACGACAACGACGGCTGGGGAGATCTGGTGAAGGGCAACTTCTCGGACGACGTCAAGAATCTCTATCACAATAATCACGACGGCACTTTCACGGACGTGACCTACCTGGCCGGCCTGGGAGACGCCGGCTGGCTCTTCACCACTTTCGGCGCCAAGTTTCTCGACTACGACAACGACGGGTGGAAGGACATCTTTCTGGCCGATGGCCAGACCTTCCCACAGATGGACAAGTATCCTTCCGGCATCACCTACGCCGAGCGCAATCTGTTGTTTCACAACCGGGGCGACGGCAAGTTCGACGAGGTCGGTTTGCGCTCCGGCCCGGGCCTTGCTACCCGGAAGGTGAGCCGCGGCCTCGCCACCGCCGATTATGACAACGACGGCGACCTCGAGATCGCCGTCAGTCACATGAACGATTCGCCGGACCTGCTGCGCCACGAGCGGAAGAATCGGAATCACTCGATTCTGATCAAGACGATCGGCACGCGCAGCAACCGTGACGGCATCGGGACCGAAGTCAAGGTGGTGGCAGGCAAACTGACGCAGTACGACACCGTCCGCAGCGGCGGGAGCTATCTTTCCTCGAGCGACCTGCGGCTTCATTTCGGCCTCGGCTCCGCCACCCGGATCGACCGGCTGGAATTCCGATGGCCGGCGCCGTTCGCTGGCGGAGCCGCGAGCACAGGAAACTCGGGCCAGCCTGAGGTGATCGAGAACCTGCCGGTCGACTGCCTGCTGGTCATCAAGGAGGGCGAAGGCGTGGTGGTGAAGAAGCCACTACGCAAGCTGGGGCCATGAATAATTCGGGGGGTGCGCGGGTCTCCAACGTTACGAAGAAGCCTGTTGACAATCGGCGAGTTGCAGATACAATATGAATTGGAAGCGAATAAAAAGCGAAAATGGGCGCGCTTAAAGCATTCCCGGCCAGCAGCGAGAGGGACGCCACACTTGGGATCCGGCAACCGGCTTATGCCTCCGCGAGGCACGCGGTTCGTATAGGTCCGGCAGGGTGGTCATACCCGGATTGGGCCGGCATTGTCTATCCACGCCCGCGCCCGCGCCGCTTCCACGAAGCGGAATATCTGTCCCATTTCTTCGACGCCATCGAAATCAATACCTCGTTCTACCAGCCCCTGCGGCTGGAGTTGGTGCGCTCCTGGATAAACCGGGTGAGCGGCAACCCGCGATTCCAGTTCACGGCCAAGCTCTGGAGGCGCTTCACACATGATCGCGACGCCGGCCGGGATGAGGAGCGCGCTTTCAAGCAAGGGCTCAAACCGCTCGCGGACGCGGGACGCCTGGGCGCTCTTTTGCTGCAATTCCCGTGGTCGTTCAAGTGGACGCGGGAGCATCGTGAGTACCTGGGCGCGCTGGTAATGCAGTTTGTGGAGTATCCCCTGGTGCTGGAGGTGCGCCACAGCTCCTGGAACTGCCCCGAGGCTTTCGAGCTGCTTGGCGACCTGGGCGTGGGCTTCTGCAACATCGACCAGCCCATTATCGGCCGCTCGCTCGCTCCCACGGCTGAGGCGGTTGGTCCGGTGGGCTACATACGCCTCCACGGCCGCAATCGTGATCAATGGTTTGGGGCTTCGGAGCCTCATGAGCGTTACAACTACCTGTATTCGATGGATGAGCTCGAGCCTTGGGCCGAGCGCACCCGTAGGGTAGCCGAGCGCGCTCAGGCCACGTTCGTGATCACCAACAATCACTTCGAGGGAAAGGCGGTGGCCAACGCGCTGGAGCTCACGGCCCTGCTCACCGGTGAGCCTGTCCCGGTGCCGGAGAATCTCAAAGCGCGCTATGCTGAACTGGCGGCGATCGCGGCCGACGGTCGTTCCGCCCCGGAAGGTCGGCCGCTCGAACCCGAACAGGGCACTCTCAGCTTCGGGGTCTGAGGTCACCCGCCGTTCCATCGACCACGCACTCCGCAACCGGCGGAAGGCCATCCATCCTTCCGGACGATCTTCCTTTTCCGCCCAGGGGACGGCAAGGTACAATCGGGAGCGCCACCCAGGCGGCTGACCGTAATGCTCGACGAATGCCGGGCCGGCTAGGCGCTTCGGGGCCGAATGAGGGATCTGTAATGGCGGGACAAGGTCTCGAGAGGCGTGAGGTTCTGCGGGTGATGGCGTTGGCCGCGGCCGCGAGCCAATTCCCTGGCTTCAGCCGCTGGACCTTCGCGTGCGACCACATTGGAGCGCAATCGACGGAAGGGGCTCCTGCGAAGCCCGCTGCTTACTTACCCCAGTTCTTTACACCCGAGGAGTATGCGACGGTTGAACGGCTGAGCGAATTGATCATCCCGAGCGAAGGATCGGCAGGGGCGCGCGAAGCCGGTGTGAGCGAGTTTGTCGATTTTATGGTGTTTAGCGACCCTGGCGTGCAGTACCGGTTCCGCTACGGCCTGACCTGGCTCGATGCTCACGCCCAGCAACTGTACGGGGAGACTTTTCGCGCTCTTACACCCGACCGGCAGACCGAGATCTTGCAGCACTTGGCCTACAAAGATCGCTATCGCGAGGGAGAGGACGAGGGTCGCGAATTCTTCAAGCTGGTTCGAGAATACGTCGTGATGGGCTTTTATACCTCGCGCGTTGGGTTGGAGGAACTGGACTACCCCGGACTGAAGTTCTATTCCGAATCACCCGGTTGTCCTCATGGGGACGATCCGGAGCATCTGCATTTGCCGAAGGTGGTTAAAGATTAGGAGTTGGTGTCTACCCCCAACGGTCGACTGTGAGCTTCGATGAAGAACCTCATGCCTGACCAAACCTACGACGTGATCGTGATCGGAACCGGGGCCGGCGGCGGCATGGCGATCAAGACTCTCTGCGAGGCCGGACTCAAGGTATGCGCCTTGAACTCTGGACGCCGGCTCGATCCCGCCAAGGATTTTCGCAACCACAAGCAGTCCTACGACATGAAGTACCGCGGCTTCGGCGACCCGAGGAAACGCGACCAGTACTACCACATCGAAAACGAATACACCGCCGGTCTGTGGGAGCACGGAATCGCGTACACCACCGCGCCCGGGACCGAGTGGGAGTGGCCGCGCTGCGCAGCGGTGGGCGGCAAGACCAACTTTTGGGGACGGTCCGCCGCGCGCATGGGAGATATCGACTTCAAGGCCGGGAGCCGGGACGGGTCCGATGTCGATTGGCCGGTGAGCTACGAAGAGATCGCGCCCTATTACAGCCGCGCGGAAAGGATGATCGGCGTCGCCAGCACGGTGCAGAACCGGCCCAGCAATCCTGACGGCGAGTATCTGCCGCCCATGAACTTGCGCTGCCTCGACTTCATCCTGCAGAAGGGCTGCGAAAAGCTCGGCGTACCCTACCTTCCTGACCGGCTCGCTCAGTTGACGGTGGCGCATGAGGGTCATCCGCCGTGCCACTATTGCGGCAACTGCACCGAAGGGTGCGACACGGGTTCCTTCTTTTCGACGCCTTGGTTCTTCCTGCCCCTGGCTGAGAAGACCGGCAATCTGGAGCTGCGCACCAATGCGGTAGTGAAGAACGTTCTGGTGGATGAAAACGGTCGCGCCAAGGGCGCAGCTTACATCGATCGTGACCGCAAGCAGGAAATGGAAGTGTACGCTAAGGCAGTGGTAGTGGCAGCTTCCTGCGTGGAGAGCGCCAGGATTCTCTTGAATTCCAAATCCTCTCGATTCCCCACCGGCCTCGCGAATTCGTCCGGCCAGCTCGGCCACAATCTGTGCGACCATCTTTACGGGACTACCAGTTATGGTTACCTTCCCCAGCTTCTTGGCCAAGGGAGCTTCCCGGACAACGTTTCCAACAGCCAGGTGGTCTGGATGCCGCGCTGGCAGAATCTGAATAACCCACACGAGGAGAAATTCGTTCGCGGGTACTCGATTTATCCCACGGGCGGGTGCGACGAGTTTCCTTGGTATCAGGACCAGATCGAAGGCTTCGGCTCCGAGTTCAAGCGCAACATCAAGCGCTACTATCCCACGCCCGTGTCCTTTTACTGCCAGATCCCCTCGTTGCCCAGCCCCACCAATTACGTGGACATCGACCCGGAGGTGAGAGACATTTACGGCATTCCGGCGGTTCGCGTCCATTTTCAATGGGGTCCGAATGAACTCCTGATGTGGGAGCACGCCAAGGAGGTCTGCCGCGACGTCATCAAGGCTTCCGAGGGCGAGGTTTGGGGTGTGGGGGAGAAGCCCAATACGCCGGGCTATAGCCTGCACGAAACCGGGACCTGCCGCATGGGAAATGATCCGAAACGCTTCGTCACCAACCGCTTCGGCCAAGCTCATGACGTACCCAATCTCTACGTCTGCGACGCCAGCGTCCTGCTTTCCTGCTCGGATAAGACCACCACTCTTTCCGTCCTGGCGTTTTCCCTGCGGACGAGCGAGTATCTCATCGAGAATCTGCGCCGGGGAAACCCCTCCTCCTGAGCGCTCGTTAGGCGATTTCTTGCGGCGGCCTCCTGCGGGCAGAGCTTACTGTGAATAGACTTCTGGCGACGCTGTTCCTGGTGCTGGCTCTGGTTGCGGTACCGTCGCTTGACTTCGGCTGGGGGCCTGAAGGCCACCGCGTGGTTGTCATTCTGGCCGAGCAGTATATGCGTTCCGAGACGCTGTCGCGGGCCAAAGAGTTGCTCGGCTCCGTAAGTTTGGAAGACGCCTCACTCTGGGCTGATGAATACGCCCACTCTCACCCCGAGACCGGGTCGTGGCACTACATCAACATACCTCTCGCGGACTCAAAGATCGACCTGGCGCGCGAGTGCCCGAACGGCGCCTGCGTGGTGGCCAAGACGGAGAAATTTCTTGCCGTCCTGGCGGACCCGGAATCGAGCCGAGCCAGCAAGGCCGAGGCGCTGAGATTCGTGATCCATTTTGTCGGAGACCTCCACCAGCCCCTGCATTGTGCGGATGATGGCGATAGAGGCGGAAACACGCGGCAGGTCATCTTTGGCGGCCGCCCCGACAACCTGCACTGGGTGTGGGACACCGGCCTGCTCCAGCACATCAACGGCGATGAGCGGAGCTTCTCGCGCGAATTGCAGGGGCGAATCACCGATGAAGAACAGGAGTCTTGGAAACAGGGCAGCGTTGCGGATTGGGCCCTGGAGGCGCATCGGCTGGCACAGACCGCGGTCTATCGGCCCCTCGGCCGCAAAAATCCGGCGGTGATCAGCTCCGCCTACGAGCGGCAGGCGGATCCCGTGGTCGAGCTTCAATTGGAGAGGGCCGGGACAAGGTTAGCCTACGTTCTCGACCAGAATCTAACCTACGTGCCGGCGAACTAGCCCACGACCGGTGCGGGCGGTTTTCGCCGGTCAGCTATGATGCTGGAGCGCCGGTTTGCTATACTGGTCCTAATTTATAGGGTCTATAAGAGAAACCGAGGGTTCACAGGAACTGGTCGATTCGACAGGATGTGTCCTGGGGGTGGCGATGGAACTTGCCGACAAAGAGCTGAGCGTTTATGAGTCCATGGGGGCTCGTTTTGACATCGCGGTGCAGAAGTTGAATCTCGATCCCGGTCTGGAAAAGTATCTTCGCACACCGAACCGAGAGATCATCGTGCACATCCCGGTAACCATGGACAATGGCCGCCTGAACGTCTTCGACGGTTTTCGGGTGCAGCACAGCATCGCCCGAGGCCCCTGCAAGGGCGGCGTTCGCTACGGACCGCGTGTGACCTTGGACGAGATTCGAGGGCTGGCAGCCGAGATGACCTGGAAGTGCGCGGTGGTCAATATCCCTTTCGGCGGTGCCAAGGGCGGGATCGCTTGCGACGTCGAGAAGTTGAGCCTCGGCGAATTGGAGCGCATCACCCGGCGCTATACGGCGGAGATTCTGGACTATATCGGCCCCGAGCGTGACGTTCCGGCGCCCGATATGAACACCAACGAACAGACCATGGCGTGGATCATGGACACCTATTCCATGCACGTCCGGCACACGACCACGGCCGTGGTGACAGGCAAACCCATTGACCTGGGAGGTTCGGCGGGACGGCGCGAAGCCACTGGCCGCGGGTGCATGATGACCTGCGACGAAGCGCTGAAGCGGTTCGGGCGCGAGCGCCAGTCAACCCGGGTGATCGTCCAGGGATTCGGCAACGTCGGATCGCAGGCCGCCCGGCTGATGTACGAGTCCGGCTATAAGGTCATTGGCGTGGCGGACATCGCCGGTGGAGTCTTCAACTCTCAGGGACTCAACATTCCGGCGCTCGTGGACTATGTGGAGGAGAACCGTACGGTCCAGGGCTTCACGGGCGGCGAGTCCATCGGCAACATCGAGATCCTGGAGCAGGACTGCGACGTGCTGTTGCCGGCTGCCACCGAGAGCGTGATTAACAGCACGAACGCGGACCGGATCAAAGCGCGGATTCTGGTGGAAGGGGCCAACAGTCCCACCACGCCGCCTGCGGACGATATTCTTTTTGATCGCGGAGTCTTCGTGGTTCCGGACATCCTGGCCAATGCCGGGGGTGTGACGGTCTCGTATTTTGAGTGGGTGCAGGATCGCGAAGGCTACTTCTGGACGGAGGACGTTGTGAACGAACGGCTGCACGCCATCATGGTGTCCGCCTTCGACCAGGTCGTCGGCTACGGCGAACGGTACAACGTCAACAACCGGATCGCGGCCTACATTCTCGCCATCGATCGCGTGGCTTTCACCTTGAAGCTGCGCGGAATCTATGCCTAGGAAGTAGTCGATCGTCCGTCTGTGGCCATGAACGCATGTATCTCGGCATCACTTGACCACGGACAACAAACAAAGAAGGGAATTCGGGGATTCTAGTGGGCAGCATGGTCCTGCGAGGCGATAGCTCATGTACCCAGCCAACCGAGGGTTTCCTTGACAATGGCCTGATATGTGTCGAGAATAGCGAACAGACTGACGTGCCAGGCTGGGAAGGCGCAAGCGTGCGGGGAAGGGTTATGACTACCCTACTTTTCTAACCTAAAGCGTCGCACTGGCGGTGAAAGGGTCCCTAAATGCCAAAGCTAGAATGTAGTTTATAATCAACAACATAAGCAAAAATTGGGGGCTAGACCAAAACTGGAATGTCCTTTAGAATCAACAAAAGTGAGGCTACACCCAAAGCTGGAAGCAGCCCGCGCGCGCGATGCTAAACAAGCTACTTGGAATCAGCAATATACAGGCAACCAAGGGCTAAGAGTCGGCGAGCTCCGGAAGCCAGACTGAGGGCATGACAGCCGTAAGCGCTTGAAAACACTAGCTGCTAAGCCTTACCGAAGGGGTGCAGAGAAAGTGCAGGTCGCCGGCGATTCGGGCGCGACCAATTGTCAAGGGGCGGATTGCCACGGGTTTC
>DATDGR010000345.1:0-2881 GCA_036521995.1 Terriglobia bacterium | reverse complement strand
GACCTGATTGAGCCAACTGGCATGGATGGGGCCGTGAACGAGAGTCAAGCGCGGGAACTGCTGCTTGAGTCTCGTCACGGAAGCCTTGCCGCGGTGCGAACTCCCATTGTCCACGACCCAGAAGACACGCCGGGCGTCGTTGTAGGGAGGGCGAGTCATGACTTGCTCAACCAGACGATTGAAAGGAGCGATGCCGGTGGTAGTTTCGCAGCGGCCAAAAACACGGGCACGATGCACGTCGAGAGCTGCGATGTAGGCCCAGGCTCCGCAACGACCATACTCATGTTCAACGCGCATGGCGCGCTTCGGCGCCGGGGGCAAGGTTGGATGCTTGCGCCGTCGGGCCTGGATGCTGGTCTTCTCGTCGGCCGAGATGACAAATTCATCGCTTTCGAGGGGTTTACCCTCCCAGGAGCGCTCGTACAGATCCAGGATTCGGTTGGCCTTGATGGCGAAGGCGGGGTCGCGGGGGAAGATCCAGCTACGGTGATACCAGGGGCGAATGGCGTCCTCATGGAGCCAACGCCAAATGGTGCTTCCTGAGATGGCGGCAACCAAACCGGCACTGCGGATCTGACGGGCGATATCAGGGATGTTCCAGTGGGAGAGGGGAACACCATGAGTGGCCGGCAGTTCGCAAGCCAGCGCCTTAACCTGAACGACCAGTTCTGGGGGGAAAAGCCCGGGGACGGCCCGGGCGGGAGCGCTCGTCCAGTCCGGCCAGTCGTTCCTCAAAGAAGCGTTTTCGCCACATGCTGACAACTTCGCGACGAGTGCCAAGGCGAGAGGCGATCTGATCATTGGAGAGGCCATCAGCCGCGAGAAGCATCATCCTGGCGCGCATGACCTCGAAATACGGTAACGTATATTTCGCTGCCCGGCGACGCAGTTCGCGCCCCTCTTGTGCGGATAAGTCTATGGCGTAGGGACTTGATTGCGGCAATAGCAGCACCCCCGCTCAAGATGCCATACGTTCGCCAATTTTTCAAGTTCAATAAGACGTTAATGTATTTATGGAAACGATGACTAAGTCTGGTAGCCTTTCCCCTGCCGGCTCGAAGGTCGTTGATGTCAGGAAAACAGGACGTCATAGATCTCATCGGGGCTGGGATTCACGGGTTCGCCCCCGCCGGTGATCAGGGGAACTCTGACGCGGCCCTTCGCGCCGGGCTCGAAAGCCACTTCCCGCTCAATTGAGGACAGGATCAGCGCCCGCGCCGAACAGCCGCGGCGCCGGGCGGCCTCGTGGATGCGGCGGTGAAGGTCCTCGGGGAGATCCAGCGAAGTGCGGATGGTATGGGGCATGGTCCCCCCCAGGCAGGATAGCAGGCGACTTACGTTAAGTCACTCGCCTTCGGTAAAGTTCTCGATTCCAGCGCCACGAGCGGCGGGGCGAGTGCCGGGGAGCGGCCCGATCCTACATCCCGCCTAAGTTGTGTTACAAGTGATACTTGATGGACACAACGGTGCGTAATCTGGATGAGCAGGCCTATCGGGCGCTGCGGGCCCGCGCGGTGCTGGAAGGTCGGACTGTCGGCGAGTTGATCAGCGAAGCGATCCGGGCCTATCTGGGACGCGGGGCGGTAAAGCGTGGATCGGCGAGCCTGCGGGCGCTCCGTCCGGAGCCGTACCCGGAGGGGAACGAACGACTCAGCTCCGAGATTGACGCCATCGTTTACGGCGCACATCGGTGATCGTTCTCGATTCGAGCTTCCTCGTTGGTTTCCACAATGAGCGCGATGCACACCATAAGGCGGCGTGCGCCCTGATGGAGCGTTTTCTGAAGGGAGAGTGGGGCCGGGGACTACTGCTCGAATACGTCTTTCTGGAAGTCGCCACGGTGCTGCTGGTACGGTGCGACCCTGGGGTAGCGGCGCGTGTGGGCAGGCTGCTGATCGACGCCGACGAGCTCGATTTCGTGCCCTGTTCCGACCTCTTCTCAGATGCATTTGAGATGTTCACGCATCAGGGGAGTACACGCCTGAGTTTTGCGGACGCGGCGATCGCGCATGTCGCGCAGGAGCGTGCCGACGGCCTGGTGCTCACGTTTGACGAGGAATTCGGCAAGCTTCCCGGAATCCGGGTCGCCGCCGAAAGCAAGCCGTAGAAGGGCCTGCTGCAATCTCTCTGTTCCTGCCCAGGCACAATGCGGCGGGCAGGGCTTTTGGCCCGGCCCGCTCAAGTGCCTCCGCTACTGAACGTTTACCGTCAGCGTGGCCGAGCCATCGGTCGGAATCGAGAAGCCGGCCGGCTGAGTGACTCCGATCATGGTGGCGCCCATGGCCACTGGATGGAACGTGGCGGTCGCTGCGAGTGGGTTGCCGCTCGTGTCATTGCCGGGCGGAACGCTTACTGACCCCGGGACGGTGCCCACCCCTGCATTGGTGTTGGTGAGTGAGACCGTCAGCGAGGCGGTGCCGGCCAGCGCCATCGTCTGGATAAAGTTCCCCGACGTATCGAGCTGCGCCGTCGAGATATTGAGCGGCTGGTTAGCCGAGGCCAGAGGCGTAATGAAGATGTTGGGGGGGCCGAATCCATTCACCGACCCGATCACGACGCCGGACGGGGTGAGCGTTTCCGTTCCGGAAGTCGAGGCATAGCCGGGCGCCGTCGCATTGATGATCGCCGAGCCCGTGGTGCTCAGACCATACATGTAGTACGTACCGCTGGACGCGCCATACGGTATCGTAACGGTTATCGACGGGTGTCCGGCATCGACTCCGGTGGTGCCGTCGGCTGTTGCGTTCGACAGGGAAACCGGACCTGAAGCCACAGTCAGCGTGACCTGCAGACCGCCTGTCGGGGCCGCCGCACCCAGAAGAACAATTGTGCCAACCCGTTCCAGGTTGTTGCCGATGCTGTTACCACTATCAATGAGAAG
>DATDGR010000344.1:0-21989 GCA_036521995.1 Terriglobia bacterium | reverse complement strand
GGATCGACGGCGTGAAGCTGGCGGCTTATCTGGACGTGCGGCGCATTCAGGGTATACGCTTTGTGCCCGAAGATTTCACACCCACCTCCAACCGTTTCAGCGGCGAATTGTGCCGCGGTATTCAGATCGATCTTGTGGACCGCGACGCACTAGACTCACCGGAGCTGGGAGTGGAGCTGGCCTCAGCTCTGTTTAAGCTTTTTCCCAACGACTTCAAGCTAGAGAGCACGCTCCCGCTGGTGGGATCGCGGTCGGTGCTGGAGGGGATCCGCCACGGCCGGGACCCACGTCGCCTGGCCTACGATTGGGAGCAGAACCAGCTTCACGCCTTTCGCCTGATGCGAGCCAACATGTTGATCTACCATTAGAACTATTGATCACTTAGCTCCGCCCCCGCGAGCCAAGATATTCTTGTGTTGACGACCCTTTCCGGGTTACCATCGTGCCTATGTAAGCGCGCGATCTTGTTAGGGACGCAGTAGCTTGTGCCGGAGGAGCTATGAACACACTCAAGCGGAGAGTCAACTTGAGCGCCGTACTGTGCCTAGCTTTGGGAATCATGGTCGGGCCCGGGCGAGGGCTTGGTTCCAGCCACAAGGCCGACGATAATGGCCTTACCTCCCGGCTGTACCAGCTCTTGGACAAACTTCCCAACGGCAAGCTGGATGACATTTACATTCTGGCCGACACTTACACCGATCCGAGCGGCGATCAGGACCGCCACGTGTTGCGAGTCGATTACGACAAGAGCCGCGCTTTCGGGCGGCTGGCGATCTATGTGCGTAGCGTCGGCAAAATGACGCCCGATCAGCTTGCCACTTACACACCGCAGCAGATTTACGATTTCGGAGAGAGCGATCTGATGAAGTTCGTCAAGACGGATCCCGGGCCGTTCGGAGAGCGCGGCGACATGTACCTCGAATCGTCCGAATCGGAACCCCTGCACACGACGAACATCACCGAAGCGGCGCGAAAGAGTTACGAATTTTTTGTCTCCCAGTACATCATACCGGCTTTGGAAAAGGGCCAGTAGATTCGGTCGGAGATTTCGCGGGAACGGAATCCGTCCCGCCTCACTCAAGCTGCTTCAAATCCTTCTGGGCTTCCTCGAGATCAGGCTTCAAGGTCAAAGCCATTTTGAGTTCTGCGACGGCGTCGGCCTTGCGGCCCTCCTTTTCGAGCACCAGGCCCAATCGCCAGTGGGCATGCGCCAGAGTCGGCTCTTCGCCCTCGGGTTCAGCCCCCAGATACTTGCGGAAATAGCCCTCGGCGCGCTCGAGGTCAGGACTATCCGAGTTGCCCGCGGCCGGCGCGCTTCGAACCAGGATGGCCCGGCCAGCCTGGTAATAAGGGGCAAGGTCATCCGGAACGTTCTTTTCGGCCTCAGCCAAGGCGACGTCCAAATCCTTCCAACTGCCCTGCGAGGCTAGTGTCGAGGCTAGGAGCGACCAGGCGGCGGCGCGGCCGGGGTCGACCTTGATGGCTTCCCGGGCGTACTTTTGCGCCAGTTCAGGCTTAAGCTGCGCGCCCCTGCTGTAGAAGCCAGCGGCGGCCAGCACAATCTCGTAGTCGGCGGGCTTCGCGGCCAGGGCCTTCAGGTACCACGATTCCGGGGCCGCGTCGTCCTTCCGGTCCTGCGCAAGGCGGGCCTCGGCCAGGTATCCCTGCGCAGGATCAATCTTGGCGATTTCGTCCGCCATGGCACGGGCCTTGTCCTTGCCGCCGCCGATCATGCCCGGGGCCTGAAGATCAAACTCCAGTAAGGCGAAGCGGGCGTCGAGGTTTTTCGGATCGAGCGCCACGGCCTGGTCAGCTTCGACCTTGAATTTTTTGGCCCAGCCCATCTTCGAGAATAGTCCCACCGTTTCGGCCGTTTCGCCATCCACGTCGCCGAGCTGAAGGTGGTAACGAGAATCGTCGCCCTTCAGCTCCACCGCCTTGCCGGCGTGGGTCCTTGCGTCCGCCAGGTCGCCGAAAGCGTCCTCGATCTCGGACATGAGGTAGTTCAACCCGGCGTCGTTGGGATTGGTTTTGTAGTGCGGCTCGACAACAGCCCGCGCCCGCTTCCAGTGGCCCTCCTTGATCAGAGTTTCGGGCGGAGGGTCCTCGGAGGGCCCGGCGCCTAGGCCAGAGGTCGAACCTGGCAACAGAGAAATCGCCAGCAGGCTGATCAGGACCGGCAACCTTATCTGGGTAGGGAACCTCGCCGGACCTCGTGACGTCGCCGGTCGTCGCATTCATCACCTCATGGGGGCCAGGTTCCTGGTGGTTCCTGCCTGGCTGCCGGGACTTCGCGAGATCAACGGTTCGTCCCTAGCAGAACCAGGCGCTGATAGCTTGCCGGATTACCTACGGCCGGTCGAAACAGCAGGTCCTGCTTGGAAATCAGCCACGTTCGATGAGGCTGCGGGTCCGCCGTAGCCGGGTCGGGCGGCGTGACCTTCTGTGCCTCGACGAGCAGGCCAATTTCGTAGCCCTCCTCGAGCTTGCCTTCAAAATAGGCCGCCGGAATGGCAATGTCGCCCGAATATCCCTGGGTGGTTTTCTTCCAGAGAGCTTTGATTTCGTCCTTGCTGCCGGCAATGCGAGGCGCTAAGTTGGCCGTTCTGAGAAACTGTTTGGCAGCCACGTCGCGAAAGTTGCCGGGACTCAAGTGGACTGCGAAAGCGTCAGGAGCCGCCGAAGTCGAATAGTAATTCCGGCGGAAAGCAGTCTCGACCGCCAGGACCACCATATCACCGTCCGTGATATCCCCACCTGGGGGAGGGACGTCGATATCGGGATCGGTCACGTCCGCGCCGACGTAGAGGTACGCGTCATCCCAGCCGAGCGCGAAGCGGCCGCCAAACGAGCTCGAGGAGTTCGCGGCGGCAGTCGAATCCGCACCTCGCGGAGGCAGGAGCTGTAGGCTAAAGATCTTGCCGGCTTGCCACTTAGAGAAATCACCGTCCAGCGCGGGAGCCGCCGCCAAGCGCGCGGCCGTGAGGACCTCATAGGTCTCGTTCCACTGCAGCTCGCCATCGTTGAGGCGCTTGAAGCCGGGATCGGCGGCCAGGGCCTGGAGGCGCGCTCGCGTCCCGCCGATAAAGGGTGAAAGCTCAGCCACCAGCTTCTCGAAACCCGCCCGGGCGCTTATCGCCTGCAGGGACGAATCCATCGAGGCCAGCCGGCGGTCCATCTCCGGGGTGTCGATCGGCAGACGCTTCAGCGCCCAGAGCGGCTTGAAGACATTATCCTGCCACCCGTAATCGCTGTAGCTCTGAAGCAGCGGCGCCAGCAACTGCGGAGCGTCCTGGCCGTATTGGGCCACCAGGGCGCGCCTGTCCGAAGCGGCCGGATCGTAGGCGGCCGGATTCCAGAGATACTCGGCGATGGTCGCCAGCGAAATCATGGAGGCGTGGGCCTCGTTCATGGGATTTGACACCAGGCCGCGCACGGCTAGGTTGAGATCGGCGTCCCGGCCCACCAGTGGGCCGAGGAATGGGCGCCAGCGGATGTAGTCATTCACAGGGTAGTTGTCCCAGATGAGCGGCGAACGCTGCAGCAGCTTGCTCCAATCCTGCGTCTGGGCGACGGTGATGGTGGGCGAGACCACCTCCGTGCCCGTCCAGACCAGGTCAACGTGCGGATCGACCGCGGCCCCGAGGTCGCGTATGTAGTCCCGGCTGCCGAACCCGTTGGTGTAAGTGGTGGGCGTCACCGTCAGGTGGTTCTGCGGCGAAAGCGAAACCACGTGACGGTAAAGCTTGTTGATGATGTAGGCGTGCGCCTGGGCGAGTGACCTAAAGCGGGCCTTGTCGGCCGGGTTTTGAAGCTCTTCGGGCACGTCATCCAGGAAGAGCGCGTAACAGGAAATGCCGAGTTTGCCGACGCTGTCGAGCTTCTCCGTGAGTTTGGCGAAGTCATCGTCGCTCGAGTAGGCCATGGAGAGACCCGGACTCACGGCAAAGCAGAAATCGACAAAATTGGCGCGCGCCACCTGCGCCAGCTCGCCGAGCTGCGCCGTGCGGTCCGGCGGGTAAGGATCGCGCCAGTGCTCCCGATGGTACGGATCGTCCTTGGGCGCGTAGTAATACGAATTCATATTGTGGCCGCCCTCGAACCGCAGGATGTCGAGACGGTCCTGATGGCTCCAGGGTGTGCCGTAGAAGCCTTCGACCACACCACGGACCCCGAAGGAAGGGAAGTCCGCAATCTGGACCGAGGTGGCGCGACGCGCGGTGGTAATCATCGCGGTTTTGGGTTCGGGGTAGAACTTACCTTCCCTCCGTGAAGCTAGTTCGCGGAGAAGCTCGCCCAGTCGAGTCAGGCCATTATGAAAGCCCTCAGGACTGATCGCTGTGATATCCAGTTGGCGGAGCTCGAAGGGGCCTGGCGCCGTCTCATAATGACCGCTCAGCAGGTAACCCTCCCCAATCGTCTCCGGCGTGGGTTTGGAAGAACGGGCGTAGCGCTCCAGATCAAGCTCGAATGAACGGGCGTTCGTGGCAGACCGAAGTTCGATGGTCAGCGCCGGATGACGGCTTGCGGCCTGGACTCTGGACTTTACGACCGTAACGGCGGCCTGGTTCTGGGCCGCCAACTGATTCACCTGGGCCTCGATTCGCGGGTCCAAAGCCGTGGCCGATACCACGACCCAACTCGCCGGGTCTGAGGCCGTCTCGGCTGCCAGGTGCGACCCGGCCTCACGCCGAGTTCCGGCAAGGCTCGTAACTGCGGCAGACAGTAAGGAGGTGAGGAGCAAAGCGCGCGGCAGTGCCGTTGATCTCATGGTGTTCGATTGTAACTCATT
Organism: Terriglobia bacterium; assembly: GCA_036521995.1. GTDB lineage: Bacteria > Acidobacteriota > Terriglobia > UBA7540 > UBA7540 > Gp13-AA77. The sequence goes on along the minus strand of DATDGR010000344.1, from coordinate 17,197 downwards.
GAAGGAGGGCAAGCAGAAGTGAGGAGTCAGTGGGCACGAAGAAGGGAAGGGAAGGACGCTGGGACGCTCCTAACTGCCGGGTGCGGTAACGACTGGCACGGGGTCTCCAGGCTGATCGTGGGGTGTCCCCCCTACGGTAAAGTAGAACGTCGCGCCTTGTTCGGGACCGGACTTCGCCCAAACCCGTCCGCCGTGCTTGTGAACAATGCGTTGAACAATGGCCAGCCCCACACCATTCCCCTCAAACTCCTCCGTGCGGTGGAGCCTCTGGAAAACGCCAAACAGTTTGCTCGCGTACTTCGGGTTAAAGCCCACCCCGTTGTCACGCACAAAAATCGCGCATTCTTTGCCGATCCATTGGCGACCGACTTCAATGAGGGCAGGTTGGCGGGTGCGGGAGTATTTCAGGGCATTGGACAGGAGATTGGCAAACACTTGGCGCAGCAGGCTGGAGTCACAGTCTAGAACGGGCAGGTCTTGGAACTTCCATTCCACCGACCGGTCTTTCCAATCGATGGCCAACTCGTCGCGCACGATCTTGACGAGTGCATTCAAATCGGTCCGGCTGCGCTTTAACTCACGCCGTCCCAGACCGGAGAAATTCAGCAGATCATCCACCAGCGACCCCATGCGGCCCGCGCCGTCTTGAATCTGCGTCAGACAGTCGGTGGCGCCCGGCGGCGTCGTTCCTCCGTAGCCTTCTTCCAGCATCCTGGCGAAGCCGGCAATATGGCGCAGCGGAGCACGCAAGTCGTGTGAGACCGAATAGGCGAACGACGCCAACTCACGGTTGGCAGTCTCGAGCTCTTCCGCCCGGCGCCGCAAATCCTCGTTGAGTTGCTTGATCTCGCGGTCGTGCCGCAGCCGCTCGGTCACGTCGCGGCCGATGCAGCGCACGACCGGTTTGTCTAATCCGTTGGACCGCAGCGAGTTGTCATATTCGATGATCTTCTCTTCACCTCCCCGGGTTCTCACCCTCATGAGCCCCTGGGCACGACCCTTGGTCAAAACCGTCTTCACATAGACGTCGAACTGGGCGCGAATTTCGCGAGGAAGGAAATCACTGACCCTCCGGCCGATCAGTGCCCCCTGCTCAGACAGGCCGAGAAACTCCAGAACGGCGCGGTTGGCGCTCAGCAACCTGCCCTCGGCATCATGAGTGCCAATGAACACACCCGCGTTCTCAACCAGGTCGCGATAGCGGTCTTCGCTGCGGTGCACCGCCTCAATCGCCAATTCGAGCTTTCGCTGGCGGGCTTCGTCTTGCGCGCGCATCTCTTCGACCCGGCGAAACGTACGCAAGCGGATGGTGAAGACCAAGGCACTCAGGACGGTGGCGATCAACAGCATGAATCCGAAATGCAGCCAGTCAGGGGAAGCTGGCGCAAACCAGACCGCGCCGAATCAACTGGCCAGAGCTGACCCGACGGACAGCGCAAACCATGCTCTCCGCAAGAAGAACAATCCCGCGCCAATAATCAGCAGAGCGAAGTTCGTACTCTGGCGAGGTTCGAAGGTCAGCACCAAATGGAGGAGGGCGTTCAACAAGACCAAACTGGAGATACCGATGCCGATCGGATTAACCCTGCGAAATGGAAGCTGCTGCTGACCCAGAAGGTAACGGAGGCCGCCCAGCGCGCACGCCGAGAGGCCAGCTACTGTCGCCAGTGGCACGGCAACGGTTTTGGGCAGGATGATAACGTGGCTCAAGGCCAGTATTGCAAATAGGAGAGCCAGTGCGGCCGAGGCGGGGCGGAGACTTTCATAGGCGGTGCGGTCGAGAGCGGCGTGGAAGTCCGGCCTGCCGTCTACAACAGAAAGCGCTCCGCTAGTTACGTCCGGCCCTGACGACTCGTCACTGGCCTCCTGGAAGGCCACTGGGATTCTGTCACCCTGCAAGCGCGGTTTCTCCCCTCCCCCGAATTCGCTCAGCGAGATCACAGAATCCGATGCCGAGCCCAAGCTTCCAAAAGAGCTGTGGTCCAGAAGTGGAAGCGCCTCGCTGGCTCGCTTCGATCCAGACTATCTATTTCTAAATCAACAAGATACACCAATATCGTCATTAAGATATTTGTTTTGAGTATCACCCGTGTTGAGTAACCCCGCCCCAGGCCCGCCCTCATTGATCGGGGCGTTTCTCATTGACCGGGAGATACCTGTCGGAAGTCGAGCCCTTTATTTTCAATAACATTCCAGCTTTGTTTCCGGCGAGGGCCCACTCCGGGTCGCCCGGGGGGCGAAGCCAACCGAAGCCAATCGAGCTAAGCCTCCCAAGATCAGCGTGATAGCCCAAAAATCGCCGGGACGAAGCCAATGGGGTTATCTTATTCTCTATCAGTTGGTTAGGACCGAAATAGGCCCGTTTCTTGAGAAAAGTGCGAGAAATGCGCCCCTCCCCCGGAATTGTCTGGCCGAAGCGCCATGCCGACAGCAGCCGCAAAGATCAATCCGCCAGGGATCCGCATCAATCCCATAAGCCCCCACGGGGGCCGCCCTGCCAAGTTTGCTCTTACTCCCCAAAGCGGGACGAGCCATGGCCAGGGTCAGTTATCCAGGTTATGATGATATAGTAAAACAATTAGCAAAGTCAAGGTAATCAGAGCCATGATATGGACCGTAGACCTTTCTGTTCGGAAAAGGTCTTCGGACTAGGGCGGGAGACCGAGCCAAGCCTTGGGCGAGAACCGCGCGCCCGGTACCCACCATAACCGAATGGCCGCGGGGTCGTCTATTGAGTTTGAGTCTGCGGCATGTCACAATGAGCCCAGGTGGAATTCGGTTATGAGCGGCCGGTTACCGGAAGCGTCGCTTTCCGCGCGGAACGTAAAATGCCGGCCAACTGGGCTCGGCCGTGGCAAACTGTTCCTGCTCCTGCCATCCCTCCTGTTCGCGATCGGCCTTTCCCAGGCGCTGGCTCAGGTACAGGATCCGAAGACCCCGCAAACAAACCAGAACCCGGATCCCGGAGGACAGGATGGGGTGCCGATCGACCGGGTGTTGCCCCCAGGAGGGCGCTTTCCCCCCGGGGTCCGGGTGCGGCCTCCGCTGGACCGCAGGTATCCTCCGGAGGCCCAGCCGTCGCAGTCAGGTCCAGCGCAGCCTCCGGCCGCCCCGATTGTAGCTCCGCCGGCCCAGGTTGTGTCCCCTGGAGCTCAGCCTCCGGCGCAAACTCCACCCACTTTGAAAGTCGACTACGCCGGCGGCAAACTGAGCGTGACGGCTCAAAAGGTGTCCCTGTCCCAGGTCCTTCAAGAGGTCGGGCATCGGACCGGGCTTGATGTCCGGGGTTTGTCGGAAGTGGGACAGATGGCTTCGGTACAATTCTCCAACGTTCCCGTAGGTGACGCCATCCGGAATCTGCTGGGCGGAGCTAACTACGCGCTGTTTGGGAGGCTTAATTCGCCCGAAGGCGTAAGCCGGGCCCGCGTCGTCATCCTGAGCGCGACCGCAGGAGCCGCGATCGATCTCGGCAACTCAACGCAGACGGCCCAGTCAGCGGTGTCGCAGGCGCAACGTAGCCTATGGCGCGCCCACTTGCTGAGCGCCGATCCGGCCGAGCAGGATGCGGGGTTCCGCGAAGTGGTGAAACTGGGCCCGAAAGAGGCGTTCGACGCGTTGGAGGACGTGATTATTAATGGCGATGGTGTGCCTCGCCTCCGCGCCTTGCAATTCATGGATCAGGACGAAGACATCGATCAGAGGGCGGTGATGGGGGCCCTGCGGGACGCGCTTAACGACCAGGACAGCAGCTTGCGGGACTACGCCGTTCAGGCGATTGGCCGGCACCCCGGATCCGAATCGATCGACTTGCTCCATCAGGTGTTCAACGATGGCGACGCTGCCCAGCGTCTGAGCGTGCTGGAATCCATATCGCAGCGAACCGACGCCAAGGCGATCATTCAGCAGGCGGCCTCGGACCCCGATCAGGCTGTCAGCGGACTCGCCACCGAACTGCTCAACAACGCCGCGGCGCCCAATCAGTAGAAGGCCGCAGAAGTGTTCCGGATGCTACCCCTGGGCGCGATCTTCCCGTTTCTTGATCCGGCGATACAGTTCCGGGATACAAACCCTTGGGAGTTTCACACGTCTAACGGAAAGTCGAAAGAGACGGAACCTTGTTCTCGTTTCCTGCCAGCGGTCTCTCAGGTTGACCCGCGGACCGGTCATGGTCCACGGGTCCAGAATTCGGCGAGACCCCACGCGGCCTTCAAGCGCCGAAGCCTTTGGCCTTGGATGGCCGGCTCGGCTTGCCTTGCTGGTGTCGATCGAGGATAATCACTTGAGAGGTGCCGGATTGATATCACAGTCAAGGATGCGCTGGGGTCGCGCGCTGGCCGCGGCGGGTGGTGCCGTCTGGGTATTGTCTACGGTGGGTTGTAATCCGGCTGCAGAAACCTATCGAGAAGGCCGCAAGGCCGAGCTCCGCAAGGACTACGACACCGCCATCATCGATTACGAGAAAGCCCTGCAACAGTCGCCTGAAAACCCCAGGTACATTATCAGCATTAAGCTCGCCCGGACGAAATCGGGAACCTTTCACCTGAATCGGGGACTTGAGCTGCTGGCTGAGGGCCGCACCGATGAAGCCGTGGGAGAACTGCAGACCGCGGCCAGGATCGATCCCAGCAACGAGCGCGCGAAGCAGGAGCTCACCCGCGTGCTGGCCCAGCAGGCCGCGGCCAAGGCGTCTCGGGAGAAAGCTCTCCAGCAAGCCCTGAAACCCCCGGAACAACCCGCCGCGCCCACCGGCGTTCAGTTGAAGCCTTTGCCTACAGAGCCCATCACTCACTTTCATCTTACCGCGGACAGTAAGCGCGTGTTTGAGGCGCTCGGCAAGTTCGCCGACCTCAACGTTGTGTTCAACTTTGACTTCCAGCCCAAACCCATGTCGCTGGACTTGACCAACGTGAAGCTGGAAGACATGCTCCAGGCGGCGGCTTACGAGGCGCACGTTTTCTGGAAACCGATCAGCTCCAACACCATCTTGATCATTCCGGATTCGCCCACCAACCGCCGGGAATACGAACAGGACGAGGTCCAGACTTTTCATCTCTCGAATCCTTTGGCGCCGGCCGACCGCACCCAGATCTCAACGGCTCTGCGGCAGGTTCTGGGCCTGCAGCACATCATCGATAATCCGAGCTCGAATTCCATCATTGTCCGCGACACTCCGGACCGAGTGGCGGCGGCGGGGCAGATCATCAAGAGCCTCGACCTCGGCAAGGCCGAAATCCTCATCGATGTGACCATTCTGGAGGCCGATCGCAACCGCATGACGACACTCGGGGTGATCCCGGTCACAAACCTGAACATCGTGCCCAACCCCAACACCATCACCATCACAGGCCCGAACGGAAGCACGACCACCACCACGCCCGGCTTCACTCCCTTGGGTGGAACGCACTTGCCCTTTCTCAACCCGGCCGACTTCGCGCTGGCTCTGCCCAGCGCCACCGCCACCGCCTTGCTGAGCGACGCCACCACCAAGGTCCTTGAGAACCCGCAGGTGCGCGCCACCGACGGGGCCACGGCCAAGCTGAAAATCGGCAGCAAAATCCCTTACGCCACGGGCAGCTTCTTGCCCTCCTTTACTGGCAGCACCGGCACCACCACCGGAGGCGTCGGTCTGCTGGCGAGTACGCAGTTCCAATATCAGGATATCGGCGTCAATCTCGAAATTACGCCTCACCTCACGGCGGTGGGAGAGATCGCGTTGCACGCCAAGGTGGAGATTCTGACGCAGGCCGGCACGGAGAGCCTGGGGGGCGGCCTGTCCCAGCCTATCTTTGGCCAGCGGAGCATCGAGCACGATATCGAGCTTCAGGAAGGTGAAGTCAGCCTGCTGGGCGGCTTGATCGACCGGGAAACAACCAATACGGTGGGTGGCCTCCCCGGCTTGGGCGATATACCCGTTGTCAAGTACCTGTTCTCCGAGACCACGCGCAACGTGACGGATAACGAAATTCTGATCATGCTGAATCCGCACGTCATCCGTTTGCCGGAGGTCGCACCGCAGACGGCCGCGACGGTATCGGGTGGGGCGGGTCCCGCGGTTGGACCGAATCTAGGAGTGCCTTAGGGAACGCCGCTGTAGCGGGCCGCAATCGGATTCGTATGAGGATGGGTGGACAAGTGAGAAGCCGAGCGCGAAATGGCTTCACGCTGGTGGAGCTGATTGCCACCATGGCGATCATGGCGATCCTGGCGGGAGCGGCGTTGCCGATTGCCCGGGTTCATGCCGAGCGTCTGCGCGAATACGAGCTGCACCGCGACTTGCGCGAGCTCCGGGAGGCCATCGACCGTTACAAGGATTTTTCCGACCACGGGATGATTCCGGTGGAAGCGAATACCTTTGGCTACCCGCCCGATCTCGATACCCTGGTGAAAGGTGTGGTGCTGAAGGGCCCCGGCACGACCAAGTACAAGTTCTTACGCAAGATTCCGGTCGATCCCATGACGGGCACGGCGACCTGGGGCATGCGTTCGATGCAGGATGATCCGGATTCGAAGTCCTGGGGCGGCGAGAACGTTTTCGACGTTTACACGCAGTCCCAGGGTGTTGCTCTAGACGGTAGCCAGTTTTCGGATTGGTAGCACTCGCGAGCACGAAAATGAAAGACGCGCACCCTCAGAACGAAGGCGGGGAAAGCGGAACCGGACTCATGCGGATGAATGCCCAGGGACGGCTTGGGCTGGAGCGGCGTGACCACAAGTCTCAAAGAGGCTTTACGCTGCTTGAGCTGAGCATGGTGATGGCGGTGATCCTGATTCTTGTCTCGATCACCTTTCCCGCCTATCGAACCGCCATTCAGCGCTCGCGGGAAGCCGTGCTGAAGGATGATCTCTACACCATGCGGTCGGTGATCGACGAATATACGGTCGATAAGCAAAAGCCGCCGGAATCCTTGCAGGAGCTGGTGGACGGCGGCTACCTGCATGCCATTCCCGTCGATCCGATTACTGGCACGAATGATACCTGGGAGCCGGACATCGAACAGGTCCCGGTTCCGCCGGATCAGAACGCCACCGGCGTGGTAGACGTCCACAGCGGATCGACTTCCGAGGCGCTGGACGGGACGATCTACAACACTTGGTAGGTCAGCAGAGGTAGGTCGTAGTTGGCAGGTGGTATGCCAGGGATGCAGGCTGGCCAGAACGCCGACATTCGACGTTTCACTTACTAACTACGGTCTTCCATGGACTTCGTTTGCAAGCTAGGGACTCCTACGGGACGCGTCGTCAGCCAGACGGAGCGGGCGGCGTCAGAAGCCGAGTTGCGCCAGCGGCTAGCCTCGCAGGGCTTTTACATCTTCGCCGTCCAAACCAAGGGGGGGCTCGAAGCACGGCTGCGCAGCGGCCGGAAAAAGAAGATCAAAGCGGACGACTTTGTTATCTTCAACCAGCAGTTTCTGACCCTGTCGAAATCCGGTCTCCCCTTGCACAAGTCGCTGGAATTACTGGCCCGCCAGACCCGCAGCGAGGCTTTGCGCGAAGCCCTCGAGGACGTTCGAGACCGCGTCCGCTCAGGAGTGCTCATCTCGGAGGCGTTCGAGGCTTGCGGCAAGTTCCCCAAGATCTACTGCGCCACCCTGCGCGCCGGCGAGCGCAGCGGAAGCATGGACAAGGTGCTGGCCCAATACGTGACCTATCAGAAGATCAGCCGCGGTTTCCGCAAGAGGTTTCTGGCGGCCCTCATCTACCCGGCGTTTTTGCTGGTTTTTCTCTCCGTCCTGATCAGTTTTGTGGTGGGGTTCGTGGTTCCGCGCTTCGCCGAGCTTTATACCGACCTGCAGGTCAAGCTGCCTCCCCTCACCCTGTTTGTCATCAATCTCTCGGTGGCCTTCCGGCAATACGCCTGGGCTTTCCTGGCGGCGGTGGTGCTGATCTTTCTGGGTGCGCGTCAGTTGTGGAAGTCGCCGGAGGTGAGACTAGCCTGGGACCGCTTCAAGTATCGCCAGCCCATTGTGGGAAAGCTCCTGCTGAAGTTTTCAGTGGCTGAGTTCGCGCGCACCTTTGGCACCCTCTTGCAGGGCGGTCTGCCGGTGGTGGCGGCCCTCGAGACAGCCCGGCAATCCGTCACCAGCCCGCTGCTGGTGCAGGCGATTGGAGCCGCCCAGAAGGAAGTCACGGGTGGCAAATCGCTCACGGCCAGCCTGCGCATGAGCGGCTTTTTCCCGGACGCCGCCATGGACATGATGGAGATCGGCGAGGGCACGGGGGCCTTGACCGGAATGCTGGAAAGCATGGCCGAGTTTTTTGAAGAAGACGTGAACGTTGACTTGTCCACCTTGATCTCACTGGTTGATCCCATCATGATCGCCTTGATCGCGATCGTGGTGGCGTTCGTGTTGGTAGCGTTCTACCTGCCGCTGTTCTCGCTGGCAGGGCAGGTAGGCTAGAAGGCCGTGACGCGCACCACCGGTCGTTGGTCCGCGGCGGAACTCGGAATCAACTCATGGATATTGAAAGGACCATGCAGTTTGTTCTCGACGGGCAGGCGAAGTTTGAAGCGGGCATGCAAGAGCTCCTTCAAGAGCATCGAGAGTTGCAGCGTGAAACCGACCGTCGCTTCCGTGAGACAGACGAGCGCTTCCGCGAGACGGACCGCCGCATTCGAGCGTTGGAACCCTTTGTCCGGGCGGTTGCCCGCCTCGGCCGTTCGGAGCTTGAGCTGCAGCGGGAGCGGCTGGACGCTCAGGATCGGAAGTTCAACGAGTTCATGGGCGCTTTGACGACTAACTCGCGGTGAGCGTCGTAACGGACACGGTGAAGCGTGACGCGACCGGCAAGCGTGAGTGAGGAAAGAAGAGGAAGACCGTGGGTGAGACACCGACTGTAGCCGTTGCACCGCCGAATCTCGAGCTCGAGCTGGAGCAGGCGCGCCAGCTTGCGGACCGCTATCGGTTCCCTTTTGCCGATCTGCGCCAGTTCATTCTGGATAAGGACCTTCTCAGTTCGATTCCGCTGGATCTGATGGTGCGCTACGAGTTTCTGCCGCTCGCCTCCGAGAATGGCGATCTGACGGTGGCGGTGGGCGATCCGACAGACCTGGAGCGCCTGGATGAGCTCGAGACCAGGCTCGGGCGCCGCTTGCATATCCAAGTTGCGGCCGTCAGTCAGGTCCGCGAGGCCCTCAAGAACACCGAGCCTTCCAGGCGCGTGCTGGACGAGGCCACGGAAGACTTCCGCATCGACGTCATCCGTGAAGGAGAGGAGAACGCAGAGCAAGGTCTTTCGCTCGAGTCGCTGGTTGAGGACCGTGAGTCGAGTCCCATGATCCGGCTGGTGGATTCCATCCTCTTTGCCGGACTGGAGCGTCGGGCGAGCGACATTCACATCGAGAGCCATGACAACGCCGTGGTGGTGAAGAATCGCATCGACGGCGTGTTGCAGGAAGCCATGCGACCCTTGGCGCAGGAATTCCAGTCGAACCTGATCACCCGCATCAAGGTTATGGCCGAGCTCGACATTGCTGAGCGCCGCGTGCCCCAGGACGGACGCTTCCGGGTACGGTATCGCGGCCGTTCCATCGATTTCCGTGTGTCGATCATGCCGTCGATCAACGGCGAAGACGCCGTGCTCCGTATTCTCGACAAGGAGTCCTTGAGCGAGAAGTTCCGCCAGTTGCGGCTCGATGTCCTGGGCCTGTCCGAGCGCGAGCTGAAGCGCTTGCGCCGGTTTATCCGCGAGCCCTACGGCATGGTGCTGGTCACAGGCCCCACCGGTAGCGGCAAGACCACCACGCTTTACGCGGCGCTCTCCGAGATCAAGAGCGACGAAGATAAGATCGTGACCATCGAAGATCCGGTGGAGTACCAGATCCGGGGCGTCACCCAGATTCCCGTGAACGAGAAGAAGGGACTGACCTTCGCTCGGGGGCTGCGTTCGATTTTGCGTCATGACCCGGACAAGATCATGGTGGGCGAGATCCGCGACAACGAGACGGCCCAGATCGCCATTCAGTCGGCGCTCACCGGACACCTGGTTTTCACCACCGTGCACGCCAACAACGTGTTGGATGTGCTGAGCCGGTTCCTCAACATGGGCGTTGAGCCTTACCACTTTGTCTCAGCGCTCAACTGCATCCTGGCGCAGCGCCTGGTGCGGCTCATCTGCGAGGTATGCAAGCGCCCGGCCGAGCTTCCGCCCGGGCAGATGGAAGAATCGGGTCTGGACCCGGCGGCCTGGCAGGACGCGGTGTTCTATGAAGGCGGTGGCTGCCCGCAGTGCAGCTTCACCGGCTTCCGCGGGCGCACCGCTATCGGCGAGATTCTGGCGCTGACCGACTCGGTGCGGGAGCTGATCCTGGAAAAGCGGCCCACGTCCGAATTGCGCCGGGTGGCGCGACGGGAGGGCATGGTCACCTTGCGGGAATCCGCGCTTGAGAAGGTCCGCGAAGGCGTCACCACCCTGCGCGAGATCAACAAGGTGACGTTTGTGGAGGCGGCAGGGTAGAAGGAGAGTGGCTAGTGGTCAGTCGTTGGTGGTTAGTTGCACCCGAGGCGCGCAGTGGATGCTGAAGAACTTGTGATTGCCGCTGACCATTAAACACAACCGCTTTGGTATGGACTGGAAACACGAATTGCACGAACTCTGGAACCGGGTCACCTGGACCGGCACGGCGGCGTTCACGTTGCCGACCGTGCTCTTCGAGATCCAGCCGGACTTCTTGATGGGCGCACGGCTAACTGGGAAGGCTGACGGGGGCAGTCAGCCGAAGTTTGGGCGCCTGGCGGTGCGGCCACTTGAGCCTGGAATACTGTCGGCGTCACCGGGCGGCCCGGTGGTGATGAACGGATCGAGTTTGACCGCCGTGCTCGAGCAGACCGCCTTGGCGGTCGGCAACGGACAGCCTCGCGTCGGCCTCGTGGTGCCTGATCTGATCGCCCGCGTAGGCGTTTTTCCTTTCGAGACATTGCCCTCGAATCAGCGCGAAGCCGTGGCTCTGATGGGATGGCGCATGCGGGAGAATCTGCCTTTTGCCCCGGAAGAAGCGCGTATTGCGCATCAATCTACCCGACTGCCGTCCACCGCTGCGGAACCCCAGCGGGAGGTCACGATGGTGGCGGCGCGGTCCTCGGTGGTGTCCGAGTTTGAGGAGCTGGTGGAGGCGATCAATCGCTCCAGCGCGCTGATTGTGCCCGCGACCATAGCCTTGTTGCCCCTCCTTTCGGCAGAGCGAGAAGGCGGGCAGCTCCTCGTGCACGTCTATTCGAATTCGGCTACCTACGCCGTGGTTCAGGGTCAGCGTCTCCGTTTCTGGCGAACGCGTGATTTCGGAGGCCTGGATCTGGAGGAGATGTTCAGGCAGGTGGCTGCAGAGGCGGCGCGCGTGGTGGCTTCCACGGAGGATCGCCTCAATCTGCCTCTGGCGCGCTTGTGGTTCTGCGCCCGCCCTCCGGCCACACACCACTGGATCGATGAGCTTGGCCGGGCGCTCGGCCGGGAAGTCCAACCGCTTGAACCCAGAACGGACGTAGCCGAACTACTGGCGGTTGAGGAAAGGTCGCTGTTCCTGCGCTACGGAGCCACACTGGCGGGCCTGGTGGCGAACAATTGACATGATCACCCAAGAAACGAGACAAGCAATCTGTTGAGAGACCAAGAGTGACCGATCTGTTGGGATAGCGGTCAAAAAATGAAAGTCGAACTTAATCTTTCGCTCGCCCAGGGCTTTCGCCAGCGTCACCTGCTGGCTTGGTCTCTGCCGTTGTTTCTGGTTTCATTGGTAGCGCTTTTTCGCATGTCGATTTCGATAAGAACAAACTGGATCGAATACCGTTCCGCCCACCAGGCGGTGGAACGTGAAGAGGGACGCAGAAATGAACTGGCGGTGCTCGAGAACGGCCTGAAGCTAAGGTTGGATCAGCCTGAGAACCAGGCACTGCTGCACGAGGTGCAGTACGTAAACTATCTCATCGACCAGCGGCGGCTCTCATTTTCAGAACTGGCCTTGAAAGTGACGGGCCTGCTACCGCCCGAAGTTCGCCTCACGGGCCTAGGCCTGCCGGACGCCGCGGGCGACCCCGTGGTTCGGTTCAGCGTCGAAGGAGCCAGCGAAGGGCCGGTCGAGACTTTTCTCTCCAACCTTGAGGATTCTGCCGATTTCAGGGATGTAACCGTCACGAGTCAAGGCTTCGAAGAGAAGGGTAACGGCGCTCCGGTGAGCATTGGTTGTACCGCACGCTATGTTGGAGGCCGTGCGCAAGTGCCGGCGCAGGAGCTGCCGAGGCAAGACCATTCCCCGAAGACGTCGGGTAAGGGGCCAGCGGACGGGAAAAAGGCAACCTCCTCGGGAATGGCTAACAAAGGTCCAGTAAGTCCGGCGGCGCCGGGCGCGGTTTCCCAGCGCACTAAGCCAAAGTGACCATGCCAAGGTTAAGACGCAAGACGCTATACCGCATCCTTGAAGCTGCCGCCCTGGGCCTGGCGGCGATCGATCTGGTGGTCTATCTGGCCGTGGCACGTCCCCTGCAGAACACTGTGCAGAGCGAGCAGGAAAGATTTACTGAGGTCCGGCGGCAAGTGAGGCTGTCGGAGGGTCGCGTTACGAAGCTTCAAGGGGAGCTTGAAACCCTTCCGGCAACCGACCGGGAGATGAAGCAGTTCCTGACTGACCACGTGCCCCCGCGGCGGCGGAGCTATTCGCGCGCTGCGGGCCTGGTCCACAAGCTCACACAGGATTCCGGTGTGGAACTGAAACAGGTGGCCTACCGACTCGACCCCAACGCCAAAGAGCCGCTGGAGCGCCTGGGGATTATGGTGAACGTTGAGGGCCCTTTCGAGAGCCTGCTTCGGTTTATGCATTCGATCGAAACGACGGACAATTTCCTGCTGGTGCGCGGTATTATCTTTCAGCCTGGAGAGAACGGCGGGCTGGCCCTTCGTCTCCTGGCTGAGCTTTACGTAGCGCCCTGACTGAGGACGCGTTGCCGATGTCCATAGGTAAGACAACTCAACGCCGCCTGACCACGATTGTGCTGCTGCTGGTGTCGGCGGTGGCATTGGCAAAGATCGGCACTTCGGTGTGGAGCGGGCTTGGCGGCGGCTCCGCCCTGGCCCCCGCACCGTCCGTCGCCGCGGCTTCGGTTCACGACCCAAGTGTGAAGACGCGGTCCGAGGGCGCCTCCAATGACGCCGTGCTGCAACTCGACGTCCTCAAGCAGCTCAACAGCCGCTCCATGCCTGACCTGGCGCGGAATCCCTTCGAGTTTGCACCCACGCCGGCGCAGGTCCAAGCTCAGCATGAGGCCGAGGAACGTGAGCAGCATCCCGCTCCTCCTCCTCCGGCGCCGCCACCGCCGGTGCCTTTCAAGGCGATGGGTTATCAGCAGGATAGCAAGGGCCAGCGGGCGGCTTACTTGAGCGACGACCAGGACACCTACATCGTGCACGAAGGCCAGGAGTTCGGGCAACGCTTCAAGGTGCTAAGGATCACCGACACCGCGGTGGAAGTTCAAGATGAGACTTACCATCAGATCGTCCAGCTTCCTTATCCGGCGGAATAGCAGGTCTCCGCGTTTGGACATCGCCCGCGTCTCTGGCACGCGCTCGGACGGCTTCACCATGATCCTGCTCATGATCGCGGTGACCGTGCTGGCCATCGGGCTGCTCCTGGTTCTGCCTAGTGTCACCCATGAAGCGCGCCGCGAACGCGAGGAGGAGCTGATCTTCCGTGGCAACCAGTACGCCCGCGCCATTTTCCTTTTCCAGCAGCACTTCAACCGCTACCCGAACTCGGTCAAGGAGTTGCTACACACTAATAACCTCAGCTTCTTGCGCAAGCCATGGCCCGATCCCATGACGCCGGGCGGTAAGTGGCGCTTTGTTCACGTTACCGGGAACGGCGCATTGATCGACTCCTGGACGCAAGGTCCTCAGCAGGGGAGTTCGCCATTCAATCCGAATAACGCCAACAACTCCAGCGGTACCAACGGCCAGAGCGGCAATTCGAGCATTTTCGGGGGTACGTCAGGCCCCGGAAACTCCGCCTCAGCCGGCTCGAACAGCTTTGGTGGAAGCGGCAGCTTTGGCGGAAGCAGCGGTTTCGGCTTCTCGGGAAGCTCAAACGGCACAAGCAGTTCAGGCGGAGCGTCATCTCAGGACGCCTTTGCCTCCTTTGGGCAGTCCGGCTCTGGCATGGCAGGGGCCGGATCAGGCTTCGGAGGGACTGGTCAGTCCGGTGGCGGCTTCGGAACCTCGTCTGGCGGAGGGTTCAGCCTTTCAGACACCTCCAGCTCCAGCCTTTGGGGCTCCAGTGCGTCGAACCCTTCCGGCACCTCCACGCCGGGGGGCGTCACTCCGCCGACGAACTCTTCCGCCCCCGGGCGGCCCGTCGATGAGAATGGCAAGCCGAAGCAATCCCCCGATTGCACAGGCGGTAGCAACCAGACGGCCGCCGCCCAAGGTTCTCCTTCATCTTCTTCAACCTCAACAGCTTCAAGCTCGTCATCTTTCTCGTCATCCTTTTCATCGTCCTCGTCTTCTTCCTCCGCATCCGCCTCTTTGACCTCCTCAGGTCCCTTTGCAGCGACAGGCGGGGTCCAGGGCCTCGCCATTGCGGGCGTTGCGAGCTGCAACGATGCGGCCTCGCTCCGCACTTGGAACAAGCATAACCACTACAGCGAATGGGAGTTCCTGGGCGTGGGCTTCAATCAGCAGGGGCTTGGATCCGGTGTTCCCCAGAATCCCACCAATACGGCTGGGCCGGGCCAAGGTCAAGGGCAGGGCCAAGGCCAAGGGCAGAGCACAGGTGGAGCAGCACCCGGCCAGGCCGGGAATCCGCAAAGCGGCCAGACCGTTGGTCCGCAGGGTGGTCAGCCTAACCAGCCCGAGATTCCGCCCGACCAGGCTGTGCCGCCGGACCAGCCGGTTGAACAGCCCGTCCCGGAGCCCGACGGTAGTCCGCCCGACAGTTCGAACCCGCCCGAACCTCCGCAGCCCGAGCCACCTCAATCGCAGCGCTGAATTCGTGAGATCGCCGCCCCGGCGGAGGTCACTGTTGCCCGCCGGTTTCAAATAGAAAGGCATACAGACTTAGTGAAAAGGGGCGCATTGTCCTTGACAGGCGACCGGTGGTGCTGATATGTAAGGCAGGTCGTTGCAGGGAGGGCTGCGACGGCTCTGCAACTTCCGCGTTCTCAGACTTAATAGTGAGAGGGACCTATATGAGGAAACCGGGGCGAGCTGTCCGAAGAGCGCTGTCGCGCGGGTTCACTTGGCGCTT
The DNA here is from genome assembly GCA_036521995.1 of Terriglobia bacterium. Classification (GTDB taxonomy): domain Bacteria; phylum Acidobacteriota; class Terriglobia; order UBA7540; family UBA7540; genus Gp13-AA77. The sequence continues at coordinate 1,971 of DATDGR010000344.1, read as the reverse complement.
ATCACTCTTGATCACGGTGGCAACGGTGGCCTTGCTTTCAACAGGTTTGCTGCCGAGGCTTGCTCGCGGCGTGCCGGCGGTTGTGGCCGGCGAAAAGGGAGTTGTCCAGCCCAACCCGAGGCCGCTCCAGAATTTGGGCTCGTGGGCTGCACCGGTGAGTCTCAGCGTCTCCGCCATTCACGCCGCCTTGCTCACCAGCGGGCAGGTGCTACTGTGGTACTCCGACGTGCCTTTCGGCTCCGGCACGAACTCGCACGCCAACCTCTGGAACCCTGCCACGAATGCCGTGACCTCCAACAATCTTACCGAGAACTACGATATCTTCTGCTCCGGAACCTCCTATCTGCCGAACGGTCAATTGTTTATCACAGGCGGCCGGGATGATAGCAAGCCTCACGCCGACGCCGGTATTCCGCAGACGTTCCTCTATGATCCCACCACCAACGGATGGACCCAGGGTCCCACCATGAGCTATTACCGTTGGTACCCGACCAACCTTGAGTTGGGGGACGGCACCACTCTGATCGCCTCCGGGAAGGACGATAACGGTGACATCGTCTACGAGATGGAAGAGTATAACTACGAAACCAATACCCTCACCGTCTTGCCGGCTTCGGCTGACATGAGCACCGCCAACACTTACATCTATCCCCGCATGGTTTTGATGCCCAGTGGCAAAGTTTTCATGGGAGGGATGTACGCCCAATCGATGGTCTTCACTCCGGCCACGAACTCCTGGGTGAACGGGCCCACGTTGAACTTTGGCCAGCGTATTTACGGCGCTATGGTCTTGCTCCCCGGGCTCCAGAAGGTTATGCAGGTGGGCGGTGATCCGGACGAAAGCCAGGCCGGAAATGCCACCAACACCGTGGAAGAGATTGATTTCTCAAAGCCTACCCCCGTCTGGAGCTACGTGGCCTCGATGAACGAACCGAGGCAGAACGAAAACCTGGTGTTGCTGCCGGACGGCACTGTGCTGGCGGTCGGAGGAGGCACGGGGGGCGGACGCTATACCAATCCGGTGTACGAACCGGAGGATTACAATCCCACCGCGAATACCTGGACCCTGTACAGCCCCCAGGAGGCTCAGCGGACCTATCACTCAACGGCTCTGTTACTTCCGGATGGCCGCGTGCTCTCGGCAGGGTCGGACTCGGGGCCCATGGCCCGCACCTTGGAGGTCTTCAGCCCGCCCTACCTGTCGAATGGAACCCGGCCTACCATCACTTCGGCCCCAACCAGCGTGACCTACAATCAGAAGTTTGTAATCACCACGCCGGACGCAGCCACCATCACCCGCGTGGCCTTGATCAAGGTGGCCTCCACCACCCACGCCACCCGCTTTGACGAGCGCTTCGTGGACTTGACGTTCAAAATCGGCAGTGGCCGAATCTCCGCCACCGCGCCTTCATCGGGGAATTACGCGCCGCCGGGATACTACATGCTGGACATCCTGAACTCGAGCGGCGTCCCGGCCGTCATGCCGTTTGTGCTGGTCAACTGACCGCCCCGCCAAGGCCGGTCGAGGTGGTGGTAGCCACGCCGAGCCTCTTTCTCGCCGTGGGTTCTTCGCAGGCGTCGGTGCCCTTTTTGACGGTGTAAAGAATTTGCCCGCTGATCTCGCCCTGGCGCTGCGCCCACGCCTTTTCAACAGCCTAATCCCCACAAACTAACCGGCCAACTTTTTCCTCTTACCGGTCTCCCTTTTCGCCACCGTCCTATTTCCACCTGCCACAGTGGGGGAATGTGAGACGATCATGAGCGCCGAGCCTCAGACCGCGAGTGCCGAGCTCCTGACTGCGAGTTGCGAACCCCAGCCGGCCGAGGCCAGTCCGGCCGAGCCGCGTCCCAGGCGTCCCGCCAGCCCCGCCCGAATCGAGGCCAGCCGGCGCAACGTGGCCAAGGCTCGCCGGCGCTGGATCGACCTGCGCAAGGCTCCCGGCTTCCAGCCCAGCTCGCGCTACCTCGACG
>DATDGR010000343.1:0-9002 GCA_036521995.1 Terriglobia bacterium | reverse complement strand
GGATGCGCGTTTCACTTCACGGCAGACTTAGGCCTCGCCGCGGACGATGGGCGCGCGCTGGAATCGGAGGCGGTTGTTACTCCTGTTGAGCCATCCCGAGCGCCATTGCGTATCCTGCTGGCGGAAGACAACCTGGTGAATCAGAAGCTCGCCTGCCGCCTGCTCGAAAAGCACGGCCATCGCATGGCTGTGGCGGGAAATGGACTCGAAGCGCTGGCGATGCTGGAGCGGGAAACGTTCGACCTGGCGCTGCTCGACGTCCAAATGCCCGAATTAGACGGACTGGAGACCGCCCGGGCGATTCGCGACAGAGAACGCCGCACCGGGATCCGCTTGCCCATCGTCGCGTTAACGGCCCACGCCATGCCAGGAGACCGCGAGCGATGCCTCGAAGCCGGAATGGATGCTTACGTCTCTAAGCCCATCCAGAAGGCCCAGCTTTTCGCCGCCATTGCGCAGGCCTTCGCGACCGTCGGGCCCTCCAACCGGTAAACGAGCGCTCAACGTGAGGCGGCTCCCGCAAACGTTGTCATTCATCGCTTACTTCGGCGAAAGAGGGTCGAACATGTTCGACCCCTACAGCCTGGCGTATTCCGCCTTGGCTTGCTTGAGGATCGGGTCGGCGTCTTTCCAGAGGGTGAGGAAATCTCGGTAGGCTTTTCCGGCTTTCGCCGTATCGCTCGCCAGCGCGGAGGCGCTCGCATCTCCACCGCCTTCGGAGCCAGGGGAACGGGCCGGCCGTCGCGCAGCAATACGCGCTCCCGGGGGGTCCAGGCGAAACGGACCAAAGGCGTAGAAGTGCTTGGCCTGCACGCTCATAGACGAGGTAAGAACTTTGCCAGAATATTGGAATAACTTCGGAAGGACTTCTAACCGCGGCTGAGAGAGGATAAGCGCGAAGAAGAACGGGCCCCGGTCGGGAAACCCCCAAAGCGAGCAACATTGTACCCCAGGCCGGGGCCCGAAGCAAATTGATCACGCGGGGAACGTATGGACGCATAGCGATGACCGGACCCATGAATCAGGTGCAACGCCGAGCCCCGATAGGGGCGGCATATCGTAGCCCACGGCGACAGACAGCCGTGAAAAATGGAAGGCCGTTGGAAACCGAGCGCCCGGAAGCCGCCAAGCCCCGGTAGGGGCGACGTAACGTAGCCCACGGCGCCAGCCGTGGGAGATGGAACGCGGCGCAAGGTGGCCAAGCCCCGGCAGGGGCGACATAAGAACCGCGCCTCAATCGAACACGAAGCGCGGGTCGTACTCGATGCCGTGCTTTCGGAGCAAGGCTAGCACTTCCTTCTGATACGTCATCCTGCGATGGCGCTCTTCCTGGCGGGCGATGTAATCGCGAACCGACGCCAGGTTCGATGGGCTAACGCTGAAGGCGGCGTAGCCGGTCTGCCAGGCAAAGGCGCGCTGGCGAGGCCATCGCTGGTGAATCCACTTGGAAGAGTTCGCCTTCAACTTCTCCATTGCCTCTGCCAGCGACAAGACGGCCGGCAATGAAAAAAGAATATGCACGTGGTCGCGCGGTCCATTCGCAATCACCGGCTTGCCTTTCATGCGCTGGAGCGATCCGGCGAGATAGGGAAACAGTTCCGCTTTGATCTCGTCGCTCAAATACGGCTCTCGTTGCTGGTGCTGAAGACCGCATGAATCAGGATGCTGGTGTAGGTGTGGGCCATCTTATGCCGCCCCTCCCGGGGCTGGCGGGTATTATGACGCACTTCTTCCCACGGCTTTCGCCGTGGGCTACGCTACGCCGCCCCTACCGGGGCTCAAGAGGGCCTTGACAGCCTCGGCGTACATTATTGGTATGTTTAGAGCCGCTAAGGCCTACGGGACCTGGAGATTGTTCATCGCGCCTTGCGTTTGTAGGCCAAACCAGGGCTCCAAGGGTCAAAAAACCGTATACCCCCCCCACCCCCAAAGCTGGAATGTGATTTAGAATCAGCGAGATGGATCTGTGGAAAACTCGCCCAAAGCTGGAATGTCCTTTAGAATCAACAAAAGTGAGTTGTACATTACCACTTTTTAGCGTCGTATAACTAATTTATAGTCAGCAGGTTAGAAGGATGGTGCTTTTAAGAGTGTGCACTTAGAACCGGATCGGCCGCGATGGGCTGCGACCGCGACGAGCAGGCAAAATCCCGCGGCGGCTTCGAGATGTTGAAGGTCCCATTTTCCTGAAGATGGCTCGGTCCGGTTTCCGGCTAGAGTACCGCTTCCGCCTCGATTTCCACGATCATCTCGGGGTCCACGAGGCGAGTGACGCCGACCAGCGCGGTCGCCGGATGGATGTTGCCAAAGAACTGTCCGTGGACTTTGGCGACCTCTTCCCAGCGCTCCATCTGGGTGAGGTAGATGCGAGTTCGCACCACGTGGTCGAGTCCGAGGCCGAGCCGCTTGAGCGCGTTCTCAATATTGCGGATGGCCTGCGTGGTCTGCGCGGCCGCATCGCCCGGATTGAGTACTTTCCCCGAAGGATCGGTTCCGGTCGTGCCCGACACGTAGACGATGTCTCCCGCTTGGACGGCGCGCGCGTAGCCAGCCAGCGGTTCCCAGGGTGTGTTGGTGAAAATCTTAGTGCGCTTGGTTTTCATACAGGTCTCCTTGTGCGAGCTCGCCTTGATCGCAGCGTGTTCAACCGATTCTTGACAGGGGTGATCGATCGTCAGCCGCAAGCGCGGCAACGGGCCGCACTTCTATCCTCGCTGCCGCCTTCCTCCCCACGTTCTTCGGAAACATCACCGTCGCCACGCCGACCGCTTCCCCGCACGGTCAGGTCGGCGGTTCAAGCGTCTTTCCCTGAACGGCGCCGTGTTCGAGCGGCCAGTGCCAGCCGCCTTCGCCGTCGCGCCAGAGCCTCCCGATAGCTCCGTTTCTCCTCCGCTGTGCGGACGATCACCGGTGGCACGGAGATCGGCCGCACCTGCTCGTCCACCGCCACGTACGTGACGAAGGCGGAACTCGTGAGCCGGCACTCGCCCTTGATGTAATCCTCCAAATAGACCTTCACTTCCACCTCCATGGAGGTGTGAAAAGCTCGGGTAACTTCGGCATGCAGCCGAATCACCTGACCCACGCGGATCGGATGCGCGAAATCGACGCTGTCCACCGAAGCCGTCACCACGTAACTGCGTGCGTGCCGGTGCGCGGCGATGGCGCCGGCGATGTCAATCAGGTGCATCACCGTACCGCCCAAAATGTTGCCGAGCAGATTGGCGTCATTCGGCAACACCACTTGTACCATGTCGGCGCGCGACTCGGCTGGGGTCTTGCCCTTCAGTCGACGCTCTTCCCTTTGCGCCATAGACCGGCCTTCGGGCTTTAATTCCTTGACCGAGCCTCTCATTCGGGCCTCGATTGCAATTCTTATCTGGAGCCAGCCTCCTGTAGACCCACGCTCCTCATCTGCCAGCTAGACCGGTAACTGGACGCAAGAGCGACCACCCGTTCCCTGGAGCTGTCTCTCCCCCCAGGCGGCTCGCCGATCACCGGCCCCGAGATTGAAGAGTTTCTTTGCTTCCTCGCGACTCTGAGGCCTATAGTATTCGACTGAGCGTCGCCTTGCAACCGGATTTGGAACCCGGCTTGAAAGTTTGTCCTGGTTGGCGCTGGTAAACTCTAACAGGCCGCCCGAGGCCATTGGCCTGAAATCCCAGGTTGACGGAGGCAAGAATCGCGGTGGATAACGAGCGCGTCCAGTTCCTGAGAGATTCCATCAGCGCCAGTCCCGGCGATACCTTCGCCCGCTACGCCCTTGCCCTCGAGCTCACACGGGGCGGGCAGTCCACCGAAGCCTGGGAGCACTTCCAGTATCTCCTCGATCATCACGCCGACTACGCTCCCACTTACTACCAGGCTGGAAATCTGCTTGCGAACCAGGGACGCAGCGAAGAAGCGCGCGCGGTCTTTCTCCGTGGCATCGAGGTGACCCGCCGCCTTGGCCAGAAACACGCCGAAAGCGAACTTCGGGCCGCTCTCGAAGCGGTGGAATAACTAAGCGTCCTTGCGTTGCTCAAGGCCGGCTCTCAGCACAGGAGCGGAATTCTACAGACCGCCGGATGGCTCCTGTTTGGGCTCCGCGTGGATGCTGACTTTGAAGATTTGAGGGAAGGCCTGGCGAAAACGGAACTCGAGCTCCTCCGTGATGTCGTGGACTCGGGCCACAGGCAGGTCTGGCTCGAGCGTGCAATGCATCGCGACCAGCACGTTCGAACCGACCGCGTGGGCCTCAAGCGAGTGGCAATCGACGAGGCCGGGCGTGCCCTTCGCCAGACGCAGCAGCCTCTTTTCCATGTCAGAAGTGACCGTCTGAGCCTCAGCGGCGGCTTCCACTCGATCCAGCAGCGGCTCGATGTGGATATTGACCTCGCTCACCTCGCAGACCTCGCGCGCGATCGCCTGCTCGAGTTCGGTCGCGCGGTCGTGGGCGGCTTGCAGGGTCAGAGAGGGGTCCACTTCCAGGTCGAGGTTCACCCGCACCCGGCTTTTCACTTCGTAGGCGGTGACGTCGTGGACGTTGAAATTGTAGCGGTGGGCCACGGCACGGATCCGGGCCACCAGGTCCTCGCTGGCGGGCGCCCGTGGGGTGGCGTGAACCACCACATCCGCCGCGGGGAAGAGCTCACGAACCTTCGATTCCACGCTCTCCACCACGCTTTGGGCGTGCTCGAAGGGGATGTCGCCGGGCAGGGTGAGGCGCAGGTCCACGAAGAGCTGCTGCCCGCCCTGCCGCACGCGGATGCGCTCGGCTTGCACTTCACCGGCCACCTCGTTGAGGCTGGCGGCGATGCGGGCGGACGCACCTTCGGGTTCGGCGTCCACCAGGGCGTCCACCGTACGCTGGCCGAGCCGCACGCTGATGTAAAGAGTGATGCCAGCCACCACTAACGCGGCCACGGAGTCGGCATGCTGGAGCCGGCCCAGGCTTTGATACCGCGAGAGCAGCACGAGCACCAGGCCGAGGATCACGGCGGCCGAGCTCCAGATGTCCAAAGAGAAATGCAAGGCATCCGCTTCGAGGGCGGGGCTCCCGTACTTGCGCGCGACTCGGGAGAGCGATCGCGAGCGCAGGACGTCCAGCGTGATGGAGACCACCAGAACCGCAAAGGCCCACCCGGAGGGCTCCACGTGGACGGCGTGGAAGAAGAGCCTGCGCACGGCTTCGCCGATGATCCAGGCGCAGGTGACCAGCAGCAGACCGGTCTCTACAAAGGCAGCCAGCGATTCCACCTTGCCGTGTCCGAAAGGATGCTCGCGATCGGCGGGCTTATCCGAGACGCGGACCGAAAAATAGGTGACGCCCGCGGCCACAAGATCGAGCAGAGAGTGCGCCGCCTCGGATAGAATTCCGAGGCTGCCTGTGGTAACGCCGACCACGAGCTTCAGGCCCGCCAACAGCGTCGCGGTAGCCACTGAAGCCAGGGCCACGGCCTGTTTTTCGGGAGCCGGAACGCGGTCAGCGGGGGCGGGTTGGAATGAGGGCAGCACGCTCCGGCATTATAGCTTTCGTTGTGTTCCGTGGTCAGTGGTCAGTTGCCAGTTATAATTGAGCCTTCGAGGAGGGGCTCGATTTGCCGCTGGGCACGGGCTGGTCTCTGATGTATGCTGGCCGGGTCCCTCCAGCTTTAGGCCGAACGCAAGGCGGATTTCTTGTTCAAGAAGATTCTGGTTGCCAATCGCGGCGAGATCGCCGTGCGCGTGATGCGCACTTGCCGCGAAATGGGCATTGGCACGGTAGCCGTCTACTCGGAGGCTGACAGGCGGGCGCTGCACGTCCGATACGCCGACCAGGCTCTGCCTATCGGCCCGGCGCCGTCGCGGGAGAGCTATCTGCATATCGATCGCGTGGTAAATGCGGCCCGGACGAGCGGGGCCGATGCTGTTCATCCCGGTTACGGGTTCCTCTCGGAGAATCCTGCCTTTGCCCGCGCCGTGACCGACGCGGGCCTCACCTTCATCGGGCCGTCCCCGGAAGCCATGGAGCTGCTCGGTTCCAAGACGGCCGCGCGCGCGTTAGTGCGCAGCGCGAATCTGCCCGTGGTGCCGGGCGCCGACCAGAGTCGCGATACCCTCGAAGAAACGTGGAGCACAGCCCAGCGCATCGGCTTTCCGGTGATGATCAAGGCGGCGGCGGGAGGCGGCGGCAAAGGGATGCGGATGGTCCGCGGGCCCATGGAGCTCGAATCCGCCTGGCGCAATGCGCGGTCTGAGGCTCAGAATGCCTTCGGCGATTCCTCCACTTACCTGGAAAAATACATCGAGCACCCGCGGCACGTGGAGATTCAGATTTTGGGCGACCGCCACGGCAACGTGGTCCACCTGGGGGAGCGCGAATGCTCCTTGCAGCGCCGTCACCAGAAGGTGATGGAGGAGTGTCCGTCGCCCGTGGTGGACGATGAGCTGCGCGCCCGCCTGGGCGAGGCGGCGGTCCAGATCGGCAAGCTCGCAGGATACTGGAACGCCGGCACAGTGGAGTTTCTGCTCGACGCCGAGCGCAACTGTTACTTCCTGGAAGTGAACGCCCGCCTGCAGGTGGAGCATCCCGTGACGGAGCTCGCCACCGGGCTCGACCTGGTAAAGGAACAGATTCGCATCGCGGCCGGAGAGCCGCTTGGCTTCTCCCAGAACGACGTGCGCTTGCGCGGCGCAGCCATCGAGTGCCGAATCTCTGCCGAAGATCCGGCGCGCGACTTCTTCCCCTCGCCCGGCCTCATCACAGCGCTGCGGGTGCCGGCAGGGCCCGGCGTGCGCGACGACGGCGGCGTCTACGAGGGCTGGCGGGTGCCACTCGACTACGACCCGCTCCTGGCCAAGCTGATCGTGTGGGGCCGCGACCGGCAGGAAGCCATCGCACGGATGCGGCGGGCGCTGGGAGAATACGAAGTGGGAGGCATCGCGACCACCATTCCTTTCTTTCTGCGCGTGCTCGGCAATCCTGACTTCCTGGCGGGCAGGCTGGACACGGGTTTGGTCGAGCGAATCCTGGCTTCGGCCGGCGCCGCCGACTCGGCGGGGGCCGATGGCAGCCAGCCGGCTGCCGAACACAGACTGCCGGGAGACGGGACCGCGCTCGCGGCCATGCTGGCTGCCAGCCTCGAAATGACGGCCAACGGCGCCCAAGGTGAGACAGGATCGTCCGCAAGTCCGAGCCGGAACGCTGAGAGCGGATGGAAAGCTGCCGGTCGCTACGCCCAGCTCAATCACTGGCCCCAGCGCTGGCCCGGCGGAGGACGTTGATCGTGCCTACCCGGTTCCACGTAGCCCTGACCGCCCCCCTGAGCCCTGGGAAAGAAGAGTCTGACGCCTCCGAGCACCAACTCGAGATCGGGACCGCCTTCGCTGGCGATCAGGGCGAGGCACGCTGCGTTGTGGACGGCCACGATGCTGGCCTCGCGGACTGGGCCCGGCTCGGGCCCGGTCTCTATTCCATCCTGCTGGAGGGCCGCTCCTTTGAAGTGCGGGTCACCGGTTCCACGCGGCCTGATGGTTCCTCCGGGACAGCCAATGGCCGGCGCGGCGCGCAGGACTACACCGTGAGGGTAGGCCCCGAGAGTTTCCGGCTGACCGTGCGCGACCCGAGATCACGGCGCCGGACCTTCGACGCAGCCGGCTCCGGCGGTCCCAAGGAGATCGCCGCGCCTATGCCCGGCAAGATCGTGAAGGTGCTGGTGCAGGAGGGTGACAAGGTGACGGTCGGCCAGGGCTTGCTCGTGATGGAAGCCATGAAGATGCAGAATGAATTACGCGCTCCTCGCGCCGGTCGGATTGAGCGAATCTACGCCGTCGAAAACGGGGGCGTGGAAACCGGTGCGCCTCTTGTTCGGCTGGGCTAGAGGATTGCGGATGGACGAATGTCGATTGAAGACTTAAGCATAGTCCGCTGGAGGGTTCCGGCATCTGGTGTCGCTGAGCTGGCCGGTGTGCCGATACCGGCCGCCGAAGTCCAAAATCGGACACAACAATTCAGGGGGAGTACCATGTTAATAACATATCCCGTTCCCGGACATTATCTTGCGGAAGGCTCGAACCTGGAACCGGAATTGCCAAGCGGCAACTCGGAGGTGTTTCCATGCAGATGATCTGGCGGGATCTTCGTTACGGCGTTCGCATGCTGGTCAAGAATCCGGCCTTCAGCGGGATCGCCGTGCTCACGCTTGCGCTGGGCATCGGCGCCAACACGGCGATCTTCACCGTTCTGGACTCGGTGCTGCTCAATTCGTTGCCGGTCCGGAACCCGCAGCAGCTCGTATTGCTGACTGACCCGGGCGACGGCGGTATGAGCGTGGGCAGCTCGACGGGCGACCGAGGCATGCTGACGTATGCCGAATTTCAGGACCTTGCCGCCCGCAACCAGGTGCTGTCTGGCATTTTTGCCGCCGACGCCCTGCATGGCGAGATTCCGGTGGCAGTGGAGGGATCGCAGCAGAACGGCGAAGGCGCCGAGGCCTCGGTGAACATGGTTAGCGGGACTTTCTTCAGCGTTCTCGGCGTCGATCCGCTGCTGGGCCGGACCTTCACCACCGACGTGGACAAGCTTCGCGACGCGAGCCCGGTGGCCGTGATCAGCTACAGTTTCTGGCAACGGCGCTTCGGGGGCGACACGTCGGTGCTCAGCCAGAAGCTCCGCATCCGCAAGACCGTCTACGACGTCATCGGCGTGATGCCGCCGCGCTTCTTCGGCATGACCGTGGGTGCCGCGCCCGAAATCTGGGTGCCGTTGACCATGCAGGCGGAAGTCTACCCCGGCCAAGATTGGCTCTCCGTTGAAAAGCACCCCATCGAGAAGACCGAATGGCTGCAGGTGATGGGAAGGCTCAAGCCGGGCGTCACCGTGGCCCAAGCCAAGGCCAGCCTCGACCTGACGTTTCAGCAATGCCTCCAGTCCCAGCTTGGCCAAATCTCGGAACACGACCGGCACGACTTCCTGAATGAGCACCTGCCCGTGGCGGACGGCCGCCGCGGCGCTTCCATGCTGCAAGGCGAGTTCGGCACGC
>DATDGR010000342.1:0-9576 GCA_036521995.1 Terriglobia bacterium | reverse complement strand
CGCGTATACGCCGAGCGCCGCACCCGGCGGCCAAACTCTTCGCGCAGAGCGCGCGACACCAGGGGCAGTTCGCTGGCGCCGCCCGTCACATAAAGGGCTTCCAGGCGCAGTTCATCCTCGCGCTCACTGGCGGCGGGCTGGCCGTTGCCGGTTGCCAATAGGTCTTCCACCGCATGCAGGGTCTCGTCGATCAAAGGCTGGCAGCGCTCATAGAAAACCTCGGTGGTAATGGAAACCTCCCTCCACCCCTCCCGCGCAATGCCGAGGTCAATCACCATGCGGCGGGTATTGGGGTGCAACGCTTCCTTCTTCTGCCGGCACTCCTCATGCAGCCGGAAGACTTCAGCCTGAGTGAGGCTTTGCTGCTGCTCGGGGCTGATCCCACCCGCTTCCAGGGCCAGATCGGCGAGCACTTCGTCAAAATCGTCACCGCCGAGCGTGCTAATGCCCTCCGAGGCGATCACCTCATGCGCGGTCTCCCCGAGCTCCACCAGAGAGGCATCGAACGTTCCGCCGCCGAGGTCGTACACCAGGATGCGGGCGCTGTCAGCGCCGTTGCGGGACTTCTTGTTGCGGTGTCCGAACTCGATGCTGGCGGCCGAGGGCTCATTGAGCAGCCCCAGGACCTCGAAACCGGCTTGGCGAAAAGCTTCCACGGTGAGAAATCGCTGGTTGTTGTGGGCGTGGGCGGGGACTCCGGCCATCACTTCCAGCGCCTCACCGGGCGCCGCCGGCAGATTCGAGCCGCTGCGCAAGTGATCGCAGAGGGAGGTCAGGAGCTCCCTGAGAAGCTGCTGCATGGGGATGGCCTGCTCGCCAATTCGGATGCGTGTGTCGGGACCAGCCGCTTCCAGCAGCCGCTTCACGGACCGGACGATGGTCCAGCAGGGGTCCTCCTGCGCTTGCCAGGCCTTCCAGCCGTAGAGGCGCTCCTCGCCCCGGACCGCCACCAGGGGCGGGAACCACTCGCTGACCGCGCCATCCGGCGTGTCAAACATGACCACGGGGTAGTTGCCGCGATCGACGTAAGCCACGACGATTCTTGTAGTTCCGAGATCAATGCCAAGTCTCATAGAGCCTTCAGAGCCTGCCCCGAGCGGACCCCCTTAGGCAAGCCCCTTTGCCCCCGCTCGTTTGAGTCTTTCCGGGTTCTTTCGCGGTTCATTTTGCACCTTCGCTAGAAGCCTGTCCTTTGTTTTCAATAAGTTGACGGGTTCGTTTCCTCAAAAACATCCTTTCTTCTGGGCCCCTTTTTCCCCCGGCGAGCACAGTCCGTTCGGGCAGCCGGCAACAACTCGTTCGACGACTGAGACTGATTATATCATCCCCGTTCGTGAAACCCCGCTCGCGACTCTAAGCATGACAGGGGTCATTTTCGACGCCCGGGCCGAAGCCGTGAGGCCGTTAACCCAGATGGTAACGCCGTGTTAACATTCAAATCTGGCTCATCGACTTGGAAGGCTACCCTGGTGAAGAATACCAAGACGGAACGCGAAGCGCCGCGCAACTTCGCCGTCAACCGGCAGGCCGGACATTACTACCAGCTGTTGGAGAAGTTCGAGACGGGCATCGAGCTGACCGGGACCGAGGTGAAGTCCATTCGCGACGGCAAAGTGCATCTGAAGGATAGCTACGCCGTGGTGCGCAACAACGAAGTGTGGTTAGTCGACTGCCACATTGGCGGATACCTGCCGGGGAGCTACCTGAATCATCCCGCTTTGCGCGAGCGCCGCCTGCTGCTGCACCGGCAGGAAATCGACAAGCTGCGGGGGCGCACCCAGGAGCGCGGCCTGACGCTGATTCCCACCCGGCTTTACCTGAAGAAGAACCTCATCAAGTGCGAACTGGCTCTCGCCAAGGGAAAGACCGTCTGGGACCAGCGCGAGACTCTGCGCCGGCGGACGATTGATCGGGAGACGGCCCAGGACATCCGGGATCATCAACGGAGGAGCCGGGATTATCACAGATGACGCGTGCGGTGAAGGTGCGCCCAGCGCACTCTCGGAGGAAAAATGAAAATCGACTTTCGAAATGAACCGTTGGCGGAGATTGGCGGCACCACGCTGGTGGTCTTTGGCTTCGAAGACAAACCCGTAGGCAGCGGCACGGCGGCCGGCCTGCCGGAGGCTACGCGAGCGCTGCTCGCGGACTTGCAGGAGTCGGATGAGCTCAAGGGTAAAGCGTATGAAACCACGCTGATCCACCGTCCAGTGGGGCTCGCGGCGCGAGCGCTGCTAGTGGTGGGCGCGGGGAAAGAGGAGAAGTTCAACCTGGCTGTATTGCGCCGCCTGGCCGGAGCGGCGGTGCGGCACTTGCGGGCCCGCGGCGTGCATAGCCTGACCTGGGTGTTCGGTGGGAAGCACGGCGGGCCGGAGGCAGCGCAAGCGGTGGTCGAGGGCGCTATCGCGGCCGACTACGATGCCGACACTTATCGTAGCGAGCGCGATGGCGACAAACGCATCGACGAATTCCAGTTCGCCACGGGAGGCGCCGCGGCCACAGACGATGAACGCGCCGCCGTCGAGAGGGGTCGAATCATCGGGGAAGCCCAGAACTTTACTCGCGATCTGGTCAACGAGCCTTCGAATCGCATGACGCCTTCGCTCCTGGCGATGCAGGCCCGGGAAATGGCCAATCAGTATGGCCTCGAGTGCCGCGCGCTGGGCCCGGTGGAGATCAAGTCGCTGAAGATGGGCGCTTTGTTGGCCGTAGCGCAGGGGAGCGAAGAAGAGCCACGAGTGATTGTGTTGCGCTACATGCCTGAAGATGCGCCGGCGGCGCCGGTGGTCGGACTGATCGGCAAAGGCATCACGTTTGACACGGGGGGCATCTCGATCAAGCCGGCCGAAAACATGCATGAGATGAAGACGGACATGGCTGGCGGCGCCACCATGCTGGGAGTGATGCAGGCAGTGGCGCAGTTGAAGCCGGCGGTGCGCGTGCTGGCCGTGATTCCGGCGGCCGAGAACATGCCGAGCGGCAAGGCTTACCGGCCGGGCGACGTCATCACCGCTATGTCAGGCAAGACCATCGAAGTGCTCAACACTGACGCCGAAGGCCGCCTGGCCCTGGCGGACGCGATCACCTATGCGAAGCAGCAGGGCGCTACGGCGCTGATCGACGCTGCCACGCTCACGGGCGCCGTCGTGGTCGCGCTCGGCAACACCACCACTGGCGTCTTTGGCTGGAACAAGGACTGGGTGAAAAAGGTGCTGGCGAGCGCCGAGGCGGTGGGCGACAAGATGTGGGAGTTGCCCGTCGACGACGATTATCGCGACCTCTACAAAAGCTCGATCGCCGATCTGGCCAACACCGGCGGCCGTTACGGCGGCGCCATCACCGCGGCCATGTTCGTGGGCGAATTTGCCGGCCACACGCCTTGGGTCCACCTAGACATCGCCGGCACCCGTTGGTCGAACGAGGAAAAGCCGTACCTCGCCAAAGGACCCACCGGCTACCCCGTGCGCACGCTGGTGCATCTTCTGACCCACCTTCAGGGAGCGTGAGCGTCCCGGTCGTGGTGCAGCCGCCGTTGGCCCATGACGATTCTCGCCCGCACACTTCGCCTCACTGACTACTTCACGCTCGCCTTCGGCACCATGGTTGGTGTCGGATGGCTGGTAGTAATGGACGACTGGCTCCAGCGCGGCGGCCCGCTCGGCGCCATGCTCGGGTTTGCCATCGGCGGCGCGGTTTTGCTGCCGGTAGGCTACGTCTACGGACGCCTGGTGCGCGCCATTCCCGACGCCGGCAGTGAGATCGCTTACACGGACCGCGCGTTTGGCAGCCGCGCCGCCAGTTTTGCCGCCGGCTGGACGATGATCCTGGCCTACTGGATCGTCTGCCCGTGGGAGGCAGTGGCCATCGGCCGGATTGCTGCTTATGTTTTTCCGCAGCTCGATAGCCTCCCGCTCTATCGAGTAGCCGGCCAGATCGTTTTTCTGCCGCACCTGGCGCTGGGTTTGGGCCTGGTTGGCGTGATCACCCTCCTCAACTATGGCGGCATTCGCTCCAGTGCGATCTTTCAGAACTGGACCACGTTCACGCTGCTGGGGCTCTTTGTGGTCTTCGCGGCCTGCGGGTTCGCGCGTGGCTCGACGGCCAACCTCCGGCCGCTGTTCCGGGGCGCGGCCTGGCTCTCTGTGCTGCAAGTCCTGCAGATCGTGCCTTACTTTATGACCGGTTTTGAGTCCGTGCCCAAGTGCGCGGAGGAGGCGGCCGTGGGCCTTGATCCGGGCGACCTGATGAGGCCCGTTCTGCTGGCCGTGGTCGTCGGGGCGGCGTTCTACGCCGCCGTGATTGCCGTGGTGGCCTACGTGCAGCCCTGGCCTTCGCTGGTCCGGCAAAATTTTGCCACGGCCGTCGCCTTTGAGCAGGCTTTTCACGCCCGTTGGATCGTGAACTGCATCATGGCGGCGGCGCTGGTCTCGCTGCTGAAGGTCTTCAATGGAAACTTCGTGGCCTCGAGCCGCCTGCTCTTCGCTCTCGGACGGCGGGGACTGGCTCCTTCGCGCCTGGGGAGCATCCATCCGCGCCGCCGGAGTCCCGGCACGGCCGTGATCGCGCTCGGTTTGGCCAGCGGCGCGGCCCTGTTCCTCGGCCCTTCGATTCTGATCCCCATCACCGAAGTGGGCTCGATGGCTTCTGCGCTTGGGTGGCTTGCGGCCTGCGGGTCTTATTACCGCATCGAAAAACGCGGGGGCCAGCGCAGCGTGGCAGTGGCCGGGGGAGCGGTGGCGCTTGCCATGATCCTTATGAAGATTCTTCCCTTCGTGCCGGGTCATTTCACCGGAGCTGAGTGCCTGGCCTTGGCGCTCTGGATTTCGTTAGGTCTGCTGCTCTGGCGACACTAATGCGTCGGCAGAGCGTCCGGCGCTTCGGCTTGAACCGGCGGCACTGCCGGATCGTAAGCGATCACACGGTTGCGGCCCTGCTGCTTGGCGCGGTACAGAGCGCTATCGGCGGCGCCCACCACCTCGGCTCCGGTGGTGCCGTGCTGCGGAAAGCAGGCCACGCCGATGGACACCGTGACGGGACCAAGCGCTTTTCCTTCATATTCGATCCCCGATTCGCGGATCGCTCCTCGAAACTGCTCAGCCCGCCGGACGGCCACTTCGATCGGCGCTCCGGGAAGGATCAGGACAAACTCTTCGCCTCCGTAGCGGCAGGGAATATCTTCGCGGCGCGTCCGGGCCTCCAGCAGTCCGCCCACATACCTCAGCAGATGATCGCCCGCCTGATGGCCGGAGGTGTCGTTGAAGGTCTTGAAGTGGTCCAGGTCGAGCATCATGACGCTTAACGGATGCTGACCATGCTCCGCGCGGCGCAATTCACGCTCCAGCGCCTCTTCCATGTAGCGCCGGTTGTAGAGACCGGTGAGCGGATCGCGGATCGCTTGCACCCGCAGGGCCTCCTTGGCCTCCATGAGCTGCTGTTGGACCGCCAGGATACGCTCACCGGAATAGAGCCGGGCCCTCAGTTCTTCGCCGCTGAAGGGCTTGGTGAGGTAGTCGTCAGCGCCGGCCCCCAGGCCGTCGATCAGATCTCGCCGCTGGGTCTTGGCGGTGAGAAGCAGGACGTAGGTGTAGGGCCGCCCAATCTGCCCGCGGAGCTCGCGGCACACGTCGGGTCCATCCTTGCGCGGCATCATCCAATCCAGGATGGCGAGGCGCGGAGCATTCTCCGTCTGGAGCGCCTTCCAGGCCTCGTCGCCGTCGCGGGCCGAGACCGGTTCGTAGCCCCACTTCTTCAGCATGGTCTCCACCACGCGAAGAGAGACCGGGTCGTCCTCCGCGATGAGCACCCTCGTTTTTTCCACTGGCGTCTCCGAAATTAGCCTGCCTCCTGGGCGCACCCGCGGGTCAAGCCGGCGCCGGGAGTCCAGCCAGGGCCGCCACTCCGAACTGAGGACGTTCCGTCGCCTCGCGCTGGATTTTGCGCCAAATCTCCTCCGGAATCTCCAGGAAGACGCGCACCACGTTCGGATCGAACTGGCGACCCGCTTCGCGGTTGATCTCCTGGCGGGCCGCCGAGAAAGGCAGAGCGGCACGGTAAGGGCGGTCCGACGTCATGGCGTCCAGCGTGTCGGCCACAGCGAAGATGCGCGATCCGAGCGGAATCTCCTCGCCCCGCAGGGCCTGCGGGTAGCCGGTGCCGTCCCAGCGCTCCTGATGGGTCAGCACCATCTGGGCGGCGGGTGTAAGAAAAGCGATGCGGCACACGAGTTCGTACCCGATGCGGGCGTGAGTCTGCATCACGATAGTTTCTTCTTCGGTAAGCCGGTCGGGCTTCAAGAGGATCGCGTCCGGAATCCCGATCTTGCCAATGTCATGCAGGAAAGAGCCGCGAGCGATGACGCGAAGGTCGTCGGGCGAGCAATGAAGCGCGCGCGCCAGTTCGAGGCAGTAGTGAGTGACGCGCCGGGAGTGCCCCTGGGTTTCAATATCGCGAAGCTCGAGCGCCCCGCCCAGAGCCGCCAGGGTCTCATCGTAAGTATGCTCGATGCGCCGGATGGCCGCCTTCAGCTGGCGCGTGCGCTGTTCAACCATGTCCTCCAGGTGATCGCGATAATGTTCCACCTCCACCTGGAGGCGCTGCTTCTCCAGCGCCCGCTCGACGCTCGCCACCATGCCATCGAGCTGCAGCGGTTTGACCAGGTAGTCCTCGGCGCCTTGCTTCATGGCTTCGATGCCGGTCCGCACATCGTCCTCACCCGTGCACATTACAAAGGCCAGGTGGGGAAACTCAGCGCGGACCTCCTTAAGCAAATCCAAGCCGGACATCCCGGGCATGCGAAGATCGGACAGAACGAGATCGAAATTCCCCTCGCTGATCAGCGCGCGGGCCTCCTCGGCGCTGGCGGCCGTCGCGCATTCGTAACCCTCCAGGACGAGGCGGGCCTTCAACAAAGTGCGCACAGCCTCTTCGTCGTCAACCACAAGAATACGAACCTCTGTAGGCTTGCTCATGGTGCCGTCCCCGTTCGGGCGATGCAACAGCATGTTAGATAACCTTTTGATGATAGTCAATGTGACAAAATGATGTAGCCGAAAGGGCCTTCGGGCCTTTCAGTGGACGAGGTTGGTGCGCCTGAAGACCCACAAAGACGGAACCGTCCAGGGCCTTAGCGGGCCCGTGTCATGATGACCACTACATGCGCTCGGGAATCTCGATGCCGAGAAGGTCCAGGGCGCGGCTGAGTGTCGAACTCGCCAGGGAGACGAGGAAGAGCAGGAAGGCACGGCGTTGCTCATCGGGTTGCGCCAGCACGCGGTGATGGTGGTAAAAGTTGTTGAAGGCCTGGGCCAGCCGGAAGGCGTACTTGGCAAGCACGGCAGGCTCCTCGGAAGCTACGGCTTGCTGGACCGTCATCTCGAGCTGGGCGGCCAGCAAAACCAATTCCCAAAGGTCGCGGCCTTCGGGCCCTTCGAGAAACCTGCGCAATATCTCCGCCGCGACCGGTGCCATGGGCGGTGTGCTGGTCCCATTCAGGGTCCCCTCGGGCCCGCCTTCGCTTTTGCGGAAGATGTTTCGCGCCCGCACCACGCTGTATTGAAGGTAGGGTCCTGTCTCGCCTTCGAAGGCGAGCGCGTCCTTGAAGTCGAAGGCGATCGTCGACCGGCGCGTGAACTTCAGCAGGAAATAGCGCAGCGCCGCCACACCGATCATGTGAGCGCTGGTGGTCTGTTCCGCCGGATCAGACGTCATTTGCCGCCCCTGAACTTCGCCCAGCGCCTTCTCGATCACCGCATCGATCAGGTCGTCGGCCTTTACGCCGAGTCCGCGGCGTCCTGACACCTCCACATAGCCTCGCTGCCGGTCCTCAGCTCCGGGCTCGATTCCGAGCGAGGCGGCGGCTTCAAGCGAAAGATTCACCACCGCGTAGGCGAAGTGGTGCAGGTTGGACGCCTGCTCCTGATAGCCGAGCTCGCGGAACGCCGCCGCTACCACGCGCTGCAGGTACGACTGCCGGCTGTCGATGACGGCGTAGGCCGTCGAGGCGTGTCCAAACGCCGGCACGCCCTTCTGCGGCGTAGAGCCTGCGGTGGTGCGCCAGAGCTGGTGTCCGTCGGGGTACCCGTAGAACGGCTCATATCCGAAGTCGCGCCCGAGCAGGCCGAACTTCCACAGGTGGTAGGCGATGTCTTTGCCGACATAAGTCACGGTGCCATTCGAGCGGACAATGATCTTGACTCTGGCGTCGTCGCTTTCGCCGGACTCTTCGGGCTCGCCATCGGAGGCTCCACCGTTGGCGCCGGCGTCGGCCGCGCCCTCGTCCAGGCTCATCACCCAGCAGCCCTGGTTCTTGCCGGAGTCCTCAAATCGCAGCGCACCCCGCTCCTTGAGCAGCTCAAAGGCGTACTTCCAGAAGTCGAGGCGCAGGATCTCGCTCTCCTGCACCAGCAGATCGTAGCGGATGCCGAGGCGCCCCACGGTCTCGAGATGCCGCCGCACGATAGCGGTGGCAATCAACTGCGCCATCTCGGCCAGTTCGCCGTGACCTTCTTCGATGGCTTTCAGGGTGTCCGCTCGCCGGGCCGCCAGGTTCGGATCCCGCTCGTAGGACTGCGTCACCTGGGCGTACAGGTCCCAACAGTAGTAGTCGAAGCGGACGGCCGGATCGGCCACAAGCGCCCGCACGTCGGCGACGCTTTTCTTCTCCAGATGGACGAAGCCCACCACCACATCGGCCACCTGCACGCCCGTGTTGTCGATGTAGTTCTGAACCTCGACAATTCGCCCCGAGAATCGCAGCAGCCGGGCAAAGGTGTCACCCAGCACGGAGTTGCGCAGATGACCCACGTGTGCGGCTTTGTTGGGATTGATGCTGGTGTGCTCCACCAGGACCTTTCCGACCTGGGAGCCCTCGGCCGAAGCCGGACCGGCGGTCCCGACACCCGGCTTCGCGGCAGCGCGCTCGTCGAAGACGGCTTGGGCCATGGAGCCGCGGTCGAGGTAGAAGTTCAGATAGCCAGGCCCGGCCGCTTCCACCCGCTCCACACCTTCGAGCGGCAGCATTTGCGCGCGCACCGCCTCGGCGATCTTGCGCGGAGGCTGGCGAAGCTGCTTGGCCAGCTCGAAGCAGGCCGTAATGGAGAGTTCGCCGAGGTCGACGTTGGGCGGAAACCCGATGGCTGGGCGTTCCACGCGCACGCCGAACTCTTCCTCCACCACTTCTGCGAATCGCTGGCGTACGCTCGCGATGATTTCCAGATACAACGGGACCTCCCTACTGAGATCGGCCCGGTTCGGTTCGGGCCTGTACCGGCTGATTTGCTGCCTTGATGGGTGCGCTGGAAACGATGGCCGATTCGGGCGCTGGCCGCTCAGCGAGGCAAGGGCCAATTATAGCAGAGGGGGCGCGTTGGACCGGAGGCACTGTTGTGAGCGTAGCGAATTACTGAGAGAAGTGCGTAAGAGATTGTTGCACAACAGCTAGCGAAGTCTTCGACCTCAAACCGACGAGCATTGACATCCCTGGTCTGAGGTGGTGTAAAACTTCCGGTCATGGCCAACATTAACGAACTGCTCGAAGGACACGTCACCTTGGAAGTGGAATGCATCGACCGGCTGTAT
>DATDGR010000341.1:0-42653 GCA_036521995.1 Terriglobia bacterium | reverse complement strand
GAGAAGATCACCTGGGGAAAACTGGGTGTCGACACGCCGAAGTACATCATCGAGTCGGACGCCACTATCGTCGCGCCTCTGATCTTTGCTTACGTCCTGGGCTGGTGACGGATGCGGCGCTCAAACCAAGCCGCGAGATCCTGCTCTGATAGTTCGCCAGAGGCCACACTTAGCATCGTCAGCACTACCTCCGGCTCGGGCCCATCGAATTCCCAGCCGTCGTCAGGAAGGCGGTGCGCTTGTTTCCATCAACGAAA
Organism: Terriglobia bacterium; assembly: GCA_036521995.1. GTDB lineage: Bacteria > Acidobacteriota > Terriglobia > UBA7540 > UBA7540 > Gp13-AA77. The sequence continues at coordinate 42,396 of DATDGR010000341.1, read as the reverse complement.
CCGTGATTGCGGGCGAGACTGCAGGCGTACGCAGCGGCAAGCTGTGCCGGTGACGTCTCGGCCTGGTAATGGTGTAGCTGCCGCGGCCGCATGATGGCGCTCTCTACCAGCCCCAAGTCCCGAACGCCTTGCAGCCTCCAAAGCGAGCGAGCTGTGTCTCGTGGATCGCCAGGACCGACTGCGCAAGTACCTTAATCCTTCAGAAGTAATACTTTACCGCAAGCTGAATGATCCTTGCTCCTGTGGTGGTCTCAGAATCGTGTCCGCGCGTGGAGGTCACTTGGCCAAAAGTCGAGCTGAACCCGCTGGTGTCAGGATTGCTGAATTGGGCGTGGTTGAAAGCATTGAAGAATTCGGCGCGAATCTCAAGCGTCTGCCGCTCGGTGATCTTCGTGTTCTTGATCAGCGAAAGGTCCCAGTTGTTGATGCCGGGACCGCGCAACGCATTTCGCGCCATAGTCCCATAGGTGAGCAGCGGAACCGTGGCACAGTCGAGGTTGCTCGGGTCGAACCAGAAATTGCCGGTGGTCGTTCCGTCCGCGTTACCCGCCACCAGACAACTGCCACCGCCGGCATTGGTGGCGGCAAAGGTGCGATTCTGGCGCGGATTCTTAAAAACCTGGACCGGACCGAGCACATCAGCTCGATCAAGCCCACTGTTCTGTAAGCTCGAATCGTCGCTCGAAAAAACGGTAAACGGGTTTCCGGACTGAAACGTAACGATCGGCGTCACCTCCCAGCCGCTGGCCAGTTTCTTGACAAGGCCAGTGGACCGCACGAGCCGGTCAAAGGGCAGCTCCCAAATGCCACTAACCACCAGGCGGTGGGTGGCGTCGAAGTCGGCCAAGGCGTTATCGAGCTGGTAATCGACCGGATCCGTATAGGTGGAGGACCTGGCGCGGAAACCTGAGGTCAGGTCGGTGGTTTTCGACAAGGTGTATGCGATGCGCGTCTCAAAGCCGTGACTCAGCCGCTTGTCGAGCGTCAACTGCATCTCGTTGCTGGCGGAGACGCCGTTGGAGAGGTCGGCGAGAAGCTGGCCAGTAGCCAGAGTGGGGTTCGCGTTGGGATCCGTTGTACCGTAGCATCCCGAAAGCGGGCGGGCGCAGTCAAGGTTGACGCCCGCATTGTTGTAAGCGTTCAGCAGTGCGGGGTTACGGTAATTGAGATCCGCGGTGCTGATCAATTTCCTGCCGAAGCTGCCCACGTACACGGCCTCGAGCATGGTGTTGGCGGTGACCTGGTACTGGAAGCCGTAGTTCACATCCTGGGAGTACGGTGTACGGAACCTCGGATCCACTACGAAGGCGAACGAAATCTCTGGATCGAAGAACTGGCCGGTACGGCCGCTGGCGGCGAACGGGTAGGGATTGATGATCCCGAGGGGCGTGAAGGGATCGGCCATATAGTTCACTCCGGCAAAGTTGGAGCCCGACGGAAAAAGATTGGTAACGTCCCCGAAGGGAGGCTGCCCCCCAAACTGCAGGTTCAGGGCCCCGTCCTCGATGTCGTAGAAGATGCCATAGCCGCCGCGCATTACCAGGCGGCCGTTTCCCAGAATGTCCCAAGCCAGACCGAAGCGAGGGGCGAAGTTGTTCCAGTCCGGATAGACGAGCCCGCGGTTTGGAGTGCCCGGATCGCCCGGGTACAGGATTCCCGGGGGGGCTGCCGGAAACACCGTCGACTGCTGACCAGGGAAATAACCCAGGATTTCGCCATGAGGATCGGTCTGGGGGCTGTTGTATTCATAGCGCAAGCCGAGGTCCAGGCTCAGGCGCCTCGTGACCTTCCAGGCGTCCTGGGCGAAGGCATAGTAGGAGCTCTGACGGATGCCATAGATGGCGTTCGACGTTTGGTAGAAGTTGTCCGTGAATCCACCTACAAAGTCCGCCAGGGGGTATCCGGTGAAATTCGTGTAGGAGCCGAAATCAAAGGTGCCGTTAGTGAAGAAGTCATAATTGAAGTTGTTTCGGATGCGGCGAATGTCGCCACCGAACTTGAAGGAGTGATTGGCGTGCAGCCACGAAACAGTATCCTGCCACTGAAAAGTCACGTCGTGCAAAGTGGTCGGCCCTTGCGGGGAAGGTCCGAGGTTGAAAGATCCGTTCACGGTGATAACAGGCGGCGCAGTGCCGGCGGGGCTGTCAGAGTTGACGTTGGTGAACCCCAGCTGCTGCGGTGACGTGGTATCAACGGGAACAGCCTGGAGCGTCGCGGTTCGGTTGGCAGCAAAACGGGCTTCGTTGATGAGCGTAGGATTGAAGGTATGGGTCCAGGTGATGGACCCTGTCTGGTAGCGGTCGGAATCCGTGAAAGCCGAGCCGACGGGCACATCGCCTCCGCTTGAGGCGCCGTTGATGATTTGAAACGGATAGAAGTCACTGATGTCCTCAAGGAGGTAAACGGCTGAAAGGGTGTTACTGGTATTAAAGTTGTGATCCACCCGGAAGATCATCTGATCGTCACGAATATCGGCGGTGGGTGCAGACACAAAGCCGTTGGTTCCATAGTTTGGCAGTGGAACGTACTTGGCAATGTAGTTGGCGGAGATGGGATTTACCGGCACCTGGTTGTTGAGATAGTTCTCGCCGGTCACAGGATTGACGAGCTGGACGCCGCTCGCCAGCAGGTCGCTGAAGTCGCCGTTTCGCTCCGGCGGGGTGAGGGTGGTGATCACGGGCGCCACCTGGCCTTCACGCCGCCGCGTCCCTTGGTAGGAAGCAAAGAAGAAGGTCTTGTTGCGCTTGATGGGTCCGCCGATCGTGCCCCCGAAGACGTTCCGTTTGAACGGAGTGACCTCGGGAATGAAGAAATCGCGCGCATTCAGGGCCTCGTTGCGCAGGAACTCGAACCCGCTACCGTGAAAACCGTTGGTGCCCGATTTAATCACCTGGTTGATGATTCCGCCGGACGTGCGGCCGTACTCCGCCTCGTAATTATTGGTAATGATCTTGAACTCCTCTACGGCGTCCGGGTTAGGGCTGATCACAATGTTGTTTCCGAGGAAATCGGTGTTGTCAGCCCCGTCGAGCAGAAAGGTCATCGACTCAGACCTCTGCCCGCTCACCGAGAATGGGTTTCCCGAGCCGTCATCCGGGTCCGGCGCAAACACGCCCGCCTGCAGGAGCCCAAGTTGGAGCGTATCGCGACCCACCAGAGGCAGATCGAGGATGCGGCGCTCGGTCTCCACCTTGCCGAGCGTCGCGCTTACAGTGTCCACCTGAGCAACCTGCCCCGACACCTCCACCACCTGGGTGGTCGAGCCTACGTTCAACACGATGTCCTGACGCGCGTTCTGATTAATGTCGAGCACGATGCCAGCGTCAACAAACCTGCTGAAACCTCGGGCCTCGGCAGTAACCTCATAAGTCCCGATCGGGACCAGTGTGAAGCGATAGTTGCCGTCTGATCCGGCCACCGTGTTACGGGAGATGTTGGTCTTGGAGTTGGTCAGTGTCACCGTGGCTCTGGCAATCACGGCTCCGGACTGATCTCTTACGGTGCCGCCGATGGTAGCGGTGGCTTCCTGACCCAGACCGGGAGCTGCCGCCAGAAACGAAAAGGCCGCTAAGAGTGCCAAAAAGATTGAAGTCTTTGCGATCTTCACCCTGGACATGAACCCTCCCCGAGCTCAAGGCTTGCGCAATTCGAAGGCCCCGTTCCCCCGGCGAATGTTAGGACACAAGATGAGACAAGACGAGAAAGGACAACTCTGCCAGCGAAGGGCTATGACGAACGCCGGTCGCAGGATGTTTGAACTGAGCAAACCCTCGCCCAACTCCGACCCCTGAAATTAACTCGACGAGGATCGGTTGTCAACGCCAGACTGACTGCGAGGCTCGCTTCGCGAAGGGAGGCCTTCCGACTGGTGAGCGGACGAGCTCGTATCGCCTGTGACTCCCGTCGACTCAGTGGGAAACCGACGCAACCTGCGTCCTGACAACTGTTAAACGACGAACGGCCGCACACGTGGGATTTGTCTCCCTCTCCTTCCAGGTCCCTGTAGGCTGCTGATTCCAAGCCGATTGCTTCGTCATCTCGCGCTCCGCACTGAGCCGGTTTGTTCCATCTCTGACCGCTTTGGAGCGTCGCACTGTCCCTGGAATGATCTTGTTACAATTGATTTATATCAATCTGCGCTTGCGGGCTCCCAACTGATCTCCTTCCGGCTTTGGATGTAGCCTCGCTTTTATTGATTCTAAAGGACATTTCGACTTTGGCCTAGCCCCTGATTCTTATTATATTATTTATTCTAAATCACATTCCGGCTTTGGCATATAGGGGTTGGGGGGTGGGGAGGTTACCTAATCGCCAACAGGATTACGGCCCACGCTTGACTGTGAGCGGGCTGCCGGAACCCACCTTTAACCATACATCTTGCCGTCGGCGTCGTCACGCAAATCTTGCTCTTAGCTGAGCCGCGGCCCGTAGGACGGCGCTGCCCACCAAAATCTCCGAATTCCCAAACAAGAAAGGCGCCCTGCGGAGCAGGGCGCCTTCAGGCAAGTAGCCAAGGAGTTCAAAGCTAGAAGTAGAACTTCCCGCCAAGCTGCAACACTCTGCCGGAGCCGTTGGTGGTACCCGTTACGACGCCGGAGATTTGGCCAAAACTGCCGCTATTGACGTCATTCTGACCAAGGTTCGGGTTCGGGGGGGCAAACTGCGCGTGATTGAACGTGTTAAAGGTTTCGAGCCGGAACTCAAAATATTTCGACTCGGTGATGTGAACATCCTTCAACAGGGACATATCCCAGTTGTTAAGGCCCGGCCCATAAAGCGGGTTGCGGCTGGCGTTGCCGACGCCCTCTCCCAGGGCAGGTATGGAAAACGCCTTGGGATTGAACCAGTAGTTGGACCCGTTCATGACGTTACTCCGTGGATTGCTGATGCCGATGGGGGTCCCGGTAACGTCGGCTCGGTCCGGAGCGGCGTAAAAGGCGTTCAGCAGATCTTCCGTGAGAGAGGTGAACGCGCTGTCAATCACCGGGACCGGGAAGCCGTGCTGGAACGTGGTAATGCCGGCCAGGCTCCAGCCGTCCGTCAGACGCTGCCACTTGTGCACATAATGGTAGAAAGGCAGCGTATAGTAGTAGTTCACCACCAGGCGCTGGGGCGCGTCATTGGCCGAAGGAGCGTAATTGGACGCGATGTTGAACGGGTTGATTCCCGGGCCATTAAACGCGCTGTTTTCCAGGTTCGATGTTTCATCGAAGTAGCGCGACCAGGTGTAGGCGGCCTGCACTTGAAAGCCGTGGGTGAAATGCCGGTTCAACTCGACCTGCAGGGAATTGTAATGCGAGTTGAAGTCCGTCATTTGGACGCCCGGGGCCCCCTGCACCGACGGGCTGATATTGGAAGGGGCGCCGAATGAACCCGGGTCACAACCGGCGAGGTTAAAGGAATTGCAGCCGAGTGCTGCGGCGCTCGGGTTCACCCCTGGAGCTGTGCCGAAATAATACTGGTTGTAGGCGCCTTCCAGGTGGTGGCCGGCATTTCCAACATAGCCGATGGAAACGGTGGTCGAGGGTGAAAGTTGCCGCTCGACGGTCAGGTTGTAGTTTTCAGACATTGGAACGCCGAAGTTCGGGCTGAGGGTGTTCATTCCAAAACCCAGGGGCTCAAATGGGGCGAAGTTGACCGGCGCGCCTTTCGCAGGCGGCGTAAAGGGAAACAACTGGGCAGTTGAGCATGGAGTCGCCGCGGCGCCCGCCGCCGAGCACCAACCCGTGAAAGGCGCGGCGAAGTTCGGACCGGCAGCAACGCCAGGAATTGCCCCGACTCCGCTCGTAGTCGTCGAGAATGGCGGGTTTGTCAACCCTTGCAGGGCGAGTTCTTCTTCGGTGCGGTTGTAATAGAGTCCGAAGCCCCCGCGAACAACCCACCTCTTGGAGCCTCCAGGGCTCCAAGCAAACCCAACTCGCGGGGCAAAATTCGTGTAATGGGTGGTGGGTCCGCCGTACTTATTGATCCCCGGATCGCCAGGGTAAACGAGACCAAGCGGCGCGGTGGGGAACACCGTGGACTGCTCACCTTGCCGGAAAGCTACCATCGTCAAACCGCCGGCGTACAGATTCTGATACGGAGTTTCAATGTCCCAGCCGAGGCCGAGGGTCAGCGTCAAATTGGGCTTCGCTTGCCACTGGTCCTGGCCGTAAGAATAATACTCGCGGCCCCGCGCATTGATGATGGACCCGCTGCCCTGGGCGTAAGAATCAGGAATCCCCAGAAGGAAATCGGCCCCGGGATTTCCCGTCGAAAACGTTCCGGCGCCATTCAAGGTGAAGTTCCCCGCCAGGTTGTTGTAAAACGGGTTGTCGACTTCAAACCGCTCCATCGTAAAACCTGCCTTAAACGTGTGGTGGCCTGAAATCTTGGTGAAGTCGTCGGCCACATCATAAGTCTGATCGATGCGAGGCTGAGGGCCGTTCGCACTGAACCCAAGAGTAAACAGGCCCGCCAGGCTGACTATCGGAAGCGAAGCGACCGTGGTGTTTTGCGGAAAGATGCCCGTAAATCCGTAGCTGGTAGGATTAATGGGGCCCACCGGCGCCACGGCGTCAAAATTGAAGCGGAAATAGGAGAAACGCGCTTCGTTCAAAGTGGTGGGAGAGAAAGTGTGGGTCCAGGCTCCACTGTATTCCTGAAAGTGCTCCGCGTTCTCGTCGGGAAAGCCAGGAACTGTCGCGCCCGTAAAGGGCAGTGTGTTGGTGGTCGGGTGCCTCTCCCATAGTCCGTAGAACCACACGGAATCGTTGGCGCGGATGTTTTCATCAACCCGGTAGATGTACTGATCCTGCAAGAGCTTGGTGGACGGATTGAAGGTGTACGTGTTGCCCGGAGCGTTAGGCAGGGGAACGAACTGGTTCATCATCTTCACTGCCAGGGGATTCAAATCCGCCGTAGGGATTTGTCCGGTCGGGAACAGCGTGGTGTAAGGAGTCCCTGCCGGGTAGCTGGTCCCATTCGCGCCCATCATCGGAAAAGGCGAGTCTTTGCCGGAGGTAAATGGTCCCGTGTCGGAAAAGTCGCCCGTGCGCTCGTTTGCGGTGAAAACCGTGGGGGCGCCAAAGGCCTGCGGCTGCGTCGCCCGGGTGCCCTGATAGGAGAAGAAGAAGAAGGCGTGATCCTTCACGATAGGTCCGCCCACCGTGGCGCCAAACTGGTTTTGCTGAAAAGGAGACACGGTGGATTGAAAGAAGCTGCGGGCGTCCAGAAAGGTATCCCGGTAGAACTCGAACCCGTCCCCGTGGAGCTGGTTGGTTCCGTTCTTGATCATGGCGTTCATGATGGCGCCGGAGTTGCGGCCATATTCGGGGTTGAGGGTGTTCGTCACCATGCGAAACTCGCCGATAGCATCCGGGCTCGGGACGAGGCCCGCTGTGTTCAGGGGAAGGTCGTTGGTATCAGCCCCGTTAATCAGGAAGTTGTTCTGCTGGGTCTCCGCTCCGTTGGTAGAATAGGTGCCGAAGCGGTCAGACGATGCCTCCACGCCCGGCTCAAGCTGCTGGAGCTGGGTCCAGTTGCGTCCGTTGAGAGGAAGGTTGACGATGGTGCTCCCGGTCACCGTGGTTCCCCGTTGCATGGTGGTAGTATCGATCTGAGAGGTGGTCGCCTCCACCGTGACCTGCTGCGCGGCAGTTCCCACCTCGAGGGTCGCGTTGGCCACATACACCTGATTGATGTTCAGATCGACGTCGGTGCTGGCAAACTTACGAAACCCTGACTTGTCGACAGTGATGCTGTAACGGGCTGGGGCCTGCAGATTGACAAATTCGAAGGTTCCGGCCGTCTTAGTGACCGCGGTTTTTGCTATGCCGGTGCCTTCGTTTGTTATCGTAACCGTAGCATCCGGGATGACCGCTCCCGTCTGATCAATTACCGTGCCTCGGATGGCACCGTATAGATTCTGGCCCAAGGCAGAGCTGGCGCCCGACGTTGCCGCAAGCACGGCGACGCAAAAAACAGCAAGCAGCTTCCCTCTCATTTGGATTTCCTCCGTGAGCAAGTGCCTGTTCTTCCCCGGCCCCTCCGGCCAAATCCAGGTCTGTGGCGCGCCCTTGGGTGGGCGCCGCCCACAGGTGGACGACAGACACCGTCATTCTCACTTAGGCATGTTCTGTGCCAACGCCTCGGGGGGGTGTTATGGCCTTTGATTACAATAGGTTGGTCGATTTGGAAGTTCGGACAAGAGCCCGGTCTACGGTTTTTGGAATTCCACGACCGGACAACTACACATCATCATAGAGCGCTTTGGCCCCGGAAAGGGCGCCCGACGAGCTGGGCGCCCTTCGAACCTCGGGTTGGTTTACCTAGAAGTAGAACTTCGCGGCCAACTGAATCAGCCGTGGATCATACGCTGCGAGCTCCTGCCCGAAAACGGGGCCGGCATTGATGTCGGTGGTGATTCCGTTCGGATCGAACTGGGTGTGGTTAAAGAGGTTGAAGAATTCAAAACGCAACTCGATCCGCGTGCTTTCGGTGATCCGCGTGTCCTTCATCAACGCGAAGTCAAAATTGTTGATGCCGGGACCGCGCAGCAGATTACGGCCGGCGTTGCCGAAGACGCCCAGCGGCTCGGGTGCAAAGGCGCTGGGGTTAAACCAGTTGTTGGTCGGGCTGGTGCGTGGGTTCAGGTATTGTATCGGACCCACCAGATTCGGAACGTCCGGACAGGTGTAGAAGCTGGTCGGGAAACCCGGACAGGTGAGGGAGCTCAGGGCGCTGTCGATGACGTCCAATGGAAATCCGCTCTGGAATGTGGTGATACCGCTCATCTGCCAGCCATCCGTCAGGCGGCTGGGCAGCCGCTGAAACGAGTTGAAGTGCCGCACGCTCGGGATCGCATAGACATAGTTGATCACGAAGCGTTGGGTAGCGTCATAGATCGATGGTCCATAGTCGTAGAGTCTCCGGTTAAAGGGGTTGGTGCCCCGAATCTCACCGAAGCCTCCGAACCCGCCGCCGCCGAAGCCTGAATTCTCAAAGCCCGAGCCATCGTCCATGGCGTGCGACCAGGTATAGGCGGCCATAAACTGCAGGCCGTGGGAGAACTTCCTTTGCAGGCTCGCCTGGAAGGCGTTGTAGTTTGAGTTGCCGACGGTGGCAACGTTTCCGACGGACCCGAAGATATTTCCAGGGTAGGCGAAGTTATTGGGAAACAGAGTGTTCTGCTGGCCCCGATTGTTAGCACAGGCGGGATTAGCAGCGCAGCCCGATGGATTGATTCCCGGGTTGAGCTCATAAGCAACGATCAGCCGATGGCCCAGAGATCCGACGTAGCCCAGGGAGAGGACGGTGCTGTTGTTGAGCTGGCGCTCCACGGTGAGATTGAAGTTCTCAGCGTATGGAATAGAGATCTGGGGGTCATAGGTGCTGACCGAAAGGGGTTCGAACTCTGCAAAGTCTGGAGTGGGACTGGGTGCGTACGGAAACTTGTTGGGAATCGCGCCCTTTCCCGCAATATCGGTGAAAGGATTGGCAAAGCCGGGGCTGAGAGGCACCGGTGAAGTGGTGTTAGCGTCAGCCACGCCGAAGGAGTTGATGGCAAAGGGCGGCGAGCCCTGGGATTGCAGCGCCGTCTCGGCTTCGAAACGGTTGAAGTAGATGCCGAATCCGGCGCGGATGCTCGTCTTCCCTTCGCCGGTGAGCCAACCCCAATTGGGGCTATAGGCGAATCCGAGGCGGGGACCAAAGTCCTTGAAATGAGTGGTTCCGGCAGCGTTCACCCCGGCGTCGCCCTGGAAGACATAACCTTCGGGTGAGGTCGGGAACACAGTCGATTGCTGTCCCGGGCGGAAGGCCACCATGGCGTGGTTGTCGTGATAGTTGTCGAGGGCTGGAGTGTCAATACTCCATCCCACACCGTAGGTCAGGGTGAAGTTGGGTCGCGCCTTCCACTGATCCTGCGCGTAGGAGTAGTACTCCTGGGTTCTCAAATTGAGGATGTCGCCGCTTCCCTGCAGGTATCCGTCCGGAATGCCGAGAAGGAAATCCGCTCCTGGGTCGCCCGTAGAGTACAAGCCGGTGCCGGCAAAGTTGAAATCGCCGTTGTTGCGCGCGGAGAAGGGATTGTAGACCTGAAACCGTCGCATGTCGAAACCGAACTTGAAGGTATGGCGTCCCATCACCTTCGTCAGATTGTCGGTGGCCTGATAGGTCTGGTCGATGCGAGGTTGCGGTCCGTCGGCCGAAAATCCCAGAGTGAACGAACCGACCAGGCTGGCTACCGGAACGCCCTCGCCGGAGGTGAGTTGGGGGTTGATTCCGGTGAATCCGACGGAGGAAGGTGCGGTCGGAGTCACGGGTTGAATGTCCACATAGTTCAGGCGTGTGTAACCAAACCGCGCCTCATTGAGCGTGCTGCCGTTGAAGGTGTGGTTCCAGGCGGCGGTATACTGCTGCCAATGCTCGTCGGCAGTCTGTGCGAAACCGGGCACCGTGGCCCCGATAAAGGGAAGCGTGTCGGTGGAAGGCGAGCGCTCCCAGAGGAAGTACAGCCAGATCGAGTCCTTGGAACTGAAGTTGTGATCGACCCTGGCCAGATACTGATCATCCAGCGCCATGTGGACCGGATTGAACTCATAGTTCGCCCCGACGTTGGGAGTGGGGAGGTACTTACTCATGAGGCCGGCGGAAACCGAATTGAAGTCTCCGGTTGGAATGGTGCCTTGGGAGAAAATGGTCGCGTAAGGCGTGCCGGCTGGGTAAGTCTGGCCGTTGTCGCCCACCAGCGGAAACGGTGAGGAGCTGGTAGAAGTGGCTAGATCCGGAAAAGCGCCGTTGCGTTGCGCGGCGGTAAAAACCGGTGAGGTGCCGGGCGAGCCGCAGCCGCAGTCCGCCGACTCTTCGGGGCGAGTCTCGCGGTCACCTTGATAGGAAAAGAAAAAGAAGGTGTGGTCTTTCCGGATGGGTCCGCCGATCGTACCTCCGAACTGATTGCGATGGAAGACCGCCGGCGAAGGCGCAAAAAAGTTACGAGCGTTGAGGCTGGTATCGCGGTAGAACTCGAACCCGTCGCCGTGAAACGAGTTGCCCCCGGACTTGATGACGGCGTTCAGGATGGCGCCAGAGTTCCGCCCGTATTCAGGATTGATCGTGCTGGTCACCATCTTGAACTCGGCGATAGCGTCGGGGCTCGGCGTGACCTGAGGGGTATTTAACGGCAGGTCGTTGTTGTCGGTTCCGTTGATCAGATAACTGTTCTGGGCGGCTTGGCTTCCGTTGGTGGCGTAACTGCCCCGCGCGTCCGAAGCCCCAACCACTCCGGGCTCAAGCTGCTGCAACTGGACCCAGTTGCGGCCGTTTAGCGGCAAGTCGACAATCGATCGGCTGTTGATCGAGGTGCCCAGTTCGATGCTGGTCGTCTCCACCTGGGCAGCGTTGGCCTCGACGGTCACCTGCTGCGTCACTGCACCGATTTCAAGGGTGATGTTCTGGACGTAGATCTGGTTGAGTTCTAAGGAGATGTCCTGCGCTTGGAAAGGCCGGAAGCCGCTCTGCCTCGCCCTGACGACATAGTTCCCGGGCGCCGGAAGTTGCAGGAACTCATAGTTGCCATCCGCGCCACTCGCGACCGTGGTCGAAACCCCGGTGGCAACATTCGTCGCGGTAACCTGTGCCCCTGCGATCACCGCGCCGCTGGCATCGGTCACGCTGCCGCGTATCCTGGCGTAAACGTCTGCATGCGCAACACTTGTGCTGAAAGCCGCCGCGAGTATCGCACCAAAAAGGAATCTGAACAGGCTGCTTCGCATTAGGTCCTCCCTGAAGCAGTGCCTGTCTCCCCGGCCCCTCCGGCCGTTATTCCTAACCGGGTCTGTAGTGCCTCCTCTGTGAGTGCCCACAGGTGGACGACAGACACCGTCGTGCCCACAAGAGCATGTAACCTTCCAACCGCATCACGTCCGGATCACGTTCTGTTTCAGCACCTTGGCCGATCTCAGCCATGCATGGGGGGCGCCGCAAGTTACGTCCATTGGAATCCCCGGTGCTTGGTCTACGAATAATCATAAGCCACCGTGACCGCCCGAACCTCTGCAGCACCACACTTGAGATGAGTCTTCGACGACCGATGAACGCCGTAGATAACACGGCTCCTCGGCCACACCTCGCACGAGGTGGCTCGAAATTCCTCCTGGCCGGAGGGTAAGGAGGAATCCAAACCACCCCTTACGAGGCGCGGATAACGAATTCGGCGGGCCAGTCCAAGGGAAAAAACTCTGGATGGTTGCTCCCGCCTAGCCCAACAGGGCACACACTACCGGCCAGCAGAGGAGAGGTAAATAGAGGAGTGATTGAGTCACCGAAGACGGGGACGAGAGCGCCAGAAGCCGGGACGAATCCTTGCGGAGGCGAGCCGAGAGCCAAGGTCAGGCCGAGCCCGGCTTCTGGGGGGAAACAGTCTCAGACCGGGTTTTGAAAGACTTCATCAAAACGGCGCCGATAGCCGCGGCTCATATGCAACCGCGAGCCATCCTGTAGGATCACCAGATACTCGCCCTCGAATGAGGAGCGCAGCTCCTTGACGCAATTGATCCTGACAATCACCGAACGGTGAATGCGAACGAAGCGCTCGGGGTCGAGCTGGCTTTCGAGGGCATTCATGGTGGCCCGCAGCAGATGATTCTCCTTGCCCACGTGAAGCCGCACGTAGTTCGCGCAGGCTTCAAACCATTCGACGTCGCCGGCCTGGAGGAACACTACGCGTCCGGCTGAGCGGATCACCAGACGCTCCAGGTACTTGCCGGGGGCTCGCACTTGCTTCAACAGCGCCGCCAGGCGCCGGTCGACTTGGTCCCGCTGCTCGCGGGCGATCTGCATCCGGGCGCGCTGCAAAGCCTTCTGAAACCGGGTGCGGTTGAAGGGTTTCAGCAGATAATCGAGGGCGTAGGCTTCAAAGGCGCGCAGAGCATAACGGTCGTAGGCGGTCACGAAAATGACCGTGGGTCTTTGGTTTTCACCGATGGCTTCCAGCACGCCGAAGCCGTCAACTTCCGGCATTTGGATGTCGAGCAGCAGCAGGTCGGGCTTCTCGCGCCCGATCGCCGTCACGGCGGCGCGTCCGTCACCGCACTCGGCGACCACGTCGATGTCAGGCTCTGAATTCAGCAGCTTCCTGATCCGGTTGCGAGCCGGTTCCTCGTCATCCACGATGATGGTTCGGATCGGCACCAAAGCTCTCCTCGCCGGCGCGATCACTCTTCAGGCGCAGAGGTATATCCAAGGTGGCCAGCGCTCCGCCCTGGTCGGGCTTCCGCAAGCTGAAGCGGTGCGACTCGCCGTATAACTGCTGCAGTCTCGCCCTCGTGTTCGTCAACCCGAGACCCGGGGGCGGCGTATCGGAGCGGCTTTCTTCGAGCCCCGGACCATCGTCGCGGACCTCGAGATGAAGCGTCCCGTTCTGTAGTTCGGACCGGATCTCGACCCGCCCTGGACCGGACCGGGAGGCGATCCCGTGCCGCACCGCGTTCTCCACCAACGGCTGCAGAATCATGTTAGGAACCAGGGCGTCGAGGGATCGCGGATCGATGCTCAGGCGAACCTTCAAGCGGTCGCGGAAGCGCGTCTGCTGAATCTCGAGATAACCCTCCAGAAACTCCATCTCGCGCTTCAACGTCACTTCCTGCTCGTTCACATTTTCAAGGCTCATCCGGAGCAGATCGCTCAACCGCGCCACCATGTTGTCCGCGGCTTCCACGTCCTCGTGCATCAGACTCGAAATCAAATGCAGGGTATTGAACAGGAAGTGCGGCTCGAGCTGCATTTTCAGCATCTTCAACTGGGCCTGAGCGAGCTGAGCTTCCAGCTTTGAGGCCCGCAGCTCGCGTTCGCGATACTTGCGATAGTACCGCCATAGCTCGCTCACGGCCACAATCACGCCATACATCCAGAAGGCGTCGTAGGCGTTGTTGAGAAGAAGCGTCGGGAACAGGGCCCGAAAGCCATGGCTCAGCTTTCCCGTCGCCGGGTCATAGATCGGAACCAGAATCATGCGCAGGCTCACAAAGATCAGCAGGAACAGGGTAAAAGCCAGGGCATGGACGGCGGCGGTTGTTGGCCAGCCCCGCCGGCGAAAGGGAAAACGCGTCGAGACCCAGAGGACGAAAGGGGTGAGGGCGGCGAAGATCCAGTGGACAGTGAAGGCGAAGCGCAGGACGTAGGCCCCGGCGACCGGATGGCCGCTGTGGAGTGCGCCCAGGTACCATTGGCTGGCGTCACAAATAGCCAGGGTAGTCCAGACGGCAACGATGACTCCGAGTTGCCTCGCCCGCCGCACGACCGCTTGCCTGACCATAAGACGCGCCACCTTGAGAGACGCCAGCTTCACCTGAAGTGGCTTCGGCCTCTGGTGGCCTTAAGGATACACGTCCTTCATCACCCGCCGATATACCGCCCGTCACTCGCCTGCGTCGATTGGTCCCTTTCCGACGGGGATACGTCCCCCTGACCGTGGGTGGCGCCACCCCCTGGTCCGGACGCAACACTGGAACCCCAGCCCCAAGGGCCGCACGCCTTCAGAGGCGGGCTTGCTAGCCGGTGTATTGCAGCAGCGTCATGAAGCCATAGTCCATATGAAGTTGATTGTGGCAATGAAACAGCGTCGGACCGGGGTTGTCGGCGAGGAGATCGACCTCCACCTGGCGCCGCGCGGGCACCATCACGGTGTCTTTCACCACCCCCGCCGTGGGTTTGCCCGCGAACTTGGTGAGCTCAAATGAATGCCGGTGCAGGTGGACGGGATGGGCGTCGTCGCTTTGGTTGTCAAACACCAGCCGGTAGCGCTGGCCGGCCCGCACCGGAATCGGGCCGGTCTCGGGATAGGATTTTCCGTTGATAGTCCAATAATCCACCCAGTTGTGGCCGGCAAACTTTGAGCGGAACACCAGCGGAATCACTTCCACCTCCGGGCCCGGGGTGCCGCCTTCCCGTCCGAAAATTGTGTAGTCCCAGGCAGCGCTGGCCGGTGGGTTCCAGCGAGGAGAATCGCTGCGGTTCGCGTATTCCACCACGATCCCCAGTCCGGACCTTCGCATGTGGTCATCGATCTCCCCCAAAATCCACACCCCCGGCTGGTCCATGGTTACGACAGCGTCCACCCGTTCCGCCACTCCCAGATCCAGTGCTTCCACTTCGCGCGGGACGGGCACGGGGTTGCCATCCAGGCTGACGACGTTAAACCGGTGGCCCGTCAGCGCGATGCGATGTTCCAAAGTGGCGTTCGCGTTCAGAATGTGGAACAACACTTTCTGTCGCTCGCGCACACGGATGGGCTCGCCGTGACCGAGGGCGCGGCCGTTTACGGAAAACCAGTTATAAGCCACTTCCAGAGAATCCTCCTCCAGGGCTCCCGCGCTCAGATAGCCGTCCCACCCGTGCAGAGCCAGGAACACCTCGGCGTCGTAGTTCCCGGGATCGTGCCGGGGTTCGAGGTAGAAGAAGCCGAACTGTCCGGTATAAGTGCTCCGCTTTAGATCGCGGCCGGCATGAATGTGCGTGTGATACCAGCGGGTTCCGGAGGGGCGGGGCACGAAAGAGTAGCGCTCGAAGCCCTGCGGGGGAATGAGGGGCGTTCCCTCTTCCACAGATCCATCCACCTCGGAGGGGGAAAACAGGCCATGCCAATGAACCAATTCCGGGATCTTGGTTTCGTTGTAGACGTCGATGGTGACGGGCTTGCCTTCCGGCATTCGTAAGACCGGGCCCGGAGCCATTCCGTTGTAGCCCGTGGTTTTGATGGTTTTGCGCGCAGCAATCTCCAGCTCAACCGGCGAGATGCGCAGAGTCACGTCGGCTTTGGGGACTTCAGCCGGGAGAGTCAGGCCTGAAGCCACACCCAGAAAGGCTGGAGCGCTGATCCGGGCTAGAAATTCTCTCCGGTCCATCATCCACCTGCAGGTTCTGCCTCCTCGGGCGGGGGCTGGCCTCTGGGGCATGTTACCCGGATCGGCGTCAATTCCAGAGTAGCAGGCTCTGCCCTTCCGCGCGTGGCGCCTAGGTCGTTTTTTGATGTAGGCGCCCAGAACAGCCTTTTGGGTCAGCCAGACGGTAAAGCTGAGTGAACAGCGGTGGACCTGCTTTGCAAGGTCCGCTGCTCTTTGGTGGTGGGGCAGAAAAGCCGTAGCTGTGGGTCTTGACAGCGCCGGAGCGTGTGTGTTAGAAATTGAGTGATTGATGACACGGTACATCGATCTGCGCCAGACGATATGGCGTCGGCAGTGCCAGTATGGGCCTCTCGGAGCGCGTCCAAAACCGGCCCCCTAATCTCCCCAGGGGAATTCGATCGCCAGATCAGCGCCTTCGCCGCAACCTCGGCCCGGCGGCGAGCCAGATTCAAAGTATGATATGTGTTTTCAATACCTTATGGTCGAAAGTCAACAGTTTCTCGAAATGAAGCGGTGCAGGCAGAAAACGCCCCCCCTCCCCCCGGTCAAAAAATTGCAAAAACGAACCTGAGAAGTTGTTTAGAATCAACAAAAACGTCGAAAAACGAACCTAGAACGAACCTAAACGAACCCGAGAAAAGCCCGAATTCGCCGGGTTCGAATTGAACAAGTCCTTTAGAATTGAGGGACGTTGAGAAACTCCGAAAAAACGAACCCGAAACGAACCCAAAACGAACCCGAGCGCGGAAAGTCTGACAAGAGATGGAGAAAAAGCACCAGTCGCCGGTGATGGTGCTTGACGCCCACGATCAAGGGACGGATTGTCGCGGTTCCCACTCAGACCCGGAAGCCACCCAACTCTCGATCCGATGACGCCTTTACAATTAGCTCCCAATCGTCTTGACAGTAAGAACCGTCGGTGCTTTACTTGTCGCGCGCGGGTCTCTGTCTCAAGTCTAGGCCAGATTTCTCAAGGGGGAAATGATGTATAGAATCCTGGCGCTTTGCCTGTTCGTTCCGGCCCTGCACGCCCAGACTGCTTCGCCTGACCGGATTCGGCCGGCCGCAACCCAGGCGGTCGCCGCCGTGCAGCAGGGCTCGGCGGGCTTCTACAAGTTCATGGTCTGCTTCTCGTGCCACAACCACGGTCTTCCCATGCTGGCCTTGAACGCGGCTCGCGAGCGTGGAATTCCGGTGGATGAAGCCGCGGCCAGCCAGGTAGCGGCCAAGGGGCTGCTGAGCGGCCCGGACCTGTCCTCCATCGACCACGCCGTGCAGGATCCGATGATTATCGATCCGGCGCCGTCGGATGGATGGGCCCTGATGGCAGCTCACGCCGCCGGAGTTCAGCCCAGTTTGGTCACGGCCGTCTATGCCCGCCGCATTGCCAGTTGGCAGCGGCCTGACGGGCAGTGGCCCACCCTCGACGCCCGCCCGCCGCAATCGTACAGTCCGTTCACGGCCACCGCCGTGGCCTTGCGCGCCCTCGATCTGTACCTGCCGGCGCAGCTTGCCAAGGAGAAAGACGAGCGCGCGGCTCGCGCCAAGACGTGGTTGCTTACCGCCCAGCCGCGCTCCACCGAGGACGTTACTTTCCGGTTGTACGGACTGTACTGGGCGGGCGCGGCTCCGGCTGAATTGAGGCGCGCCGCCGACAGCTTGCTGGCACTGCAGCGGCCTGACGGCGGCTGGGGACAGCTCCCACACTTGACGTCCGACGCCTATTCAACGGGCGAGGCGCTGGTGGCGCTCCAGGAAGCCGTGGCGATGCCGGTCACCGATCCGGCCTGGCAGCGCGGGCTGCAATACCTGCTCTCCACCCAGGAGGCCGGCGGTTCGTGGCATGTGCACACTCGGATGATTTCGCCGGCAGCGGTCAGTCCGCCGTACTTCGAAACCGGTTTTCCTTACGGGCATGATCAGTTCCTCTCCACCGATGCCACCTGCTGGGCTGCCCTGGCGCTCATGCTGGCCCTGCCGAGAGCCGCGCATCCGCCCTCAGCGCAGCCTCTCGACAGCCTGACGCCCAAGGGCTTGAAGCCATGGATGGAAACGGCGCTGTTCGGCACAACTGCGGAGCTGAAGGCGCAACTGGACGCCGGCCTCGACCCTAACACCAAGACGGCGGAGGGGACGACCCTGCTGATGATGGCGGCTCCGGACGCCGAGAAAATGAAGCTGCTGATCGACCGTGGCGCTGACGTGAGCGCCAAAGCCCAGAGCGGATACACCGCTTTGATGGTTGCGACCGCTTATTTCGGCTCCTCGGAGTCGGTGAAGCTGCTGCTCCAGCACGGCGCGGAGGCGCGCCCCGGAACCGGCGTGACGTTCGACGCCTCGCCGCTGTTCCTGGCCGCCATGGCCGGAGACGTCGAAAGCATGAGACTGCTGCTGGCCAAAGGCGCGGACCCCAACCGCCAGATGAAATTGGTCGGGATGTTTCCTACCAGCCCTCTGCTTGCGGTGGTTACGTTCGGAGACCCGGCCGTCATCCGGGAGCTGGTGGACGGCGGAGCCAACATCCACGAGAAAGACGCGGACGGGATGACCGCGCTCCATTGGGCGGTCGTGGCGCATCATACGGACGCGGTGCGCGCCCTGCTGGCTGCTGGAGCCGACGTGAACGCGGTCGATCGCTTCGGCTATACGCCTCTGCTCTATGCCGCCACCATCGATTTTGGCGATGCCGAGACGGCTACGGTGCTTCTGGCGGCTGGCGCCAATCCAAATGTGAAGGACAAGAAAGGCAAGACCGCCATGGCGCAAGCTCAGGACTACCCCTACGTCCTGGCCGCGCTGGAGAAAGCCGCCGCAAAACAATAGGGAGGCTCGGGAAGCTGCTTGAGAAGGCAGGGTCGCGGGACAGCCCCTGCCGTACGGCCGCGAAGGCGACGCCCTGGGCTTGCGCCTTGCCACTTGGTTGATTTTTCCGCCCGCCCTTCGTTACAATTAATACTTCGCCGGCCATCGGGAGAACCCCTTTAGATCTCCGCCTGGTGATGTCCACGGGGAATGGAGCGACCAATCCAAATGAAGAGTTTCAAGAGCGCGAGGAGAGCTTCCGCCGCTGTCCTGATGCTTGCCGGGCTGACGGTGTTCGCGTCCCAGAAGCAAAAGGGGTCACCGGCGCCGTCCGCCAAGGACGACGCGCCATCCCCCGACCGGGTGCTGCACTTCGTCCGCGAAAAGTTCGGCGTTGTAAGTACCACCAAGCTGACGATCGCCTCGTTTGATCCGTCACCGGACCCAAACTATTACCAGACGGTCGTCACCATTGACGACGGCAAGCAACCAAAACAGCAGCCTTTGTCGGTTTCGAAGGACGGGCGTTATCTGTTGCTCGGCGATATGATGGCGCTCTATGGCGAAATTGGCGCGTCCGCCGTCCAATATATCCGCGACACGTTTAAGGTTCCCGCCAACGTGAACCTGACCGCCGGGGCCCTGCACGCTTCCAAGTATCCGGGGTTTCTGAACCTGACCGTGACCGCCAGCAACGGCGTGAGCAGTCAAAATCAGGACTTCCTGGTCACCGAGGACAAGAAGTTCTTGAATCTCGGCAGTAGCGTTTTTGACCTCAGCATCGATCCGCGGCGCGAGGCTTTGCGCACTATGTCGCTTAAGGATCAGCCTGTGCAGGGTTCGGCCAAGGCGCCGGTGGTCATCGTGGAGTACGCCGATCTCGAGTGCCCGTCCTGTGCGCGCATGCACCAATACCTCGAGGACCAGTTCATGCCGAAGTACAAGGACAAGGTCCGCATCGTTTTCAAAGAATTCCCGCTCCCCTTGCACCCGTGGGGTGAGACCGGCGCCATCGCCAACGAGTGCGCCTACCAGATCGATCCTTCCAAGTTTCTGCCCTATCGCACGCTGATTTTCCAGCACCAGAGCGAAATTGATGCCGTCCAGACCAACGCCTCCCAGGTGCGGGATTTCCTGCTCAATTACGGACAGCAGGCGGGCCTCGATCGCGGCAAGCTCGCCGCCTGCTTTGATGCCCAGGCCAGCAAAGCTCGAGTGGATGAGGGGCACCACGAAGGCGAGCTATTGAGCGTGGCCCAGACTCCCACCCTCTTCGTCAACGGCAAGGTTCTGCCCGGACCTTCGCCCGACATCCTCACCCAGGCGGTGGAAGACGCTCTGAAGGAAAGCAAGTAAGAATCAGGAGCCGGACCGGTCATTCGAGGGCCCATAGCTCAGTCGGTTAGAGCAGCGGACTCATAATCCGTCGGTCCCAGGTTCGAGTCCTGGTGGGCCCACCAAATCTTGCCTGGGCAGCACACTTTCACTATGGTCAGTGCCTCCAACTGCCGTCCGTTAGAGTTTTGTCCGTGCGGGACGCCAAACTGATCGAACCCTCCGTAGCGGCATCTTGATGATGCTGGCGTCCGGTCAGATTCCGGCACCTTCCTTGACCCCAGCCGCACGCGGTGTCAGAGTCTGCGCACTTCGTTACTCGGGAGGAGTCAACCCATGAGAGGAAATCGATTTCTTCTCTGTGCCTTCGTTTTGATGGCGGGTTTGCTCATCAGGCCATCTCCATGTTTCCGATCCTTGTCTGTGGGAGCCCATTCTCAGGCGGCATCCCCGCCTGGCGCCCCATCTTCACCACCCGTGGCGGCCGTGAGGCCGGTCACCGAGGATTACTTCGGGACTAAGGTGGTAGACCCCTATCGCTACATGGAGAATCTTCGAGACCCACAAGTACAGGCGTGGTTCAAGGCTCAAGATGAGTACACGAGAGCAGTGCTTGCAAAGATTCCCGGCCGCCAGCACCTCCTTGAGCGTATCAAGCAGCTCGACCAATCAGCTCCCTACCACATCAGTGATGTCCAGAGATACGAAGGCGGGAGGTATTACTACGAAAAGAGATTGGCGACTGAAGAAGTGAGTAAGCTTTACGAGCGCGATGGGCTGAGTGGAGAGGAAAAGCTGCTGGTTGATCCCGGAAATTTCGTCACCGCTCCCGGGACGCACTACTCCCTCAACTACTACGTGCCCTCGTATGACCGGCAATATGTTGCCTATGGCGTATCGCCCGGAGGGTCAGAGGATGCCGTGATTCACATCCTAGACGTGTCCACCGGTCGCGACGCCGGTGAAACGATCGATCGCAGTTGGTACGGCGGCATTTCATGGCTAGCGGATAACCGGTCGTTCTTCCACATCCGGTTTCAGAAGCTCGGTCCGGGCGCCGATTCCACTGAGCGCAGGCTGAAAAGCCGTGTGTACCTGCATCGGGTGGGAACCGACCCCGAAAGCGATCCGGCGGTCTTCGGTTACGGCGTCAAACCCGAGATCGACCTCGATCCCACCGACAGTAGTTTTGTCATTACCGACCCTCGTACCACGTATGCCTTTGCCGGCGTTAACCGCGGCTTCAGGAACGAGCTGACGCTTTACACGGCACCGCTCGACTCCGTGGGCAAGCCCGACACGCCCTGGAGGAAGCTATCCGACCCTGAGGACGCCGTCACCGGCTTCGATTGGCACGGCGATGATCTGTACTTGGTCACCCACAAGAACGCGCCCCATTCCAAGGTGATTCGCACTAGTCTTTCCCGCCCAGACTTGGCAACGGCGCGGGTCGCGATTCCCGCGAGTGAGGCTGTCATCACCAACGTTACGGCGGCGCCGGACGCGCTCTATGTGCAGGAACTCGATGGCGGCATCGGAAAACTGCTTCGGGTGCCCTATGCCGAGGGTGCTCCTGAGCTGGTTTCACTGCCCATGGGAGGAACGCTGGAGCTCATGGGCGGAGACCCACGCCTGCCGGGCCTCCTGTTGGCGCTAACCTCCTGGACGAAAGCCTACCGCATCTACCAGTACGACCCGGATACGAAGCGAGTTAAGGACACCGGGCTCCAGCCCCCCGGACCCTTCGATGATCCGGCTGACGTCGAGGCGGTCGAAGTCAAGGTCCGAAGCTACGACGGGACGCTGGTTCCGCTTTCCATCATTGCCAAGAAAGGGCTGAAGCTGGATGGCTCACATCCTACCCTGCTTTACGGCTATGGGGCTTATGCGCTCAACATGTCTCAATACTTCAATCCGGTGTTCCTCGGGTGGCTGGAGCGCGGCGGTGTGCAGGCCGTAGCGCATGTGCGAGGCGGCGGCGAATACGGTGAAGAATGGCATCAAGGAGGCATGAAGCAAAATAAGCACAACACGTGGCTAGACTTCATCGCGTGCGCAGAATACTTGGTCCAGCATGGATATACCTCGCCGGGGAAGCTCGCCGGGGAAGGGGGCAGCGCCGGGGGCATCCTGATTGCACGGGCGTTTACCGAGCGTCCGGACCTGTTCGCGGCCGCGCTGGACGACGTGGGCCTTTCCGACATGATACGGGACATGTTCTCGCCCGACGGTCCCCTTAACGTTCCCGAGTATGGAGACCTTAAGACGCAGGATGGTTTCAAGAACCTGTACGAGATCAGCGCCTATTATTATGTGACGGACGGCACCCATTATCCTGCCGTGATGCTGACCACCGGCATGAACGATCCGCGCGTCGTACCTTGGGAACCCGGCAAGATGGCAGCCCGGCTTCAGGCTGCAACTGCCAGCGGCAAACCGGTGTTGTTGCGCGTCGATTATCAGGGCGGGCACGGCCTCATTGGAGGGACCAGATCTCAGCTGGACGAACTGGTCGCCGACCAGTGGAGCTTCCTGCTGTGGCAATTCGGGGTGCCGGATTTTCAGCCACAAAAGAGGTAAGGTGGCCGGCGCGAGAAAAGTGACAACGCCCAAAGCGAATATTTATCACCGCAGATCCTGCTACGCAATTCAAGCCGGTTAGGTTGGACCAATCAGACAAAAAAATATATATTTGGAGAGGTCTCTTGTGTGTTCAAAATAATTGGAGGACACGCTGGTGAAGATTCCCTCCGGTTTGCTGCTCTTTGTCCTGCTGGCCCCGCCTCCACCGAGCCCTCCGGCGGAACATCTCACGGTGGCTGCCGCTGCTGACCTGACCTTTGCCTTTCAAGAGGTCGCAGAGCGGTTTGAGCACGAGACGGGGAACTCGGTGGCTCTGTCCTTCGGCTCATCGGGCAACTTCTTCTCGCAGATTCAGAACGGCGCTCCCTTTGACCTGTTCTTCTCGGCCGACATCAGTTATCCGAAGAAGCTCGAATCTCTCGGCTTGATCGAGCCGGGTAGCCTGTATCGGTACGCCATAGGAAAAATCGTGCTCTGGGCGCCAAATGGTTCGCGCTTCGACCTGAGCCGCGGCCTTGAGGTCTTACTTGACCCCGCCGTGCGCAAGATCGCCATCGCCAATCCCGAGCACGCGCCTTACGGTCGGGCCGCCGTCGCCGCCCTGCAGCACGAGGGAGTCTATGACCAGGTTCGGAGCAAGCTGGTGCTGGGCGAAAACATCTCGCAGGCGGCGCAGTTTGTGGTGTCGGGCAGCGCCGACATCGGCATTCTGGCTCTGTCGCTCACCGTGGCGCCAAACATGAAAGACAAGGGGAAGTCCTTCGCGATTCCGGCCTCCGACTACCCTCCTATCGATCAGGCAGGCGTCATTCTGAAGTCTTCCCGGCAGAAGCTGCCGGCCCGGCAGTTCCTGGAATTCCTGCGCAAGCCCGAAACGGTCGATTTGATGCGCCGCTACGGGTTTACCGTTCCCGAGGGATCCAGCCCAGGGGAATGACCAGCCTGGTGTCACGCAACTCCTTCAACAATCCCCGTTTCTGCGGACCTTGCACCTCTTCTTAGCACCTGATAAGATGCTTTTGAGGTGCTAACATGATTGACGTAGCACAAGACATCCATCCTCTGACGACCTTCAAACGCCAAACGGCACGGTTCGCCCGCCTGCTCAAGAAGACCCACCGACCCCTGGTCTTGACCGTGGAGGGCAAAGCGCGCTTCGTCGTGTTCGATGCCGAGGCTTATGAAGAGTGGAAGGATCGCTTCGAAACCATCGAGGCCGTGAACGAAGCCCTGGCGGAAGACGGTGAAGGCCGGCCCGCCCAACAAGTTCATGCACAATTGAGGAAGAAGCACTTTGGCGTATCGCGTCCTGTATCAAAAGCGGGCTGAGCGGGATCTCGACAGGCTGGTTCGGGGCGTGACGCTGGAATGGTTTGACGGACTGTGCGACGCCATCGAGACCCTAGCCGAGTTCCCTGAGCGCGGCGCCTTTGCGCCCGAAGCCACTCTTCGCGCGAAAGGCGTGCGCCAACGGCTGTACGGCGAAGGTCACAGCGTCTATCGCATCCTCTACCGGGTCAAGGGCGAAAACGTGCAAATCCTCACTATCCGCCATGCCCGCAGGAGGCCGATCCAACGGTAGGTTGGGGTCTGGGGGAAGCTCGTTGACCAACAAGTCTAAGCTTAATCAACACGTAGGTAGGTCTTGCCGCGCGGAGAAGAAACTGAAGACTCGTATCACGGAGTCCAGCCTGAATCTTCTAACGGTAGGGCTCGCGGCTGCAGTTGTCTTGGCGGGGGCGTTCAAGCCCCTCAGCGACGTTCTGTCCGCAGCCGTCCCGGGCGCTGGCGTTCACGCCAGCACGTCGAGCGTCGAGGAACGCATCGCCCGTGTTGAGCACGGCCTGCTGCCGCCCGTGGTAGTCAAGGGAGAGCCAACCTCGGCGATGAACCTTGCCGACCGTATGGCGTTCTACAAGGTGCCGGGCGTCAGCATTGCGGTGATCGACCGTGGCCGCATCGATTGGGCGCGCGGTTACGGATTTGCCGACGTCGCCGCCAAACGGCTGGTAACGCCGGACACGCGCTTCCAGGCTGCCTCCATCAGTAAGTCCGTGGCCGCTGCCGCCGCGCTTCACTTCGTCGAGCAAGGCAAGCTCGACCTGGACCGCAACGTCAACGACTACCTGAAATCATGGCAGGTTCCGGACAACGACTTCACCCGCGAGCAGAAGGTGACCTTGCGGCGCATTCTGAGTCACAGCGCCGGACTTACCATTCACGGCTTTCCGGGTTACGAAGCAGGCACGCCCGTGCCGACGCTCGTTCAGGTACTTGACGGCGTTAGGCCGGCGAACACCGAGGCCATTCGCGTGGACACGGTTCCGGGCGTCAAGTGGCGCTACTCGGGCGGCGGCTATACGGTGATGCAACAAATGCTCATCGACGTGCTGGGCGAGCCTTTCCCCGAGATCATGCGGCGAACCGTCCTGAACAACTTTGGCATGAAGGAAAGCGCCTACTCGCAGCCGCTGCGCGAGGACTGGCGGCCGTTCGCGGCCACGGCCTACCGCAGTGACGGCACACCTGTGGCGGGGAATTATCACACCTATCCGGAGCTCGCGGCCGCCGGTCTCTGGACCACGCCGAGTGACCTCGCCCGCTTTGCCCTTGGCATTGACGACGCGCTCGCCGGGAAGTCGCACAGCGTGATCTCGCAGGCGATGGCTCAGCAGATGATCACACGCCAGATGGAGAACGACGGGTTGGGTGTTTTCGTGGAAGGCGAAGGCCGGACCCTGCAATTCAGCCACGGCGGTGCCAACGAGGGCTTCCAGTGCATCCTGGTGGCCTACGCGCACACGGGGCAAGGTGCAGCCGTCATGACCAACTCCGATAGCGGTAGCCGACTGATTACCGAAATTCTGTTTGCGATCAGCCACGAATACGGCTGGCCAAACTACAAGCCGGACGAACGCACCATCGTCAGGGTCGATCCGGCCCTCTTCCGCGATTACGTGGGCCGCTTCCAACTCGCTCCGAATTTCATCCTCACCATCACACAGGAAGGCGATCACCTTTTTGCCCAAGCCACCGGCCAACCAAAGGCGGAAATATTTGCGGAGTCGGATAGCGAATTCTTTCCCAAGGTCTCCGACGCCCAGATCACTTTCGTACGCGACGGCCAAGGTCGCGTGACGGAACTGATCCTGCACCAGGGCGGCCAGGATACTCACGCGAAGCGGATTGAGTAGGAACCGGGCCGGTTCAACCTTTCGTTACCCCCGTTGGTTACATCGCGATAAGCGCTGCCGGCGGCGACGGTCACTGAACCCGGCGCCGCCTGAACCTGCCCGGGCGATCGACTGGTGGTAAGCTCGAGAGTCTTTGGAAACGGCCTAAGGGCAGTGTCAGTGCCGCCCTTTTGGCCAAGCGGCTTGGGCGAAGTCCTCTCGTATGACTCCTACCGTGCATGATGTTTCCCGATTGTTCGTGGAGATTGGCGCTGCCATCCTCGTACTTGCCATTCTGGCGCGACTCGCTAACCGGTGGGGTTTCTCCGCCATTCCTCTCTACCTGCTGGCTGGCCTGGCCTTCGGCAATGGTGGTCTGGCTCCTCTTCCCCTGAGCCAGGGCTTCATTGGAACCGGGGCGCAGATTGGCGTCCTCCTGCTGCTCTTCATGCTGGGACTGGAATATAGCGGAGAAGAATTGAAGAAAAATCTCCACTTCGGGCTGCCGGCGGGCCTGGTGGATCTGGTCTTGAATTTCACCCCGGGGTTGGTGACGGGGCTTCTCCTAGGGTGGAAGCCCCTGCCTGCTGTCTTGCTGGGAGGCATCACCTACATTTCTTCCTCCGGGGTGATTGCCAAGGTGCTGGGGGAACTGGGGCGCATCAACAATCCGGAGACGCCGACGGTGCTGGCGGTGCTCGTGCTTGAAGATCTGGCCATGGCCGTCTACCTGCCTCTGGTGGGAGTGCTGCTTCTGGGCGGCGGGCCGGCGAAGATTGCGATCTCCATCGCGGTGGCGGTCGCGGTGGTGCTCCTCGTGCTCTTCGTGGCGCTGAAGTATGGGCGGCAGCTCAGCCAGCTCGTGGCTCACGAATCGGACGAGATCATCCTGCTGACGACCTTTGGCACCGTGCTCCTCGTGGCTGGCTTGGCCGAGCACTTCCAGGTGTCGGCGGCCATCGGGGCGTTTCTTGTCGGCATCGCCGTGTCAGGACCCATCGCCGAGCAGTCGCATAGGCTTCTGGCTCCGCTTCGCGACCTGTTCGCCGCCACCTTCTTTTTCTTCTTCGGGCTGCAGATCGATCCCGCCACACTGCCTGCTGCACTCCCTGTCGCTCTGGGATTGGGCGTCGTCACAGCTCTCACCAAAGTGCTGACAGGATATTGGGCCGCGAAGCGAGCCGGCAACGATCAGCGAGGCGGTTTGCGGGCGGGGATGGCACTGGTCGCGCGCGGCGAGTTCTCCATTGTGATTGCAGGTCTGGGCGCGGGCCTCGAACCAAGCCTGGGGCCGCTCGCCGCCGGCTACGTGCTTTTCCTGGCAATTCTGGGGCCTGTGCTGGCACGGCTCGCCAAGTGACTGCAGCCCTGCGGGCAGATCCGGCTTGACGGAGGAGAGGGACGTACTGTACGATACATGTCAGATCCTCTATGGAGCGGCGGGCTGACAAACAGACCTGGGAGGTGACTTAGAATCAATCTGATACAAGATTGGCCGCCGAAGTTACCGGTCAATGAGAATGGTTCGGGCCGCCCCTGGCTCTACGAGATATACGAATATAAAGCACCCTTGGAAGCCGCGCCTCGATCCCGCCGGCGAAGCCGAGTTGGCCAGGCCGAAGCCGATCAGGCCGGGAGATCTGGTGTGATCAGAACGCCAGTCAGGGTTGTAACATGGGGCGCGCCTTACGGCCCGCCGGCAGGGTGCCCACTTCGATGAACTGGTCCGCGATAACCCTCACCGCCAGGCTTGCCGTTACCGTGTGCCTGATCCTGCTTGCCGTCGGGCTCCCGATCGCCTATTGGATTACGTTCTCGCGCTGGCGGTGGAAGTTTCTAGCCGAGTCGGTGGTGGCCCTGCCTCTCGTGCTACCGCCCACGGTGCTAGGGTTCTACGTGCTGGTGGCCATGGGCCCGCGAAGCCCGATCGGCCGGTGGTACGAATCGTGGTCCGGCCACGGCTTGCCCTTTACTTTTGAGGGGCTGGTGGTGGCCTCGGTGCTTTACAGCCTGCCTTTTTCGGTGCAGCCCATGGCGGCGGCCTTCGCCCTGGTCAGCCCTAATCTTATCAATGCATCTTCGGTACTGGGCGCGTCTCGTTGGCGAACTTTTTTCCGCGTGATCCTGCCTCTTTCAGCGGGCGGCGTCGTAACCGGAGTGATTTTGAGCTTGGCCCACACGGTCGGTGAATTCGGCGTGGTGCTGATGGTGGGTGGAAACATTCCCGGCGTTACCCAAACCGTCTCGATCTCGATCTACGACGAGGTCCAGGCGCTCGATTTCGCGGCCGCCAACCACACTGCGCTGTTGCTTTTGGCCTTCTCTTTTGTCACGCTCTCCATAACGTACGCGCTCAACCGGAGAATCTGGGCGGTATGGCCGCTGCACCGGTAGCTCAAGTTCGGGAAGGTCGAGGAATCGGCTCGCCAGCGATCAAAACCGAAATTGTCGAAACAGGTGGAAGAGGCCTCAAGGCGCGCATCTCGAAACGGCTAGAGGGCGGCTTCACCCTGGAGGCGGAGTTCCACGCCCCGCCCGGGTTTACGATCCTCTTTGGTCCTTCGGGCTCCGGCAAGACTACGCTGCTCCATTCGATCGCAGGACTTTACACCCCCGATGCGGGCTTTGTGGCCCTGGGGCCGCGAGTCCTCTTCGACTCTGAGCGCAAGATTGACGTGCCCGTACCCGAGCGCTCGGTGGGGTACCTTTTCCAGGACCTCGCGCTCTTTCCGCATCTGACGGCGGAAGAAAACGTCGAGTACGGCATCGCCCGGATCCCCGCGGTCGAGCGGCACGAGCGCGCTGGGGCGATCTTGAAGTCCTTTCGTATAGAATCCTTGAAGCGGCGCAAGCCGGGCGAGATCTCCGGAGGAGAGCGCCAGCGGGTCGCCTTGGCGCGATCGCTGGTCACCGACCCGGCAGTGCTTCTGCTTGATGAGCCGCTCTCCGCCCTGGACGCCAGCGTTAAGTCACAGATTATACATGACTTGAAAGCGTGGAATGCAGCCAGCGCCATCCCGATCGTGTATGTCACGCATTCGGCGGGCGAAGCCTTCGCGCTGGGCGAGCGCGTGATTGTCCTGGAGTCAGGCCGCATCTTGGCACAAGGCACTCCACAACAAGTTTTCGCAGCGCCTCGCCACGAAACCATCGCGCAACTGGCGGGGTTCGAAAACATTTTTGACGCTACCGTGACTGCGCTCCGGGAGGAGCAAGGCGTCATGCGTTGCCGCCTGAAGGGTAGCGACGTGGAGCTTGAGGTCCCGCTCGGCCGTGCGACCACCGGCTCCGAGGTGCGAGTGGCCATCCGGGCTGGCGACATCATGGTCGCCGCCACGCGACCCCGTGAGCTAAGCGCCCGTAACATCTTCAAGGTCAATGTCATGTCGCTGGAACGGCAGGGAGTTATGGTGATCGCCTCGGTGGAGTCGGGAGTGAAGTTCGAGGCTCATTTGACCCCCAGCGCCTCCCAAGAGTTGAGCCTCCAGACCGGCCAGCAGGTGTGGCTGGTTATCAAGACGTACTCCTGCCACTTGGTCGATCGTCCGACTTGAGCTGGGGTAGGGTAATCGTCGACTAACTTTGGGCTGAGGCCCATGAGCAAGTGATGACCAAACGGAGAGCGAAGTACGAAAGAGTTATCCAGACATGGTCTGCGGATACAGCGGCCTTGGGGGTACATCTAGCCCGGTGATATATCTCATTGAACGTCACCGCCCAGCTGCTGACGGCGAAGCGTTGCCCCCTGGCGGCCGGGGGCCGGGCTTCACCACAAACCGGCGCCGCGGATGCTGGCGGACGGTCTGCTCCAGGCCCCAAAGCGGCGCTTCGGAACCTTCCTCTTTCAGCGTCTGGAAGGACTTCGTATTGGTGTTGCTGCAACGCGGGCAGGGTATCATAGCTCGGCCAAGAACCTGCACCGGTCGGCCATCCCAGTAGAAGACGGAATTCATGGTGTCGTGGCCAGTCTGCATCATGCAGTTGTAACACACGTGCCAGTATCGGCGGTCGATGCCCCGTAACCGATCCAGAAAGCTCATTTTCCACTCCATAACAGAAGCTTTGTTAAATTATATTGAAGATGAGGTCAGTTTCGCAAGATGCGAGTGTCGTGCTATGTCGCCGTTGCCGGGGTTGGGCCGCCGCCGGATTGGGGACGGAGCTACTCCTTGGGCACTGCGGGGGTGGCAGTGAAACGATCGGTTGCGGTTGCCCTTTTCGCCATGCTGGCAGGCGTCATTTTGATGGGATCCGGGACCATCGTAGGGCTGCGCGCGCAGGAACCCAGCTTGGAGGCCATGCATGTGCCAGCACCCGAGTTTCCTCCGCCCTCCGGCTTCGCCTCGCCGGGTGGCGACCTGGCTGGCGCTGCCCCGCAAGCAGCTCCGCAGGCCTCTCAGCGGCCAACGGGCATCGGTTCTCAACCCGGGACGAATCTACCTGGCTCAATCCCGCCTCAGGGCGAGGCCGCGGGGGGCGTGGACAGCGGCGCGGTGACCTGGATTAATTCCCGGCCGCTGACAATGTTCGGCTTGCGAGGCAAGGTGGTGATGATCGACTTTTGGGAACCCACCTGTATCAACTGCATTCGAACCTTCCCGGTCAATAAACGTTGGTGGGAGCGTTATCGCGATGACGGTTTTGAGATCGTAGGAGTGGAAGATCCCGAGTTCGACATCGCCCACTCGCTGGACCACGTGCGCGAAGCCGTCAAGCGCTTCGGGCTGCCCTACCCCATCCTGGTGGACTCGCGGTTCCAGGTCTGGAACGCCTACAAAAGCAACAGTTGGCCCAACCGCTTTCTGATCGACGCCCAGGGCATCATCCGCTATCACATCGAAGGTGAAGGGAGCGACGGCGAATTCGAACGCGCCATCCAGCAACTCCTCAAAGAGGCGCACCCGGATATCACTTTTCCGTCAACCGGTGCCTTGACCAATGAAGACGTGGCGGCGCCTGGCTGCGGCGGCGCTCCCACTCCGGAGATGTACGTGGGCGACTGGTCCGGACGCGGCATCCTCGCCAACCCTGAGGGCTATCACGACGGCAAAACGATCGATTACCAGCCGCAGAACTCAGTGGAGGACGGCCGAGCCGTAGTTTCCGGCCGTTGGGAGACCGACAAGAACGGCATGATCTATCGCGGCAAGCATAAGGGGAACGAGCCCGGCGAGGACCGCGTGACCATGCGCTATCACGCCCGCGAACTGTACGCGGTAATGAACGTTTCCCATGGCCATCCCTCGCGGCTCTACATCATGCAGGACGGCAAATACCTGACGGCTGCCAACAAAGGCGTCGACGTCGAGATCGACGGCCAGGGACGCTCCTATATCGAGGTCCGCGAGCCGCGAATGTACTATGTGGTTCAGAACCGGGAGTTCGGCAGTCACACCGTCGAACTTTTCCCCACAGGATCCGGCTTAACGCTGAATTCGTTCACATTCGGTAATAGTTGCCAGACCGCGTTCGACCACCTGTAGTCTAGTCCAAGCCAGACTGCCGAAACTGTGAACCTGCGAGCAACCGACAGTCCCAGAGTCAGAAGCCTGTGAGCTCTCTTACCGAATACCGCCGCAAGCGCAAATTCGGCCAAACACCAGAACCGGAACCGGGAACCAGACCCGCCGCTCCTTCCAACCGATTCGTGGTGCAGAAGCACGACGCCACCCGTTTGCATTACGATTTTCGCCTTGAGATCGACGGGGCCTTGAAGTCCTGGGCGGTGCC
This sequence comes from Terriglobia bacterium, assembly GCA_036521995.1. Classification (GTDB taxonomy): domain Bacteria; phylum Acidobacteriota; class Terriglobia; order UBA7540; family UBA7540; genus Gp13-AA77. The sequence goes on along the minus strand of DATDGR010000341.1, from coordinate 10,892 downwards.
CAAAGGCCCGTCGCTAAATCCTGCCGACAAGCGTCTGGCCATGGAGACTGAAGACCACCCTTTGGAATACGCAGACTTCGAGGGTGTCATCCCGCAGGGACACTACGGAGCGGGGCCGGTGATCATCTGGGACCGCGGAACCTTCACCACGGAAGGTGACACGTCCGCCTCGGAGCAGTATCGGCGTGGCGAGCTCAAGTTCACGCTTCACGGGGAAAGACTCCGCGGCAGCTTCGTGCTCGTCAAACTGCGCCAGACGGACGGTAAGGGGAAGCCGTGGCTGCTCATCAAGCACAAGGATGCGGCGGCGGATCAGAATTGGAGTATTGAGGCGTTGCCCGCTTCGGTCACAACGGGCAGAGACCTCAAAGAGGTGGAGGAGGACCTTCCAGCCTCAGCTTCACTCCTGGAGTCAGAGCCAGGCGAATTGGGAGGCGCCGAGAAGGCTGAGATACCGAAGGTGATCCAGCCCATGCTGGCGACGCTGGTCGATAAGCCGTTTTCGCGCCCTGATTGGCTTTTCGAAATCAAGTGGGATGGTGTGCGCGCGCTGGCCTGGATCAAAGATGGACAGTTGGAACTGCACTCGCGCACCGGTAGGACCATTACCGGCCAATACCCAGACCTGGCAGCGCTGCCCGAGCGCGTTCATGCAGAAACGGCCATTCTGGACGGTGAGATCGTGGCGCTCGACGAAAGCGGCCGCAGCAGCTTCGAGCGCCTGCAGTCGCGCATGAACGTCCGGTCGCCGTCGGAATCACAGCAGAAGCAGGCTCCGGCAACTTACTTCATCTTCGACCTTCTCTATTGCGACGGCTACGACCTGCGCGGCGCGCCGTTGCTTCAGCGCAAGAACCTGTTACGCAAAATACTGGAGCCCGGGGACCGGTTCGTTTACGCCGATCATGAACTGGAAAAGGGAAAGGAGCTGTTTGAGGTAGCGAAAGAGCAGGGCCTCGAAGGCATCATCGGAAAGCGCTTGAGGAGCGTCTATTCCGAAACCCGAAGCCCTGATTGGGTGAAATTCAAGATCACCCGAACCATCGACGTCGTGGTCGCAGGTTACACGGAGCAGCGGGGGTCACGCCAGCATTTTGGCGCGCTGCTCGTGGGTTTGTATGAAGGGAAGGCGCTTCTTTTTGTGGGCGGGGTGGGCACAGGGTTTGACCAGAAGAACCAGAAGGAGGTTTACGACAAGCTCAAAAAGCTGGATACGGAGAGGTGCCCTTTCAGCGTGGTTCCGAAAACCCAGGAGAAAGCCACCTGGGTGGAACCGGCGCTTGTCGCCCGGATTAAGTACGCCAATTGGACGAACGACCGGCGCCTGCGAGCCCCCGTGTTTCTGGCTCTGCTTGAAGATCACAATCCGGCCGATTGCCAGTTCCAGACCGAGAATACGGCAACAGCCTCCGACCCACTGGAAGAGGCTGTGCGCGGCCCAGACGGTCCTGACTCCCACCCCCGATCCGTCTCCCATCGTGAGACACAGAACCGCAAGGTGGTTGGTGAGACCCTGAGTGTTGGGCACCGGAGGCAAGGACCGAATGACAGACCGGCGGCGGGAAGCCGCACGCTGTCGTCAAGGGTAGAAATCGAACGGGAGCTGTTCAGAGGCAAGGCTGAGAACGTCTCTGTTGAAATCGACGGCAAGCCGCTGCGGCTTAGCAATCTGAACAAGATTTATTTTCCTGAAAGCGGCTACACCAAGCGGGATCTGCTCGCTTATTACTACCGGATCTCCCGGTACATTCTGCCTTTTTTGAGGGACCGGCCACTGGTCTTGCGGCGCTACCCTGACGGCATCACTGGCGAGTCTTTTTTCCAGAAGGATGCCGGCGCGTATGCGGTGGAATGGATGGAGACGGTGGCGGTCCCCTCGGAAGAAAAAGACGCAGACATTCGCTACTTCATCGCCAACGATCTCGCGGCCCTGCTCTACCTGACGAACCTGGGCTGCATCGATCAGAATGCCTGGTCGAGCCGCCGCGACGATCTCGAGCATCCGGACTATGTTTTCTTCGACCTGGACCCCAGCGACGGGACCGATTTCTCAGTCGTTGTCGACGTGGCCCGCGCCGTGCACGACAAGCTGCTGGCTCTTCAAGTGAAGGCGTTTCTCAAGACGTCCGGAGCCACAGGGTTTCACATCTACATCCCCCTCCAACGCGAATACACCTTCGAGCAGGTTCGAACCTTCGCGGACATCGTGGGCCGCCTAGTGGCTGCGGAAATGCCGAAGCAGGTGACTCAACAGCGCATCGTCGCCAAGCGGCCGGCCGGTACCGTGCTGATCGACGCCTACCAGAACGCGTCCGGCCGACCGTTGGCGGCGCCCTACGCGGTCAGGGCATTCCCCAAAGCGCCGGTCTCCGCACCGATCGCGCCGCGCGAGCTCCGCCACAGCTTGCGTCCGGACCGCTTGAACATCAAGAGCATTTTCCCGAGGCTGGAGAAATCCGGCGACCTGTGGCGCGATTTCTGGGACTCGCGGCAGGGGCTGGAACAGGCCATCGAGAGCATGAAAGTCCGCTGAAGATGCGGCCATCAGCCGATATCTCCCATAGTACCCGCGGCAGGGCGGAGCTCATCACGAGCTCCGACTACCGCGAATCTTCGGCGGGAATCAGCTCCAGTTGGACGGGCTGGCCGTGGCCCGCTTCGATGTGGACAGCTTCACCCTTAGCCTCGTAGGCCTGAAACAGCGAGGGGTCGCTGATGAGCTCCGGGTCGGGATCTTCGAAGGCAAAAAGCTTGTAGTCGCCGGGCGGAAGCCCGAGCAGGCTAAACGTGCCATCCCCCTTCGTCCGCTTGGATGAATAGAGGTCCTGCCGGTCGCGATGGGGAGGGTCGGGCACCAGGAAAACCGTCGCCTGCGCCGGTTGCTGATCCCTCGACACCGCTCCGCTCACGCTACCGCCCAGCGAGCTCAGCACGATCTCGGCCGATCCTGGGTTGACGGCCGAATCCACGATCAGGCCGCTCTCCAGCACATCGGCGCCGCCGACACGGGCGGACTTGAGGTAGTACTCTTCAGGAAAGCCCACTACGTTGACTCGATAAGTCCCGGATGCCACATCGTGCAGCACGAAGGTCCCGTTGGCGTTGACTTGCGCACCCGCTGTTCCCATGTTGGGGGCGTCAGCCTCCGGCCTCAAGATCAGGCCTAGAGCGGAATAGTTGAACGATTTCTCCGGCTCGACGCGTACCCTTCCCGCCAGCTCCGCCCCGGCGCCCACCGTCAGGATCAGGCCTTCTACATCCGTGTCATCCACCTCGAGCGCCACACGCACCTGGTCCTGCCGGTTCCTGCCGGGCACCGCTCCGTAAGCCCAGTAGGAGCCGGCGGGAACATCGTGAATCTCGAAGTCGCCTCGGGTGCCCTGGACGCCTGCGTTGTACCGGCTGGGAGTATAGGCTCTGACCACGGCGGCAGCCGGAGACCTTGACTCCCGTCCGCGCGGAACTAGCATGACAAATCCGCCCTCTGCCGGTGTGCCGTTGGCATTGAACATCCGGCCTCGCACCCGCACCGCGTGAACCGGTCTGATGTCCACGTCGATTTCGTGCATTTCACTTCCCGGCTGGACGGCCAGGGGAGTGGCCGCGGCCGGGTCGCTCGTATCCGGATAAAAAGTGTCAACGTAGGCCATCCCTGGAGGATCTATCTGATCGGGGCGCGCTTGGGGGGTCACCTGGATGATGTATGAGCCGGGTACCAGGCCGTACAAACGGTACTCCCCGAGGTCATTTGTCTGGGACTGATTGCCTTGCTGCGAGAAGCGAATTCTTCCAACTGGCAGCGCTTGAACCGAGACTCCCACCACCGGGTCGCCATTCTCGTCCCGTACGGTTCCCGCCATCACGCCGCAGGGCACAAGATGCAAAGTAACGTCGCGCAGACTCTGGCCTGGTTCCAGCGCCAGTACCTTGCCCCGCCTTCCAGGCTCCCGCGCGCCGTAAGCCAGCGGGGCAAACCGGTCGGCTTGGGCGTCCAACCGGTACCGGCCCGGATCGAGACCGCTGACGCTGAAACGGCCGGAGGCGTCCGTGATGGCATACCTGGGCCCCGTGTCGTTCCCCTGGGGGGCGGGGGCCTGGATCACCGTCACCTGGGCCTTTCTGACCGGTTCACCGGTTTGCGCATTCAACACGACGCCCTCGAGGCTGGAAGTTCGATTACCGGAAGCGGACGTTTGAGGAACTGAGACCTGCGGGGCTGAGAAGGTCGCGAAGCCGAAGACTAGGACCCAAACGGCGGAAATTTGGCGCATACCGTGACTTCGCGCTCCTACGGCAGTCTCTTGCGGCTAGGATGCCGGTTTCTCGACTGTGGTTGGAAGCGAACCATGGACCTCCGTTTTCTCGCTTTGTCACTTGACGGTTGGGGCTGCGTTTACTTTTGCGGCGCCGCCCGATAGAATTCCGTTGAATGAAAACCGGCGGGAAGAACGAAGACTGAGCGGCCCGGGGGGTTGGCCGCTGGCGGGAATTAGGAGGTTCCTCATGGCACTTCGTTTCAAGGACCAGCAGCGCGACGGAGTTACGGTTCTGAAACTCTCCGGTCGTCTGGTGCTCGGCGAAGAGAGCAACCAACTCCGTGGCGTCCTCAAGAGTCTCATTTCGGAAGGCCACAAGAACATTCTGATCGACCTGGGAGACGTACCTTACATCGATAGCGCCGGCTTGGGAACCCTGGTGGCAGGATTCACTTCGGCCCAGAGCGCCGGCGGAACCATGAAGCTAGCCAATCTCACCAAAAAGATCACCGAGCAGCTCAACATCACCAAGCTGGTGACGGTGTTCGAAGTCTTCGACGACCTTGAATCCGGTGTCCGATCGTTTTCCTGAGCACCGGATGATCCCGGTTCTCATTCCAGGTCGTAGATCGTGAGGCCGGAGAGCAGCTTCGGATAAAAGTCCGTTGACTTCTGCGGCATCACGTGCCCGACAAAGGCGTTGTCGCGCACGGCTTCGATAGGCGTCGCATTGACGACGAAGCAGACCTGTGCGGTCCCGGCATCCACCGCGCGCGTGGCAACCTCCGCCTCGCGCTCGTAACGGAGATTCTTCTCCTCGCGGACCGCCTCGCGATCAATGTTCAGTACCTGTTCGAGCACAAGCCGGTGCAGTAAGAACACGTCCAGCCGGGCCAGTCCCGGCGGCGTCCCTGCCAGCTCCATTTCCTCGGTGTTTTCGTGCAACACGAGCAACGCCGCGCGGCCCGGACCCGCGTAAGCCAGAAAGGTTGGAGCGCCGCGTCCCAATCTGCTCAGCTCTTCCCGCCAACGGGCCAGATCATGGGAAGATTCGCCTGCCAGTTCCTGCACGTCGAAATACACCGATGCCTCCGCCAGGAAGCGAGTCCAACTAAAGTCCAACAAGCCGCGGACCACGCGGTGGGTGGGCAAGATCAAAAGCCCTTCGGCCTCCATGCGCACGAAGGTCGCCATCACATAGTCGGCGGCAGGATTCGCCGGGCCCTCCGCGCGCAGGCTATTCCGGTAGGCTAAGGCAGTTTCGTAACGGTGATGACCGTCCGCGATAACCAGCTTTTTCGAGCGCATGACCTCCTGAATGCGCCCCACCGCCTCAGGGGAGCCGAGGCGCCAGACTTCGTGCCGCGTCGCATATTCGTCTTTCGCATCCTCCCAGGAGGGTGCGCCCTGGCTGGTCCCGGCGTCGAATTCGCGCTCTACGATCCCCTCCGGGTCGCTGTAAAGCAGAAAGATCTGGCCGAAGTGGGCCCGGGTCGCTCGCAGGAGGGCCATGCGATCGGCCTTGGGGCCGGAAAGCGTCTCCTCGTGCCGGTAAACGACACCGGCCGAGTACTCCTCCAGGCGGCAGAGGCCGATAAAACCGCGGCGACGTTTCCGGACGTGGATCTGCCCCGGCACGGCATATTCCTGGTCATAAGGATAAAGGGCCACAGCGGTGTCTCGGGTCAGAATGCCACGCTCGATCCAGCCGCGAAACTCGCGACCGGCCGCGGCATAAGGATCCTGCTCGGCCGCGTCAGCGCGCCGGCGGATAATCCGCGCCAGATTGAACGGGCTGGCCTCATAATAACGGGCCTGCATCTCGGGTGAGATCTTGTCGTAAGGCTGAGTGACAACCTTACCGAGGCCGCCCACGCGTTGTTGATCATAGTGAAGCGCTTTGAAGGGCAGTATTTCGGCCATAACGCACAACAATCCTTTGCGATGAAGTCGCCAGCACGAGCCTGCAGACCCCCTCACATCCGCCATGCTGCCAGGTCCGGAGGCCGCTTATAATCATAAAGGAAGAGGGCCCATGACGACCAATTCCCGGAACCGCGTTCAGGCGCCAGCCGGTATCGACCTGCTCGTCTTTGACCTGGACGGCACTCTCATCGATAGCGAGGACGACCTCGTAAAGAGTGTCAATGCGGTCCGCATGCGCCTGGAGCTCGAAGCGCTGCCGGAGGAAACCGTCGCTTCCTACGTAGGACGCGGCGTGGTGCCCCTGATGCGACGGGCCCTGGGCGCGGACGCCTCCGAGGAGGCCGTCCGGCAAGCGGTAGAGTTCTTCCTGGAGTACTATCGCGACCACATGCTGGACCACACCGTAGCCTACCCTGGCGTCCGGGAAGCGTTGGAGGATCTGAAGACGCGAAAGATGGCCGTGCTTACCAACAAGCCGGTCCGGTTCAGCGAAGCCATCCTGAAGGGGCTCGGCCTCAGCCACTATTTTGCGCGCGTTTATGGGGGCAACAGCTTTGAACAGAAGAAGCCCGACCCCGTGGGACTCCTGACGCTGATGCAAGAAACCAGCATTCCGGCCCGCCGTACGATGATCGTGGGTGATTCCGACACTGACGTGCAAACCGGCAGGAACGCCGGAGTGTGGACCTGTGGCGTGACTTATGGCCTGGCGCCCGAAACCCTGCAGACCTCGCCGCCGGACTTTCTGATCGCAGACCTGCGTGAGCTTCCTCGCGTCCTGAACGGCTCGAGGCCAACGGACAGGTGACGAGCAAGCCCCAGGACTCCGCCGTTGGCACCAACCGCCCGTACGCCGATGCCAGGACGCCACCTCGATTCCTCCTCGAACGAAGAGGCCTCCCAGCCGGAAGCTCATTGACCGGAAGGTTATCTGGGCCAACCTATTTATAATCTGATACATTCCGGCTTTGAACGTCATCACGTCCCTCGCCGCGTCGACATTCGCCGGGCCGCCTTGGCGACTCATTGACCGGCGCGTGAACGAGAACTCCGGATTGGACCCAAAAAACTGGCTCATCCTGCTGAAACCACATGGCTTGGACGTCTTTTGCCTTACCCTCTCGAGTTCTCTCACTCATCGGCCTTGGGCGCTAGCGTGTTGTTAACCATAGAGATATCTAACATACAGGAAAAGAATATGGATGTCAAACTGCCGGGCTGACCGGTAGGAGTGTCATTCTGGATTCAGTTCTTTGGATACAGTCATTCCGCGAAAGCGGGAATTCATTGGGAAGGGTAAGCCCTGGTCTCAAGCCCGGTCGCCTCCGGACAAAAAAGCGGTGACAGAGCCCGTTGGGGCTCCGCCACCGCCCTGAAGGAGGAAGCCTAAGTCAATCGCCGTGTTTTACTGCCCGTCGCCGTCATCACCGCTATCAGAGTTCGGCGAAATCACCACGAACTGGGCCTGTCCCTGCAGATTAACGCGTAGCAAGGTGTCGCCCTTGGCCTTGGCAGCCAGACGGTCGAAATCCGCCACCGAATTGACCGGCTGCCGGTTGATGCTTTCGATCACTATACCCTGTTGCAATCCGGCTCGCCCGGCAGGGCTATTGGGATCGACTTGATTGATCACGACGCCGTGAACGTCGGCAGACAAGCCGAGTTGTTGGCGGATGTCGGACGTCAGGGCCTGCACGCTGATTCCGCGCAGTGTGCCTGCGGAGGGCGCCTCCCCTTCTCCGCCCTCTTCTCCCTGTTCCCCTCCCTTAGCGGACGCGGGTGTGAGTCCGGCCGGCCGTTGGCTTAGAGAAACGCGGACGTCCATCTTCTTGCCGTCACGTACAATTCCCAAGGTCACTTCCGCACCCGGGTTGGCGTTGGTGGTCATTAGGGTGAGAGCGCCGGCGGAATCTACGGGCTTGCTGTCAAATGACTGAACCACGTCGCCCGGTTTGAGGCCCGCCTTCTCTCCTGGTCCACCTTTCTCCACGTCCTGAATCAGGGCCCCAGCGCTGTTAGCTGGCAGGCCGAACTGGCGCGCCATCTGATCGTTAAGGTCGGTAATGGTGACGCCGAGATAGCCACGGGAGACCTTGCCCGTTTTGATAAGGTCACCCATCACATGCTGAGCCATGTTGGAGGGAATGGCGAACCCGATGCCCATAAAGCCGCCCTCGCCATTCATTCCGCTGCCGTTACTGAGGATGGCCGTATTGATGCCCACCACCTGGCCGCGCACATTCACCAGCGGGCCGCCGGAGTTACCCGGATTGATGGCGGCGTCGGTCTGGATGAAATTCTGAATCGTAAGGGGCCCGCCTTGCTCGATCTTGACGCCGTCGCGGCCCTGGCCCCGGCCAAGGGCGCTGACCGTACCACGGGTGACCGTAAAGTTCAAGCCAAACGGATTGCCGAACGCCATCACGGTGTCGCCCACGTGCAGTTCGGCGGAGTCGCCGATCGGCGCCGTGGGAAGATCATTGGCTTCGATCTTGATGACGGCGAGATCGGTCTGTGGGTCAGCGCCGATTAGCTTGCCCTTATACTTCTTATTATCCTGCAGCATCACCTGAATGTCGGTGGCGTGTGAGATCACATGGTTGTTGGTCAGAATATAGCCGTCCGGCGACACAATCACGCCCGACCCCAGGGCTTTTTCCTTCTGCTCGCGCGGACCGCTGTAGCCGGGGATATTGCCGAAGAATTGCCGGAAGAATGGGTCCATCGTGAAGGGTAACTGCTGCTGTTGCACCTTCACCACGGACGTGGTGCTGATGTTGACCACCGCCGGCGTAACCAGATTAGCGATCTGCTCATAGGCGTGGTTAAGGCCCTCCAACGTTTCAATACCCGGCCCGCTCAGCCCCGCACCACTTCCGAGCCCGGCGGCCGCCGTGGATTGCGGATAGCCGCGGTGGCCTAAGTACAAACTGCCGGTGAGCGCCAGACACAGGACTCCAATCAGTGTGAGGCTCAATCCGAAGAAATTGTCGTGCAAGAACCGCTTCGTTTCGTGTTGCATAGATCCTTTTTCCTCCATCCGGTACTTCGCGCCGTCACCGGCCTTCTTGGAAACCGGGGCGCTCTGTCCATAACTATAGACGAATTCATACCTGAACTCGTAACAACAACCCTAATTTTGGAATCGGGTTCAGCCTCAAGGCTGAGTTCGCCGCCGGCCTGCTGGCCGGACCGCTGGTTGTCGTCCTCACTATGAGACGTCCGTCGCCCAGCGAGGTAAGCAAGCCGGTGTGAGCTTCCTACCATCGGATCCGCCGCTCCCGATTGTTGGATGCGCTGCGCCGCCTTCGGGACCCAACTTTTGCCAAGGGAGGCTTCCTCAAGGCTGCTCCCGAGGCTGGTGCCGACCCCGCGCCCGAAAGCGCCGGCAGGGTATTTGTGGGACCGTTCCTTGCTGAAACTTACGAAACCTCTCTAAAGCCTTGACTTGCGGGATTCGGATTCTCACAATCCAGGCTGGAGACTTGGTCGCACACGGAGCTCGACTACTTATGAGGGCCTTATGGATTCTTCTGTTTATGCCGAGCGCGCAGCCTACCTCCCTGCCTCCAGGCCCCATGGTCGGCGCTTATCAGGCCCCCGCGTTGCAGGCCGTGGCGGCGGACCAGTGGTACCGTGATGCTCATCCGTACCTCGACGCGCCCTTAAAGGAGTTGACGAAGGCTGTGCCCGAGCTGAAGGGTTTCGAGCCGGCTGCGAGCCAGGATCCGCTGCCCGTGATCTTGCAGAAGGTCGGCGCCAACGTAGAAGCCTTCTTCCACAACTTCGTCAATGTGACTTCGCTCGAGCAGATTCAAGAATCGGCCCCCCGCGGCAACCACCGCCAGGAGTTTTATTACCTTGCCTTAGGGGATCGACAAGGCGGTGAGGAAAAGCTTACCGAGTTCCGAACCGATCTCGACCGCCGTCCCGTTGAAAATGAGGGCGCGGCGCCAGGCTTCCTGCTCACCCGAGGGTTCGCCTCGCTCGAAGCCTACTTGGATGTCTCGCACCAAGCTGAATCCACCTTTCGCTACCTCGGACGGCAATCGATCGACCGGAGGCCATGCGTGGTCGTAGGATTTGCGCAGCATCCCGATTCCGCGAGCCCGTTGACTTTCGGCGCTCCTGGAATTAGCTTTCCGGTCTTGGTGCAGGGTGTCGTGTGGATCAGTCTTGCCGAATATCAGATCGTCCGTATCCACACGGATCTTCTAGCGCCGCAGCCCCAGCTTCGACTGAAGAAAATCGTGACTCAGGTCCAATATGGGCCCGTGATCTTCCCGGGCTCCAACTCACCCTTGTGGTTGCCCAGTCGAGTTCAGGTCACTTTGAATCTGCGGGGAAACTCCTTCCGCAACCGCCATCTCTACTCCGGCTATCGCCTATTCGAGGTCAAGACTGTGGTTCGCCCTTATTCAGATGAGAAACCGCATTGAGTGCCCAGGACTACTCTAGTCGTCTGATCTGATCATGTTCTTAACGAATGTAACAAGTTTTTTAGCTGGCCTTTCGCAACGGAACAGCGTCCTGAATAAGTGCGTCCAGCTGAGTATCCACCCGCGTCAGGGCGAGCGACAACTTAGGCGGCAGGGCGGCTGGATGCTGCTCAAAGGCTGTCAGCGCCGGGCGAAAGACGCGCGCTTCCAGGCGAGTCATGAGCCGGGCTACCTTCCAGCCGTGCGGGGTCAGAAAGTAGCGATGAGCGCG
>DATDGR010000340.1:0-5993 GCA_036521995.1 Terriglobia bacterium | reverse complement strand
GCTGTTACGAATCTGGAACCATTCGGGTCTTTGATCGACGGGCACCACCTCGTCGCCGGTGGGCAGAATGGCGACTCGAGGCCGTGCGAACACCTGGAGCTCGGTGCGGCCGATCGAGGCCGCGAGCCCGATTTCGCCCGGTCCGAGCCGCCGCCCGCGCGGAAGCACGACACTGCCTGCTGGCGCCTCGCTCCCTTGGCGTATGACGTTTTCCCCCGGCGCCACGGGCCGGATAATCTCCACCGGCTTCACGCGCGCGTCGAGTCCTGAGCCGCCGGGCGCGATGGGGCCCACTTGGCGCGTGTGTTCCACCATCACCACGGCGTCCGTGCCTTCCGGCAGCGGGGCGCCGGTCATGATCTCCACCGCACAGCCTGCGGCGACCTGGCCGGTGAACGGCGCTCCGGCGCGGGCCAAGCCTGCAATCTTGAGGGTGGCCGGCACGGCGGCCGCGTCGCCCGCGTGGACGGCAAAGCCGTCGCGGGTGGAGCGATGGAAAGGGGGGTAATCGCGATCAGCGCTCACGTCTTCGGCCAGGATGCGCCCGCGTGCGGCGAGCAGCCCGAGTCTCTCGGTCAAGGGCTTGCGGGCGGCGGCCTGGAGCTTCTGGCGGACCGTTGTGAGCGCTTGTTCGAAGCTGATCATAGCGTGGCTAGGGGATCACAGCGGGTTGGACAGCAAAAAGGCGCAAGCGCGTTGCCCAGGTCAGCCGTTGCGAATGGGTGAGTCCCCGAGCCAGATCGCCTGCTGACGCTCGGGTCCGGTCGAAATCATGGCGATGGGCACTCCGACTTCACGAGAGATGAAATGGAGATACTCCTTGGCGCGGACTGGGAGCTGATCGTAGTCCCGCAGGCCGAAGGTTGGCTGCTGCCAGCCGGGGAGCATGGTGTAGCGCACGTTCAGACGCTCCACGTCCCCCACAGTAGCCGGGAAGCCTTGGCAACGATGGCCATCCAACTCGTACTCGATGCCCACCGGAATCTCGGCCAGATGATCAAGAATGTCGAGCTTGGTGATTACCAGCGCGTTCAGGTAATTGAGCCGCGCGCTGTAACGCGCTGCCGGCACGTCAAACCAGCCGCAGCGGCGCGGCCGTCCCGTCACGGCGCCATACTCGCCGCCACGCTCGCGGATCTTCTCCGCCTCTGCGCCGGACGCTTCGGTCGGAAATGGACCGCTTCCCACCCGCGTGGCGTAGGCTTTGGAGACGCCGATCACGGAACCGATCCGCGTGGGTCCCACACCGGTGCCGGTCGAGGCTCCACCCGCTGCCGCACTCGACGATGTCACGAAGGGATAAGTGCCGTGATCAAGATCGAGCATCGTCCCTTGGGCGCCTTCAAACAGCACCTGCCGGCCGCGGTCGAGTGCGTCGTTGAGGCACACCGAAACGTCCGTCAAGCGGGGAACCATGCCCTCGGCCCGCTCGAAGTAGCGCTCAATCCAGGAGCCATCGTCCAAGGCCTCAGGGCGAGACGAACCAAAGAGTCCCGCCGCCAGCCGGTTCTTGTCCGCCACCAGATCCCTGCATCTCTGCATGAACGCTGCTCGGTGACGCAGGTCGCAAGTCCGGAGACCGAGCCGGCTAGCCTTGTCCTCGTAGGTGGGGCCGATGCCCTTCGTAGTGGTGCCGATCTTCCCTCCACCGCGAGCCGCCTCGGCTGCGATTTCGTGGCTGCGATGCCAAGGCAGAATCAGGTGCGCCCGGTCGCTGATAAGCAGCCTCTGGCCTGCTTTTACCCCAGCGTCTTCCAGGCACTGAAGCTCACCCGCCAGCGCCTCGGGATCAATTACGACACCATTCCCGATCACGGCCGTACGATCCGGGCGGATGATGCCGGTGGGCAGAAGTTGAAGCACAAACTTTCGGCCTTCCACCACCACCGTGTGGCCGGCGTTCGCGCCCCCTTGATAGCGGGCTACGATGTCGAAGTTCTCGGCGAGGGCGTCCACTACCTTGCCCTTGCCTTCGTCGCCCCACTGAACCCCAACCACCACCGTGGCTTTTGCCTTTGGCATAAGCATCCCTGGAACCTAACAGCCGAGTCTTATTCTACCTGAGTGGGGCCCCAGTTCGGGCGAGGCAGGAAGGCCAGCTCCGGAAACGACGGGCTAGCCTAAAGACGGGAAGATGAAAAGCCCCCCGGCAACCGCGAATGGCATCACAGGTGCCGTTCGAGCATCTTGACTAGTGCGTCCTTGGATTGGATACCCATCAACTGCTCCGCCACCTGGCCATTCTTGAACAGCAGCAGCGCCGGGATGCCCGTGATGCGATACCGGCTGGCGACCGACATATTTTCGTCCACATTCACCTTGCCCACTTTGGCGCGATCGACGTATTGCAGCGCGACCGCCTCGATGGTGGGTCCGATGGCACGACACGGGCTGCACCAGGTTGCCCAGAAGTCAACCAGAACGGGTTTATCCGATTTGAGTACCTGCTCGTCGAAGTTTTGATCCGTGAATTCGACCAAACCATTTCCTACCATGATGTTCTCCTTGTTGCTGATTCCAGCTTGCAGCCACTGTGACGTTGAGACATATCCGTAGCTCCATGGTTTTGTTACACATCGTGGCTTCGAACGTCATCGAGGGTTCCAGGCACGTTAACGACGGCTCCTGGGCGCCGCGTGGCTCCGCATGGTTTTCCAAGGCAGACATTTGCGTAACTCGCCTGGTATCTTAAACATTCCGGCTTTGAACCGCATCCGCCCCCTCGGTAGATGTTACGTAACTTCCGTCGACTCTCGGCTCTGACGACGCCTCTGCGGGACCCCGCAGTTGCCCACCAGACCATTGGATGCAAGAGGGCGACCTGGGACTCAATCAGCGCCCCAACCTCACGGACCTGCTATCGCCACTGCGGCCGAGACCTCTGCTTGTGGCTTCGCCGGCTCCTGGGGCTCCGGCGGCTCCGGGGCAACCTTAGCCGGTGAGATGGCTTGGTAGAGCTCGGCATACTCGCGGGCCGAACGTGTCCAGGAGAAATCCTTCAGCATGCCATTCAGCATGATTCTAGCCCAGAGTCTCGGCCAGCGAAAGGCCTCGAGGGCTCTCGAGATTGTATCGAGCAGCGCGTGCCCGGTATATTCATAGAACTTGAAGCCGGTGCCCGAAGTCCCGTCGAAGTTGTCGATGGTATTCTCCAAGCCTCCGGTCCCTCGCACCACGGGCACGGTGCCGTATTTGAGGCTGTACATTTGGTTCAGCCCGGAAGGCTCGTAGCGCGAGGGCATGAGGAAGATGTCGGATCCCGCCTCGATCAGGTGCGCCAGCGTATTGTCATACGCTATCTTCACCAGGAACTTACCCGGATACCGTTTGGCCAGGCGCTCGAAGAACTCCTCGTACTCGCGGGTCCCGGTTCCGAGCACGACCAGGTAAAGGTCCAGGGCGGCGAGGCTCTCGGCGATCTCGGCCAGCAAATCGAATCCCTTCTGGCGATCGAAGCGCGACACCATGCCGAGCACGGGCCGGCTCAGGGCCGGCTGCTCCACTCCCATTCTTTCCAACAGAGTGCGCTTGCACTCCTTCTTGCCGCGCAGGTCCTCGGGCGAGTAGTGGGCGGGAATCAGAGGGTCGGTGGCCGGATTCCAGGCCTCGTAGTCGACACCGTTCAGGATGCCGCGGAGCTTCCAGGCTTGCCTTTGCAGCACCCCTTCGAGACCGGCACCGAACTCCGGCGTCTGGATCTCCTCAGCGTATTTCGGGCTGACGGTCGTGAGAGCGTCCGCAAACACCAGGCCGCCCTTGAGCACGTTCACCCGGCCAAAATACTCGAGCGCGTCCATGTGGAAAAGGGTGTCGTCGAGCGAAATCTCACTGAGCGTGGCGCGCGGAAACTCGGGATGGTAAGCGAGATTGTGAATGGTAAACACCACCCGCGTACCGGAGTAGTAGAGGTCAGGCCCGTAATTGCGCCGCAGATAAACAGGCGCCAGCCCTGTCTGCCAGTCGTGGCAGTGGATGATTTCAGGTGGCGGTCCGAGCCGCTTGATGAACTCGAGCGCCGCCAGGCAGAAACCGCCATAGCGCAGGTAGTTGTCGGGATAATCCAACCCGGTGGCGCTGTCCTGGTAAAGGCCGTCGCGATCAAAAAACTCTGGGCAGTCGATCAGATAGTACTGGACGTCCTTGAGCAGGCCGCCATTCTGAACGCTAGCAAACCGGAAGCCGGCGCTCAACGGAATGGTGAGGCTGCGGCCCGTCTCTATTGTTGGGCCCTGACTGGTGCTGCGGTATCTCGGCAACAGAACGTCAACCTGTAGTCCGGACTGCACCAAGGCTCGTGGCAGCCCGCCGATCACGTCGGCCAAGCCGCCAGTCTTCGAGAAAGGCACCCCTTCGGGCGCCACAAAGACCACTCGCACTGATTAACCTCGGATGGGGCTCGTATGCTGTGAAACAGGCGAAGTCTTACCTTAGAAGATGCCTGGCAGTGTGTCAAGAATCCGCCGCCAGATGGCGCTGGCTACTGGAGTTTACGAGTGCAACCTGGTCTAGACCAACAGGTGTATGCTGCTGTGGCTCAACTGGAAATTCTCTCATAACCCTCGCCACCGGGGACTCAGAGGCTGGAAGCGAAGCATTCTTCGACCTTATGGGGCGCGGAAAAACCGCCTGCCCGGGACGAGTTGATTGAAGGAGATGACATGACTGCGAACGGGAGCCCGGAGCACATCCTGCAAGTCGGCCTCGGATTCTGGGCGTCCAAGACGCTATTGAGCGCCGTCGAGATGGAAGTCTTCACCGAGCTGGCCAAGAAGGCGGAGGACCTGGAGACACTCAGCGGCCGTCTGGGCCTCCATCCGCGATCAGCGCGTGATTTTCTAGACGCTCTGACGGCGCTGGGGTTCTTGCGCAGGGTGGATGGGGCGTACGCCAATACGCCGGCCACCGATCTTTATCTCGACAAGCACAAGCCCACCTATATTGGCGGGGTGCTCGAAATGGCGAACCATCGCCTCTACGGGCATTGGAACCATCTCACGGAAGCACTGCGCACGGGGAAACAGCAGAACGAGTCCAAAGATCAGGATGGCATGGCATCGCCCTTTGAAGCGCTATACGCCGACCCGGCAAGGCTGAAGGGATTCCTCGCGGCCATGACCGGCATCAGCCTCGGCGCCAACCTCGCGATCGCGCAGAAAATTCCCTGGAGGCAATATTCCACCTTCGCCGACGTGGGCACGGCGCAGGGTGACCTGGCGGTGCAGATCGCGCTCGCGAATCCACACCTGAACGGCATTGGCTTCGATCTTGCCGAAGTCGGGCCGATATTCGAGGACTACGTGGAGCAGCACGGCCTGGGCGGACGTTTACGTTTCGCCGCCGGAAATTTCTTCCAGGATCCGCTGCCGACAGCCGACGTCATCACCATGGGTCACATCCTTCATGATTGGAACCTGGACGAAAAAAGGATGCTGGTCCGAAAGGCTTATGAAGCCATCTCTCCGGGCGGTGCGCTGCTGGCCTACGACGCAGTGATTGACGACGATCGCTCACGGAATGCTTTCGGCCTGATGATGAGTCTCAATATGCTCATCGAAACCCCAGGCGGCTTCGACTACACGGGCGCGGAATGCAGGAGCTGGATGAAGGAGGCCGGCTTCCGCGAGACGCATGTCGAGCACCTGGTGGGCCCGGATTCCATGGTGGTCGGCATCAAGTAGAGTTCGAGCGACCGGGCGGCCACCCTCGGCGGCCACGCGAGCAAGGCGGCCACTGCACGCATGACTTTTCGGATCTCTAAGTGGCCCTCGGATTTACCTGGCCCGCAGCGAAGGACCTAGCCTTGATTGGCTTTTGAAGATTAGCCATCACATATATGATTATAAATAGTTTAATGGGGGTATCCACTTGACTCACCTAGCCCCTACAGGTTGTGGTTTGATGCGGAATTGGCCGCTGGCGCCCGGATCAGCGACTTGTAAGTGACTGGTTCCACAGCCACTGCTTGCTGGGCCAGCCGGAAAAACAACTGGCCT